>CAYLRF010000027.1:5942-18395 GCA_964385995.1 uncultured Faecalimonas sp.
TTTCGCGTGAGTTTTTCGGAAGATCCAAATCCCGTTGCCGCTGCCCGCGTTGTGCTGTGTTCAAATGTTCGGCCGCGGCGGGCGGTGTCTCGTGTATCGCGACGGTGGTTTTAGGGAAGCGTATCGCGACGCAGATTTCGGGAAGGTTTTATCGGTACAGATCGGGATGAAAGGTGAGGTGTCGTAAAGGACCAAGAAGGAGGATATTATGTTTCATTACGATTACAGGACAAAGAACACATGTTCGCAGGTTATCAGCATGGATTTAGACGGTGACAGGGTTTATAACGTCCGATTCTTCGGAGGCTGCGACGGGAACCTTAAGGCGATCCCGCGTCTTATCGACGGGTGGACCGTGGAGGAAATAGCGTCCAAGCTTTCGGGTGTCGAGTGCGGAATGCGCGGCACATCCTGCGCGGATCAGCTGGCGAGAGGCGTAAGAGAGGCGTATGAGGCCGAAAAAGCCGCCGTCTGAGGCGGACTTTAAGGTTTTCGGGCGATCTGACGAAAGAGAGGGGAAATGCAAGCTTGAAAGCATGTATTATTCAGCCGGGTTATTCGACGGATTATTCCAAGTCGGATGAGTATTTTGAGGCGGAACTTTGCCTTATGGATCAATGCGACGAAAGCCTCGATCTCATAGTAATGCCCGAATCCTCCGACACGCCGTGCTTTGCCAAAGATCTTAAGGAGACCGAAGAAAGTTACAGGCGATATCATGATCGGCTGCTTCAAAAGGCGGCCGACACGGCAAAGCGCTGCGAAGCGATCCTTTTCGTGAACGGATATCACCGTATGGAAGACGGGAGCCTGCGCAATACGACTTACGCCATTGACCGCTCGGGAGAGATCATCGGGAAATATTATAAGCAGCATTTGGTGCCTTCCGAGATGGCGATGCTCGATCGGGATTACACCTTTGAGTTTAATCCGCCCGTCATACTGGAAGCGGACGGTGTGCGATACGGGTTTCTTATATGTTACGACGCCTATTTTTACGAGGCGTACTCGAATATCGCCAGATATAATCCGGACGTCATCATATGCTGTTCTCATCAGCGAAGCGATACGCCCCGCGCGCTTGAGCTTATGACCTGCTTTTTGAGCTACAACTGCAACGCGTATGTCGTGCGCTCCTCGGTAAGTATGGGCGAGGATTCCCCCGTGGGCGGCTGTAGCATGATCACCGCGCCTGACGGGAATGTCCTCGTGAACATGAAAAATAAAGTCGGTCTTGCCGACGCCGAGTTTGATCCCCATAAGAGATATCTTAAGCCGGCGGGCTTCGGCAATCCCGACTCTACTCATCACAGCTACCTGGAATACGGGCGCAGACCATGGAAATACCGTTTGGGAGGAAGCGCCATCGTAAAGAGCGATGATGTCATGCCCTATCCCAGGATTTGCGCGCACCGCGGCTTTAATACCATCGCGCCCGAGAACAGTATGCCAGCGTTCGGTGCGGCAATCGCGCTGGGAGCGGACGAGATAGAATTCGACCTTTGGCCAACGAAGGACGGCGAGGTTGTCTCCATACACGATTCCCATTTGGAGCGGGTATCAGACGGTACGGGAAGAGTCTGGGAGCATACTTATGAGGAGCTTGCCGCCCTCGATTTCGGAAGTAAATTCGGCGCTGCCTACGCGGGACTTAAGATACCTAAGTTTTCCGATATTTTGGGGAAATTCGCGGGCCATACGGTGATGAACGTCCATATCAAGGACTTTGACGGGACAAGTCCCATGCCGGAAGAATATCTGCGAAAGATCATTTCCCTTATAAAAGATTACGACTGTGAGAAATACTGTTATTTCATGACGGGAAATCCCGCCCTTATGAGGCAGCTTCGCGAAATGGCGCCCCACATAAGCCGATGTCAGGGAGCGGGCTCGGATACTCCCTACCGCGACATGGTCGAAGAGGCGCTAAGCTGCGGAGCGACGCGTATCCAGCTTTTTAAGCCTTATTTTAAATATTACGAGCCGGATTATCTTGAAAAAACCGTGGAGAGGGCTCACGCGAACGGCATTCGCTGCAATATCTTCTGGTCGGATGATCCCGAGGAGACAAAGCGCTACTTTGAGATGGGGATTGATACAGTCCTTACGAATGATTACCAGCGAAACAGACTGGTGATGCCGGGGAAAAAGTGACGCGAAAAATATCTTGCAATCGATGAGAATGGCTGTATAATGTGGGCGGCGAAAAAGAGGGCGCTTTAGGCAACCGTTTTCGCGGCCGCACGGATGTTGATGTTCATGGCGAAGGGAGCTAAAAGGGATAGGAAGGCGGATTAGTCAAAGACTGGAAGGGAGATGATTTGTCATGCCGATGCTTGACATGCCGGTTAGTAAGCTGGAGGAATACCGAGGGATAAATCCGAAGCCGGATGATTTCGACGATTATTGGGAAAAGGCGCTTGACGAGATGTGGAATACCGACCCCGATGTTGAGCTTAAAGCCAGGGATGATTTTAAGATTCCGGGGGCCGAGTGCTTTGAGATGTATTTTACCGGAGTGAACGGGGCCAGAATTTACGCGCAGCACCTTCGTCCCGCGAATATAAAAGACGCGGCGCCTGCCGTGCTTATGTTTCACGGGTATTCGGGTAGCAGCGGCAGCTGGGTTTCAAAGCTGAAGTACGTTCTGGCGGGTATGTCCGTGTTCGCGCTTGATGTCCGCGGACAGGGCGGAAAAAGCGAGGACGTGGGCGGTGTGCACGGAAACACGTTACACGGGCACATCATCAGAGGCCTTGCGGAAGATGACCCTCAGAAGCTTATGTTCAGGGACATTTTTCTGGATACCGCCATGCTCGCGCGGATAGCCATGGATACGGAGTATGTGGATGAGACGAGAGTATACGCCGAGGGCGGAAGCCAGGGCGGAGGACTTACACTCGCCTGCGTCGCTTTGGTTCCTCAGATCTCGAGGGCCGTGGCCGCCTGTCCGTTTTTGAGCGATTACAAGCGTGTCTGGGAGATGGATCTTGATAAGGACGCGTATGGGGAGCTGAGGGAATATTTCAGGAATTTTGATCCGAGGCATGAGCGTGAGGACGAGATATTCACCAAACTCGGATATGTCGATGTCCACAATCTCGCGCCGCGCATAAAGGCGGATACCGTGATATGCACGGGTCTTCTAGATAATGTCTGCCCGCCGTCCACGCAGTACGCGGCGTATAATAATATGACGTGCAAAAAGAAGCACCTTATTTATCCTGACTTCAAGCACGAGGATTATCCGGGACTTGAAGATTTCAGATACAAATTCTTTGTAAACGGGACGTGGTAAATGTAATTAAATTCGCCGCGGCTGTCGGTGCGGTGTGAAAACGAAGAGAATGGACGAAAAGTACTCTCCGCTGCAGAAAGAGCAATATCAGGGTCAAAGTTACCCCCCGTCACAGGGTGTTGTGCTCGCGATCATAGAGAGGGGGGGGGGCATGAAGTTTTGCCGATTCGAGCAGTCTCTTCGTAAACAGTTTCACCGTTTGTATTACAAGATTTCCGCCGGGGAACTTCTGTCGCGGGATGATTACGACGCGGTCGCTCTCGTCGCGAAGGATATCGTCTTAATGAGCGCCTCGCTGGCGTATTTTGCCGGAAAGATAAGGGAAGGTTGCGATTTCGTTTATTCTGACTGCGCGTACGGAGAAGACGCGCAG
The DNA here is from genome assembly GCA_964385995.1 of uncultured Faecalimonas sp. GTDB lineage: Bacteria > Bacillota > Clostridia > Lachnospirales > Lachnospiraceae > CAYLRF01. The sequence goes on from CAYLRF010000027.1 coordinate 9,614, forward strand.
ACCGAAGTACTGTATCCCGATGAGCATCCCGAAGCTCTCGGTCTGGGATTTGCCGTGATATCAAAACCGCTCGCGAGGGCGGTTTTTTCGTTGGGAAACTTTGAGGAAAGTATGGCTGACCTCATATATCTCGCGGCAAAGAACGCCCGGCGCCCGGCGCATATCGGACTTATTTTGTATAACTGCTACCGTTCGATAAACGCGGATGATGTGTTCGCGCGCGGACGGGAACGCACGCTTGTGTTAAGTCATGAGTTTTCACTTACCGGAGCGCCGAGGGTTCTGCTTGAAGCCGTGCGCATCTTAAGAAAACAGCCGCCCGGGATCGTGGTGGCCGGGCCTTGCTATGATGCTTTGACGCCTTTATTTTTAAAGCAGGGCGTCACTGTCATTTTGGATCAAAATGTACGCGAAGTCTCCGCCGTAACCGCGATGGCCTATGACTGCGATCTGGTTATCGCGAACACGGCGGTGATGGTTAAAGCGGTCAGGATGTTATGCGGCTCATCTGTCCCGGTTCTTTGGTGGATTCATGACGCCGCGGCAGTGTATGACCGCGAGATGTCGTACATGGATCTTGAGGACAATGTGCGGGTGTGCTGTGTGAGCAGACGGGCCGCAGATACGTTCCGTCGTTTTTTCCCGGACAAATCGGTTTCTTTGATGCCTTACGGGATTGAGGATACGAGCGAAAAGAGGGGTGATAAAATTCGCCCCGTTAAAAAAGATAAGACGGTATTTTCAATAATAGGGACCGTAAGCAGACGCAAAGGACAGGATATCTTATGCAAAGCCGTCGGCCTTCTCCCCGAGGAAATCCTGCGGGAGTGTGTCTTTTTATTTGCGGGAGGCGTGTTTGAACGGGATGTCATGGGCGATATCGAAAGCCTGAGCGCGAAATATCCCGAGAATGTTATTTATGCCGGACAGCTTCCGAGAGAGAAGACGGATGCTCTGTACCGTATGACTGACTGCGTTTTATGTCCCTCAAGAGACGATCCGCTTCCGACTGTCATCACGGAAGGATGGATGCACGGGAAGATGTGCATATGTTCGGCAGCTGTAGGAAGCACCGCGTATATCAGGGAAGGGGAAAACGGCCTTATCTTAAGAGAAAATACCCCGGAAGAATGGGCGGCGTGTCTGAGAAAAACGCTGCGGGAAAAGCCTTTCGCGAAAAAAGAAGTCGCCGGGTGCTGCCGGGACACGTATTTGAAATATTTCGGCGAAGAGACTTTCGCCGCAAATCTCTTTAACGAGATTAAAAATGCGAAAGAAGCGTGCCACTCCCCAAATACCACCGGCTCCTCAAACACCATGCGCGGGTAAACGATATTAAAGAAAAGCAGACTGCTCAGCTTTCGTGAACATGGCGCAGCGAGTCTGACAGCTTGCGTATCGGCGCGGTAAGTTTCCAGCACCTGGAGTTTTTCATTTTATTCAGGTCTGCCAGAAGCACTGAGTTCCGGACGGTTAAGGCTTCGACGGCGTCTTTCTGATCGATAAGCGAAGAGGCTTTTTCCAGATGCCCGAATATCGCGTTAAGAAAGCTTTCGTGGCAGTCGAAATTAAGCCGCGTATATGTAAAGTCAAAAGAGATTTCGCTGTCCCGTAAAAAGCCTCTCGTGTCGGAAAAATAAAAATTCGGCGTCGGACTTTTAAAGAGATAGGAGTTATCCGAAAGTTTAATACCGTTTGAGGACGGCACCAAGTCAGGTATATTAAAACGGATGTTTTCGATAAAACACGGCAGGCAGCCTATGTATATGCTTAAGGCGAGGGCTTCTTCGGGGAGTGTGAACGTCGCGCGGCTTTCTCCCTCACCGGATAAGATAGTCTGAGTCAAAACATGGTCACCGTCAAATCCGCTTCCTGTGTCATAGTACAAAGAGACGTCTACGCTGTTTACGTAAAAAGCGGGCTGAAACGCTTTTAACTGATTTTCCAACAGGAAGCATTTTTGCTCGCACTTAAGAAGTTTGGAGGAAAGCTCGTCATTTGCCCGCTCGAGAAGCACTGCTTTGTCTGTGCCCGAAGAAAATGTGTTTTCGGTATCTTGAGTCATGGAAGTTTCCCTTTCTTTAAACAGAGGATTTCACGTGTCCACTATAAACTAACGTTCGGACAAAGTCCACTTTCTTTTTCGATAACGCCCGGGACCCCTTTGCTCGGCTCGGCACCCGAACAGCGCCCCAAAAATGTGCTTGCCCGGCCGGGCGGCCGAAAAAATGTGCTTGACCGGATCCGCGCGCGTGTGATAGAATTCTTGCACCGTGTGACGGGTCTTTTTTTATGCCCGAAATGCGGTCGGCGTCGGCCTGCGGCGTGACGCGGCGCGCAAGATCGGCATGATCATTGACACGCCGCTCGTTTCGTCGGTGTCCGTGTGTGGCGCGACGTGGATCGCGACAGTCGAAGGTCGGGCGCGGCGCGCGGTATAGATTGTCACATGATGCGCGAACCGGTATTTCAGGTCGGCGCGTTTAGATGGCGGACGCGCCGTAATAGACAGGCGGTCGGTGCGATACTGTGAAGAATGCGGCAGATAAAGCATTAAGCGTTAAAGCGAGGTGGAAGTTGTGCGTACGAAGATAACATTGGCATGTACGGAGTGCAAGCAGCGCAATTACGACACTACTAAGGACAAGAAGACACATCCGGAACGCATGGAGACAAAGAAGTACTGCAGATTTTGCAGGAAACACACGCTGCACAGAGAGACGAAGTAGCGGCGCGGGAGGGAGAGGCGTATGCCGGATAATACCGATAACGAAAAAATAAACGGCGGCGATGCCGATACGCAAGACGTGTACGAAGGCATAAAGTTTGACGAAGAGGCGACTGACGTGGAAATCGCCGCAAATGCCGATGATGACGCGGCGGATGTATCCGAAGCCGACGACGCCGAGGGTAAGGACGCGCGGGTGTCTGCAGAAGACGCGGACGGATTCTCCGAGGATGAGGGGGATATCGCGCCTTCTGATGAGACGTCACAAATATCCGAAGCCGACGACGCCGGGGGCAAGGACGCACAGGTGTCCGCGGAAGACGCGTCGGGTAAGGACGACGGGGCGAAAACGGACGCCGGATCGGATAAGAAGAGGCGCGGGCGGGATCGCGAAAAATCGAAGGACGGCAAGGAAAAGTCCGATAAGAAAAAGTCCGGGAAGAAAGAGAAAAAAAAGAAGTTCGGATGGTTTAGAGGTCTTAAATCCGAGTTTAAAAAGATAAACTGGCCGGATAGGAAGACGGTTTTAAAGCAGACGGGAGCGGTGATATTCTGTTCGGTGATTATCGCGCTTATTATCGCGATAGTCGACGCGTTGCTTCAGGTCGTGTTAAATCTCATCTTTTAACACGTTTATCAAAGTAAGCGGCGCGGATAAGAGATTCGCGGCGGAAGCGGATGAGCGCGGCATGTAGGGATGACGGATCGCGGCGGAAGCGGATAAGCGCGGCGTGTCGGGGTGACGGCTATGTCGGGCCGCGCGGGTGAAAGGTGGATTTATGTCGGAAGCTAACTGGTATGTGGTTCATACCTACAGCGGATATGAAAATAAGGTTAAGGCCAATATAGAAAAAACCGTCGCGAACAGACACCTTGAAGACGAGATCGCGGAAGTGCGGGTGCCGATGCAGGAGGTAGTCGAGTTCAAAGACGGTGCGCAGAAATCTTCCATGAAGAAACTTTTTCCGGGCTATGTTCTGATCAATATGGTCATGAACGACGATACCTGGTACGTAGTGCGCAACACCCGCGGCGTCACCGGCTTCGTGGGGCCGGGCTCCAAACCGGTGCCCCTTTCGCAGGAAGAAGTGGATAACATGGGCATTATGGCGGCCGACGTGGTCTTGGGCTACGAAGTGGGAGAGACGGTCACGGTTACCGCCGGGCCCTGGAAGGATACGGTCGGCATGGTGAAGGCCGTGAATCTTCAAAAGCAGAGCCTTACGATCGGCGTCGAGCTCTTCGGACGGGACACGCCGGTAGAGATAAGCTTTTCGGATGTGGAGAAATCCGAGTGACTAAGTGGGAGGGATTTCCCGTAAACACCACAGGGAGGTAATGAAAGATGGCAAAGAAAGTTACAGGTTTTATCAAACTGCAGATTCCCGCGGGCAAGGCGACGCCGGCGCCTCCGGTAGGACCCGCCCTGGGGCAGCACGGCGTAAATATCGTCGAGTTTACGAAGCAGTTTAACGCGAAGACGGCGGATCAGGAAGGTATGATTATCCCCGTCGTCATCACGGTCTACAGTGACAGGAGCTTTAGCTTCATAACGAAGACTCCGCCGGCGGCCGTGCTCATCAAGAAGGCGTGCAATATCGAGTCGGGCTCGGGTGTGCCGAATAAGACGAAGGTCGCGAAGATCACCAAGGCTCAGGTGGAAGAGATCGCAAGGACTAAGCTTCCCGATCTTAACGCGCATACCGTGGAGGCGGCGATGAGCATGATCGAGGGTACATGCAGGAGCATGGGCGTCACCGTGGAGGGGTAAGGTCGCAAAGGATATCGGAAGGTGTCGTCCTTGCGGCTGCCGATGTGAGCTAAACTTGGATTTCGCGCGTCATTTTAATCGCCGGGTCAGCGGTAAACAAAAAATGTGGGAGGGTTTGCTCCCGATATCACCACAAGGAGGTTAAAAAACAGGATATGAAGAGAGGTAAGAAATACACCGAGGCTGCGGGACAGATCGAAAAAGGCAGGCTTTACGATAAGGATGAGGCTGTCGCTCTGGTAAAAAAATGCGCTGTCGCGTCATTTGACGAGACCATAGAGGCGCATATCCGCACGGGTTGTGACGGCCGTCACGCAGATCAGCAGATTCGCGGCGCGGTCGTGTTGCCGCACGGCACGGGAAAGAAAGTAAGGATTCTGGTTTTCGCGAAGGACAACAAGGCTCAGGAAGCCATCGACGCGGGAGCGGATTATGTCGGAGCGGAGGAATTGATTCCGAAGATCCAAAACGAGGGCTGGTTTGATTATGACGTGGTAGTCGCGACCCCGAACATGATGGGCGTCGTCGGACGTCTGGGGCGCGTTTTGGGTCCTAAAGGCCTCATGCCGAATCCGAAGGCCGGCACGGTGACGATGGATATCGCGAAGGCCATCTCGGAGATTAAGGCAGGTAAGATAGAGTACCGTCTGGATAAGACGAATATCATCCACGTGCCTGTCGGGAAAGCGTCATTTACCGAGCAGCAGCTGTCCGAGAATTTCCAGACACTAATGGACGCCATCCTGAAGGCGAGACCCTCGACCGTGAAGGGCGCTTACCTTAAGAGTGTTACATTGACGTCCACCATGGGACCGGGCGTAAAGGTAAATCCCGCCAAATTAATCTGAATGCACGCGTAAGAGCCGCGTAAGGCTTAATAAAATTTAAAATCGCCGAAGACAGCAGGCGCCGTAAGGCCGAACGATCCACAGCCTGCCGAGGAAGAAGATGACAAACCCATTCGGGACGGCAAAATCCGTCCGGAGGGTTTAACCTGATGACTTAACCTCCGCGTCTTTCGGCACGGAGGTTTTTATACGGATGGGCACGCATTTTTTTGATACGGACGGGCGCGTGGTTTTTAGCTTATCCGTCGTTTGAATGCGCGGTATGCCACGCTTCCGGAAAATCTTAACGGCTGACTCATGTTCTAATTGTCGGTTGGCTGTTCGGATGCATGGTATGTACGGGCGGCGATGAAATTTTCGGGCAGTTCCGCGAATGTGGCGCGGCAGGCCGGGGATTTTCGGAGTTAATATCACATATTTTAAGAAGGAGGTGTGTTGTAAGTGGCAAATGTCAAGGCAAAGCAGACGATCGTCGACTCGATAGCCGGAGAAGTCGCGGGGGCATCCGCCGTGGTACTCGTTGATTATCGCGGTTTAACAGTGGAGCAGGATACATTGCTTCGCGGCAAGCTTCGCGAAGCGGGCGTCACCTACAAGGTATGCAAAAATACGCTCCTTAAGAGAGCGTTTTCGGGGACGCCGTTTGAGGGTCTGGATGAGTACCTTGAGGGCCCGAGCGCTATCGCGACATCGAAGGACGACGCGACGGCGCCGGCGAGGATTCTGTGCAAATTCGCGCAGGACGCCGAGCAGCTGGAAATCAAGGCTGCCATCGTCGAAGGCAAGTTTTACGACGTGGAGGGTGTGCAGACTCTTTCAAAGATCCCCACTCGCGATGAGCTGCTCTCTAAGCTTCTGGGAAGTCTGAAATCACCGATTACGAATTTCGCGCGTGTGATTAAGCAAATCGCCGAGAAGACTCCGGATGAGGCTCCCGCGGCCCAAGCGTCGGAAGAAGCGACATCCGAGACATCGTAAGATCTTCGCGGCTGTGTGATGAGAAATAAGCGGCAGGAAAATCAAAGGCGTGTCGAAAACCGCGCCGCGTCGAAATTCGGCGTGAAGCCAGAGGCGGAGAAGCTGCGAAAAATCGCGGATGAGTCAAAATGAGAGTGCGAAAGGCTCCCAGTAAGGTTTAAGTAGGGGTAAATCTCAAAGGCTTATGCGTTTACGACGCCCGGATTTACCCGGTAGGCATAAAGGAAATGTCAGTTAAGGAGGAGAAAAATGGCAAAGTTGTCCACATCTGAGTTGATCGACGCGATCAAGGAATTGTCGGTGGTAGAGTTAAACGATCTCGTAAAAGCCTGCGAGGAAGAGTTCGGTGTTTCGGCGGCGGCCGGCGTGGTTATGGCGGCTGCGGCTCCGGGTGAGGCCGCGGCGGCTGAGGAGAAGGATGAATTCAGCGTGGAGCTGGTAGCGGCCGGCGCTGCTAAGGTAAAAGTCATTAAGGTCGTTCGCGAAGTGACGGGCCTCGGCCTTAAAGAGGCGAAGGATCTGGTAGACGCGGCTCCTAAGATCGTTAAGGAGAATCTGCCCAAGGCGGAGGCTGAAGAGCTTAAGGCTAAGCTGGAGGCCGAAGGCGCCGAGGTCGCGTTGAAATAGTTTTCGCGTGATTTGCCCGCGGCCGCCGTTTTACTTTAAGCGGGCGCGGGCGATCCTTATGCGTGTTCAAGGAGACGGTATATTCCCGTGTTAAGGCGTATAGGTCTGCCGGCGCGATTCGCGTAAATGCTAAGCGAAAAAGCGCGAATTACCGACTGTCAGACCGCGACGGAGAGAGCGATGTCATCGGCGAAAAAGAAGACATATGAGATCGACATGTGTCACGGCCCGATTTTGAGCAAGATACTGCTGTATGCCATCCCGCTTATGCTCTCGGGCATTTTGCAGCTTCTTTTCAATGCCGCCGACATCGTGGTTGTGGGTCAGTTCGCGGGCAGCAAATCCCTCGCCGCCATCGGCTCCACCGGTTCTCTTACCAATCTTTTGGTCAATGTCTTTATAGGGCTTTCGATCGGGTCCAATGTGCGTATCGCCGGATTTTACGGCGCGGGAAAGACGCGCGAAATCGGCGAGACGGTACATACGGCCATATCGCTCAGCTTGATAAGCGGGGTTATTCTCGCTGTATTGGGGATTGTTCTCTCAAAGCCGTTGCTGGGTCTTATGGGAACGCCGGACGATGTGATAGACGAGGCCGCGCTATACATGCGGATCTACTTCGTCGGAATGCCGGCGATGCTTTTGTATAATTTCGGAAGTTCCGTCCTGCGGGCGGTCGGAGACACGAAAAGGCCGCTGTATTACCTTTCGATTGCGGGCGCGTTAAACATCTGCCTGAATCTCTTTTTTGTGATAGTTTTTCATATGGATTCGGCGGGCGTCGCTTTAGCCACCGTCATAAGCCAGTGTCTGTCAGCCGCGCTGGTGGTTCGCTGTCTTGTCCGAAGCGAAGGCGCGATACATCTGTCGCTTAAGGGTCTGCGCATTTATAAGCAGCAGCTTTCGGGGATTTTAAGGATAGGGCTTCCCGCAGGGCTTCAGAGCGCGTTATTTTCCATCGCGAATGTAGTGCTGCAGTCGTCTGTCAATTCATTCGGCTCATCGGTCATGGCGGGGCGAGCCGCGTCAGCGAACGTCGAGGGATTTATCTATGTCTCGATGAATGCCATGCACCAGACGACGGTAAGCTTTGTAAGCCAGAACCTGGGAGGCAGGAAATTTGACCGTATAAAAAAGATCGTGCCTGAATGTGTGGCGGCGGTAATCGTGATAGGTTTGGGTGTGGGGTGGCTCGCGATATTGTTCGGAAAGCAGCTTCTGGGGATATATTCGGATGATCCCGCGGTCGTAAAGTACGGAATGCAGTGCTTAAGGCTCGTCGGGGCGACATATTTTCTGGACGGGATAATGGAAGTGCTCTTCGGCGCGATACGTGGGCTCGGATATTCGGTGATGCCCATGATAGTCACTCTTGTGGGAGCGTGCGGCTTCAGGGTTTTGTGGGTTTATACGGTGTTTCGTAAATACCATGATCTGACGGTGCTTCTGACGGCCCTGCCGGTCTCATGGCTGCTGACCTCGATAGCTCATCTGATCTGCCTTGTGATAGTATTCGGGAGAGTTAAAAAGAAGCTGTCTTAAGGCGAATGGCGGCCTTGATGAACGAATTTGAGTTGGGGTTGCGGGACGCGGTGAGTCAAGAAGAAGCTGTCGTAAGGCGAATGGCGGCCTTGATAAACGAAGTTGAGTCGCGGTTACGTGACACGGTGAGTTAAGAAAGTTGTCGTAACGCGGCCGGCGACATCGGGATGAGGTTATGATTTTCGGACAGCCCTACGGACGAAAATCGGCGACGGGAATTGAAGATTGGAATCCGCGGCTAAGGATGGAATCCTCGGGGCTAAGGTTGCTAAGGCTGGAATCAGCGGC
>CAYLRF010000027.1:18495-22593 GCA_964385995.1 uncultured Faecalimonas sp.
ACGTTCACGCGCTCCGGGGCCGGATGGTCGCATGGGATTTTCAGACGGATGAGTGTGTATCAGACTCTAAACGCTCATTTGCCGTCATGTCGATGAGTTTCTCGACGATCATTTTACGCACGTAGATGTCCGCGCCAAGTTCGCATATGAAGGCGAACAGCCTGAGAAAATCGTCGTCATCTTCAGAGGGGCCGAAGATTTCCCCGGACGCTTCGTATGTCGCTTTTATATCGCTTTTCATATCGCGAACCCGTTTCACCGTCGCCTCGCAGATTTTTTCGTATACGCGGGAAATGTCCATGCCGCGCTCGGAGCCGAAATATCTCTCGGTGACGGGTCGCAGGAGATTTTCAATGTCGCTTATGGACAAAAAGCTTTTGAAGTAGTAGATGAATGTGAGCAGCAGCAGGTGTTCCCTGCTGTATTTCTTTTTGTCCGGGGGCGGAAGAAGCTTATTTTTCGCGTAGTTATTTATCATGGTTTTGGTGAGTATCTTGTCGTCGACGTGTCGCTTCGCGGACTTTAACTCCTTCTCCATGAAGGATGTGACCTGATCCATGTATAGGCCGATGTCCGGGACGTCTTTAACGCGCACGTAATCGATCCCCGAGATCATATCCGATATGGTTTTTATGAGATTATCTTTATCGACTGCCATGTCCGCACCCCGCATGACATTATAAAGTATGCAATGTCACATCACAAGGCGCAATTTTCACACCTCAGGCAAGGGGATTTGAGCGATTTGCGTCAAATTCACGCGTTGTCCGATAAACTGAAATTGCAACACACGTCATACGCAGATAAAACGAATACACGTGCGCAAAATAACGAATAACGTATGCGAACGCTGTAAAGATGATGTTTCATAAGGTTTGGTATGAGCAGAGCGGAAGAGTAGGGCGGATTACAGAATAACAGTGATGAAAAATAACGGGAAAAGCAAGAAGGGAAGCCACAATGAGTATTTACGACAGTTTGAATCCGCAGCAAAAGGACGCGGCGCTTCATACGGAGGGGCCGCTGCTCATCCTGGCGGGGGCGGGATCGGGTAAAACCCGAGTGCTTACGCACAGGATCGCCTATCTCATAGGTGAAAAAGGCGTAAATCCGTGGAATATCCTCGCCATCACATTTACGAATAAAGCGGCAAATGAGATGCGCGAGAGAGTCGACGGACTCGTAGGCGGCGCCGCCCGGGAAATCTTGGTCAGCACCTTTCACTCGGCCTGCGTCAGGATATTGCGGCGATATATCGACAGACTCGGATATGACAGAAATTTCGCCATCTACGACGCGGACGATCAGCTGACGGTGATGAAGGGTGTTTTTAAGTCGATGGGTCTGAATCCGAAGCAATACAGGGAACGGGCTTTTTTGTCGGCCATATCTTCCGCGAAGGACGAATGTGTGAGCGCACGGGAATTTGAGGAGTCTTCGTCGGGAGATATTTACCGAAGTCTCGTGGCCGCGTCCTACCGCGAATACGAAAGGAGACTTCGGGCAAATAACGCGCTTGATTTTGACGACCTGCTTGTAAAGACGGTTACTCTTTTTCGGGAAAATCAGGACATACTGGAAGCGTATCAGGAGAGATTTCGATATATCTCGGTAGATGAGTATCAGGACACGAACACGGCGCAGTTTCAGATGGTAAGCCTCCTCGCAGGTAAATACAGAAATCTCTGCGTGGTCGGCGACGACGATCAGTCAATATATAAATTTCGCGGGGCGAATATCCGAAACATCCTGGATTTTGAAAAAGTGTTTCCTGACGCGTACGTGGTGCGTCTGGAGCAAAATTACCGCTCGACGGGAAACATACTCACCGCCGCGAACGCCGTCATCGCGAACAATACGGCGAGAAAGGAAAAGAGGCTCTGGACATCTAAAGGCGACGGCGACAGGATAAAGGTCATCGGTTTTCCCGGGGGGAAGGATGAGGCAGGTTATGTGGCCGAGGATATTTCAAAAAAAGTCGCGAGGGGAGGACGATCCTACGGTGATTTTGCCGTGCTTTACCGTACGAACGCGCAGTCGCGGCTGTTTGAGGAGCGTTTCGTGGCGGGAAGCATACCGTATAAGATCGTGGGAGGCGTAAATTTTTATTCCAGACGGGAGGTAAAAGATCTTCTCGCCTATCTGAAGGTAATAAATAATGCAAGCGACGATCTGGCGGCGCGGCGCATTATAAATGTTCCGAGAAGGAGCATAGGAAATACCACCATTGACAGGATTCAGGAATACGCGGACAGGACGGGGACGGGCTTTTTTGACGCTCTCACAAAGGCGGGGACGATGCCGGGCGTGACAAGAGGCCTCGCGAAAATCAATGAGTTCGTGGAAATGATGGACGATTTTAAGGAAAAGTCGGGCCAAATGCCGCCCTCAAGGCTTTTATCTTACATCATGGATAAGACGGGTTACGAGGAGTCCCTGCGCTCCGACGACGAGGAAGAGTACGAGAAAAGAAAGGAATACATAGGCGAGCTTATAAACAAGGCGGCCTCGTATGAGGCGGGCTGCGAGCAGGAGCCGACCTTAAGCGGATTTCTGGAGGATGTGGCGCTGGTCGCCGATATCGACAGCCTTAGCGGGGACGGAGATTACGTGACGCTGATGACACTTCACAGCGCGAAGGGACTGGAATTTCCGGAGGTATTTCTCGTCGGGATGGAAGACGGGATGTTTCCGTCGGGCGCGGCCCTGTACGGCGCGGATCGGGAGGAGATCGAGGAAGAGAGAAGGCTTTGCTATGTCGGGATTACGCGGGCCAGGGAAGATCTGACGCTCACATTCGCGGATGAACGCATGGTAAACGGTTCCCTGCGCGTTAATGACAGGTCGATGTTCATAGACGAGATACCGCCGGAGGTGTTGGATGAAAAAAGAGAACGGGGATCGTATCGCGGTAAAAAAAGTTATTATTTCCCCGAAAATGAATACGGGGGAGGATACGGCGTAAGTAAGAGTGGTCGGGGCAGAAGCACCGCGGGAGGCGGGATGACGATCTCAGGCCCCGGAGGATTCGTCGGAGGCAAGGACGCGGGAATAAGCGGCGCCGGGTATATCGGCACGTATGTCGGAGGGGAAAATATCGCGGATCGTCCGCCGGCGAAGTCCTTCGGGGTCAAAGACGGCGTGGAGTCGATGTATAAGCCGGGCGATCGTGTGCGCAGCCGCAAATACGGCGAGGGGGTAGTCACTGCCGTCACGGAAGGCGGCCGTGACTACGAGCTTACCGTCAAATATGATTCGGGTCAGACCCGAAAAGTCTTCGCCAAATTCGCAAATCTGGAGAGATTATAAAGATTATTTTGCCGGCGGATACTCGTTGCAAAGGACGCGGTACGGCGGCTCGTCTTCTTCGATAACCGAAAAGCGATCGAGGGAATTCTCGAAACGGTTGTCGTTATTGTCATCGTTGCACTGGCTGACTTCGCCCAAAAGTACCGGACCCGTGCCGGACTCAACCTCGAATTCGTGGTACATCCTCTGCGTTACCCACAGGCTGTCGCCGGGCGTAAGTTTTATCAATGTCCCCGCGGGAACCGTGCGGGTGATGCCGTCTGAATGCACTGTTACATCCGAGAGGCGGTCAACCGTCTCATCCGGGAGGCTGTTAAAGACACGGATAAGGACATTTCCGCCGCCGCGGTTTATGATGTCCTCAGTCTTAAACCAGTGAAAATGATTGGGCGATGTCTGTCCTTCTCTGAGATAGAGGAGTTTTTCGGCGTAGACTTTGGGATATTTGTCCGCTTTCACTCGGCACCCGTTTCGAATGGTGATAAGCCCGAGACCTGTCTTATCGAAATTTCCGAGTCCGTAATCCGTGACATCCCATCCCAGCATACAGTCGCGGATCTCATCGTACTCATGCCCCGCGCGCTGCCAGTCATCGGGTGTCATGCGGCAAAATCCCGGCAGGAAGCAGCTGTATTTTTCACACATCGCCTCCATTTCGTGAATAACGGCATTGATTTCAGAGCGTCTCATGTGTTTGTCCTCCTTAAAAAATTGTGAAAAAGATAAAACCGACAACCGGATATCATAATACATCAAATCCGCCGCAAATGCCAGATGATAAAATCGCGC
>CAYLRF010000028.1:0-21858 GCA_964385995.1 uncultured Faecalimonas sp.
TCTTAAAGCAAACAATCCGGCGCAGTACAGGAAATTCATCAGCACCACTTATACGTTTTATCGTGTTAATGTGAATGAAGATGAACGCGCTAAGCGTCGCATGAATCCCGCTTACGGGCCTGATACGGAAGCTCTTAGTGAGGGACAGGTCGGCGTGTATACTTTAAACGACCTGCGGGTATGGGTGGAGGATACCGGAAGTTACAGTGACGATTCCGTGCTGCACGGAGGACTTCACACGGATACCGGTTATGACCGGGCGCTGTGGATCAATATCCCGAGATATATGCTTCCCCTGCGTACGGTTACGCTCACGCAGGACGATAACGGCGGGTGGACGTATAAGAGCAACATGGAGGAGGGCTCCTCAGGATACCCGGCCTCATTTCCGATTCGCATCTTCTATGAAGTGGGTGTGAGCGAAGACATCCTGACCGGCGACGGGCATATAAATACCGCGGATGTGAGCGCGGAATACGTAAAGCAGAACAAGTCGATATCCGAAGCGTGGTCGAAGGCTCGTGGGCTTAATGCCGGCAATGATGACGGAGTCGGCAGTCTGGAGTTTTTCTCTAACTGGTACAATCCGGAGAACAGATACGGCGACTACGTGACCAGCAGCGTGGAGTATTCCTACGGCGATCCGGCGGCGACATTCTCACCTAGCAGCGATAACAGGTATTATATATTCCAACAGGCGCTTCCTCTCTATCGGGCCGCCTACCGATATGATGACGGTGGGGGCGGTGTTATGTGGAAACGAGTAGGCGGTAAAGGGTCAGGAGAAACGACTCCCGGAGGATCGGGCGAAGGGACGAATCTCGCCGAGTTCGGCGGGAAGATAGTCGCGGCGGATCTTGAGATTTCCGTCGACGGAGATATCACCGATCCGAATAACGAAAGCACTGTCTCAGACGCGATTACGAGCGCCTTAAATTCTCAGAACCCCGCGATTACGCTGCGATCCGGCGAGGTGGTTCTCCTGAAAGACGACAGGCTGACCGATGTTACACATACGGAAGAAGGAGAAGATCCGTTCCCGTCGGACGCGTATTATTTTGTGCCGATAGATTACTTCGAGCTTCAGGCATACGATGGTGGCAGCGCTCCCGCCGGCGACGGTGACGGTACGGGTACACCGGTTCGGTACTGCGTCGCAAGGAAAGGCAGCGAGTTCGGCTCCGCGTATCAGTCGTCCGGAATAAAGAACGGGGACATGCTTTGCTGGTACGACGCAAGCGGGGCAAATGATGAGATATATCCCTATCATTCGTTTGACGATACCGGGGATAGTTCGAGAGGCAAGGATTATATAGGGCTTTCACCGGAGGAATATACGAATACTACTTCGGGTAAGCTTACACCGTTGGAGTCGCTGTCAGAGAATCTGAAAACTAAACACAATGACGCATTAAAAAGCGGCGACTGGACGGTGGCGGCGAAGCCCGGGGCTTTGCGTGTCGGCGACCTCGCGCAGGCAGTAGGTTCGAAGGTAAAAAATTATTGCCTGGCGGAAAACTACAGTGGGGATAGTGAAGTTCAAGGTGGGGGATGGGCGTACACCGATTCAGATCCCGAAAATGGCGGCTATTACAAAGAAGCCCGTTTCCCTGACAAAGCGGAAGATGACAGTTTCACGATACAGTATTACAACGGCAACATTACGCGTACGGCGAATAATTACTATCTTCCGACGATCAGCTTGAGCGCGGGTGAGGACGGCAAGTCAAACGACATCGTCGTGGACGTATATCTCGGAAATAACGGTAGGCTGACCGTCGCCGACACGGCGCTTCTGCTTACGAAGACCGTCAAACCTGCCGAGCCGGGAAAGCCGTTTAACACAGACAGGGTGTTTTCCTTCGACGTCACGATTCAAGGTCGCAGCGGGGAGTATGACGCCGTAGTGGTAAAGGCTGACGATGACGGCAATTGGCACAGACAGCTTAACTACGCGGATGTCATGACTGACTCGAAGCTGTTTCTTCTGAACACCGACGGGACGAAGGCGTTGGCGGATATAGACGGCCGACGTGTCATTCTGACCGGATATGATGATGAGAGCGGAGAGCCGGAATACGCCTATGAGGACGGGACGTCGTTGCCGGTGGATACCGAGGTTTATTATGTCTTCATCGGGTCGAATACGGGCGGCAATGCCCTGCGCGTCTATCAGAACCCGGATGAGAACGCGCCGAAGCCGGATGGTTTCACGGAAGACAGCCTAAAGGACATTCTGACGGTCGAAGACGGAAGCGGCGGGGCGACGTACTCGGCCAAGAGCGTGTGGCTTTTCACACAGGAGCAGTACGCGTCGTTCGCTCCGAATGAAGAGGGAAATTACGCGGACGAAAGCGGCGCGCCGGCAAGTCAGACAGGAGACGATCCGGCAGGTCAGAGCGCGTTTACGAAGAAACTGACGACGGAGACGACGGAGGGCGACGAATCGTTGTTTGGCGGATTCCCGCTTCTTAAGCTGTCTCCCGCTGACTCCGATGACAGATCGGAAGTTACAGACATCACGGTGGAGAGCGATTACAGCACCAACAGTCCGTATTGGGCCGTGACAGTGAATTTCGTCGACGACATCGCAAGCGTTACGCTGAAGCACGGCTACGGACTCCTCTTCACCGGTATTCCTATGAAAAATCAGTACACAGTCACCGAGAATCTTAGTGATAAAGACGCTGCGGACGGATATTCGTTCAAAAGTCTTACCCATATGCAGCGAGAGGTACATAAGCAAGTTGACGGTAAAACAGCGTCCGGACAAACAAGCTTTTTTGAGTCGGCGGCGCATTATGTCAATACATATATCACCGGTTCGCTCGGGGTGAAAAAAGAAGTCGTGGACGATGACAAGGGCGGGAAATTTAGGTTTAAGGTGACGCTTACCGTCCCCCGGGATGATAAGCTGGGATATAAATTCACGAAGGATTTGCTCACCGTTGAAAAAACATCCGCCGAGACATCGGGCACCGGGACTTCAACCATCGGGAAAACATCCATCGGGACATCGGGCACCGGGGCATCTATTGTCGGGCAAACATCCGTCAGGACGTCAGACACCGTGACGTCAAACATCGGGACATCCGCCGTCGGGCAATTAACTGACAAACATACGGTGCCGGGAGATGCAATCCCCGGTAAAACAATCGGCGAGAAATCGGTAGGGAAATCGGCCAATGGAAAAACCGCCGATAAAAAATATACACTTGAAACCGTATCGGAAAGTACGCAGGACGAAGCTTTCCCTCCCACTTGGACAGAGGAGACAGGCGCGGACGGCTCGCATATATACACAGCCGAGTTCACTTTGCGGCACGGCGAGAAGGTCACCGTTTCCGGGATTCCGCTCGGATCGATCTTTACCGTCGCGGAGACCGAAAGGAACGGATACAACCTGCAAGGTGTGAAAAAGGAGACCGCATCCGGCGGGCTTGAGGTTGATGAGCAAGTCAACCGCGCCGACGACAGCATAAGCGGAAATATCACGCAAGACGGTGTGAACATATCGTATATCTTCCGGAATGGACGCGCGGCGGTTCTTCCGTTCACCGGAGGCCTTATCGGGGCGGGGACGTATATCGCGGCGGGTTTATGTCTGTTGGCGGCGGCGTTTGCGGTGGCGCTGATAACGCGGAGGCGCGGCCGTCATGAGAAATAAGAATCACGCCAAGGGATCCGGGCGGCGAAAGCTCTTTACGGTGGCGGCGGTTTTGCTTGTCATAATCGCGCTCGTCGTCTTCTGCTACCGCCCGGTGAGTGTCAGGATTACCGACAGACGGCACGAGGAGGCAATCGAGGGTTACGTGGCCGCCGTCGAGGCGCTTGATACGGCGCAGGTGGAGGATATAAAGAGCCGCGCGTTAAGCTACAATGCGGACTGCGCCGAGAAACGTCCGTATGTCTCCGGAGAAATGCCTTCCGAGAGCAGGGATCTGTACGGGACGCAGCTTGCCGTGCCGGGTACCGACGTGATAGGTTATCTGGAAATCCCGTCCATAGACGTCAGGCTCCCTATTTACAGATATTCGTCGGAAGAAAGTCTGGATAAAGGGTGCGCCCATCTGGAGATGTCATCGCTCCCCGTAGGCGGCGAAAGCTCGCACAGTTTTCTGCTCGCGCACCGGAATATGGCCTCCGCCGTGATGTTCGAGCACCTGGACCGGGTGAAGGAAGGCGATAATTTCTTCGTGACGTCGCTTGGCGTGACGGCGACATACACGGTGAGCGATATCAGCGTTATCGACGCCCGGGATCCGGACGCGTATTCGGATCTTCGGATAGAGAAAGGTAAGGATTATTGCACTTTGGTCACCTGCCATCCGTACGGCAGGACGACTCACAGGCTCCTTGTACGGGGCGTAAGGACAAAATAGCGGCCGGATGGCCGACGTGATACAAACACATCCAATCTCCTTGACGAAAATATATATTCGTGTGATAATGTTTCGCGGTTAAGGAGTTACGGAAATGAAAAAGTTACGTATCGTGTCGGCTGTTGCGGCCGCTTTATTATGCGTGGTACTTGCGGCCTGTTCGGGTGAAAACGGTAAAACCGCCGGGCAACAAAGCGGGAAGACACCAAAGTCCGCGTCCGCGGCTAAGGCCGGGGAACCGAAGTCCGGGCAGGAGGCCAAGACCGAAGATCAGGAAACCCCGACGGCTGATCCCGAACCCGCGCCTGCGCCTTCTGTTTCCGTGCCTTCCGTCCCTGCGCCGGCTCTTTCGAGCGCAAAGCCCTCGGAACCCGCGAAGAGCGCGGAGCATACGCATACTTATTCGCACGGGCGGTGCACCGTTTGCGGAGATACGAACGGTCCGCTTTCTCCCGATGAGGCGAAGCTTTTCAATAATAAATTGACCGACGCCGAAAACGCCGAGGCTCTGGCGGTCGCCCGCCGGATAGCGGCAGAGGTGCCGACAGGCGTCTCCGATCTCGAGCGCGTAAGCAAGGCGGCGGAGGCCGTGGCGGGATATTACAACAGGGGAACGCATGTGGAATCGGGACCGTATTACGCCGAGGCGTACGGCGTGTTTGTGAAGGGGACGGCCTCGTGCGCCGGATGCACCCGCGCTCTGGGGCTTGTGCTTTCGCTTATGGGATACGGGTGGACGCATGTGAACGAGAATCAGTGGACGCACCAATGGCTGAGGCTGACGATGGACGGACGGGAAGGGTTCGCGGACGGACAGATAGGATTGGTCGGATACGGGCCGCACCCCATCGAGTCACAGATGTGACGTGATTCCGGAGACGTCTTGGATGTTAATGATAAAGGGGCGGATATGAGAGGAAATATTTTAAGGAAGATTCTCGCGGCGGTTTTGGCGACGGTCATGGTGTGCGCCCTGGCTGGCTGCGGCAGGATAAGCAATGACAAGATCGTCATCAAGAAGTACAAGGGACTTGAGATCACCGACAGCACCGAGAAGGTGACGGACGACGACGTGCAGGAGCGCATTGACAGTGAGCTCGCGCAGCTTGGCACGAAGACGGATGTCACCGACAGACCCGCGAAAGACGGCGACGTGGTCGTCATAGACTATGAGGGCAAGGTCGACGGGGTCGCCTTCGAGGGCGGGACTGCTAAGGAGCAGGAGATCGAGATCGGAGCCGGCGGCTATGTGGACGGCTTTGTGGAGGGAATTATCGGGCACAGTATCGGTGAAACCTTCGACGTGAACGTGACGTTCCCGAAGGATTACGAAGAGTCGCTGGCGGGCAAGGACGCCGTATTTACCATGACGCTTCATTCCATCCAAAAGCTCGACGTCCCGAAGCTTACCGAGAAGATCCTTCCTCAGCTTTCCGATACCGCGAAGACCGTCGAGGCGTACAAAAAAGAGATACGCAAAGAGCTTGAGGATACGAACGCCGAGGCCGCGAAAAATTCCAAAGAGCAGCAGATATGGGACAAGCTTCTCGAAAATTGTGTGGTGAGCAAATACCCGGAGGATCAGATCAAAGAGTTTACCGACAGCGTCGAGTCGTATTTCGGGGAAATGGCCAAGCAGAACAATTCCACCGCCGCCGAGATGTTCAAGACATACTACGGGGTCAGCCCGGAGGATTACGTAAAAAATTCGATCAAGCTTGAATACGCCATAGAGCTTATCGCGAAGAAGGAGAAACTCTCCCTAAGCGAAAAAGAATACAAGGACGGCCTCGCCGAACAAGCCGAGCAGAGCGGTTATGAGGACGAGGATGAGTTCGAGAAGGCTTACGGGCGCGACACGATAGAGTTGCTTCTTTTGCAACCGAAGGTCCTGGATTTCCTGCTGGATCACTGCAAGATCGTGAAAGGGAAATAAGTACCGTTCACTTTCACATTCTTGTCTGAGAAAATCGCCTGCCGCAGGGCGGTCGTTGCGCTGACATCCGGACGTCTTGATGGGACTTGAAATGAGATAAGGATCTCTTACATTCTTAATTCGAGAAAATCGCCTGCCGCAGGACGCTTCATGGCGGCACATAAGGCGGCCGGCACAGTCTGGCGAGAGACGGTATCGGCTATCGGTGACGACCGTGGCCTAAGTGACGGATCCCACTGTTTTTAGGGGGGGGGGGGGCTTGAAGCAACCCGGACGCGTGGGGTATAATGTCACGGTTGACTTAAGCAAGTTTTCGCGTTGCGGTTAAGGGAATGCTTCCATGGTTTTCAGCTCCGTCACTTTCCTGTTTCTTTTTATGCCGGTAGTTATATTGCTGCATCTTGTGATTCCGGGGATACGGGCGAAGAACATATTTCTCATCATCGCGAGTCTTATATTTTACGCGTGGGGCGAGCCGGTCTACGTGCTGCTGATGGTATTTTCGGCGGCCGTCAATTGGCTCGTTTCTTTTTTTGTCATAAAGGACGGGCGCCGCGGGGTGATTTGGACGGGAGTCGCCGTGGTGTTTAATATCGGACTTCTGTTCGTGTTTAAATACGCGGGTCTTGTCGCGGGGACGATAAGCCTCCTGCCGCGTGTGAACGTACCGGATCCCGGAATACATCTGCCGATAGGTATTTCATTTTACACGTTTCAGGCGATGTCCTATGTGATAGACACGAAGCGGGATCACTCGAATTTTCAGAGAAACTTCGCGAATGTCCTGCTGTACATAGTTTTGTTTCCGCAGCTTATCGCGGGTCCCATCGTGAAATACCACGATATCAGAGAGCAGCTCGCCGAGAGAACCGTCACCGCCCGTCAGATGGCGCACGGCATAAGAAGGCTTGTCGTCGGACTTTCAAAGAAACTTTTGCTGGCGGACAGGGTAGCCGTTATCGCGGACGCCATGTTCGCTAAGGCGCCCAGCGGCGGACCGTCGTGTCTCGGGGCATGGATCGGCGCCGCATGTTACCTGCTTCAGATTTATCTGGATTTCAGCGGCTACAGCGACATGGCCATCGGGCTCGGTGAGATGATGGGGTTTCATTTCGGGGAAAATTTCCGTTATCCTTACATCTCGGCGAATATCCGGGAATTTTGGCGAAGGTGGCACATATCGCTTTCGACGTGGTTTCGCGAGTATCTTTACATCCCTCTCGGGGGCAATCGCAGGGGCATGGCAAGGACGTGTCTAAACCTCATGATCGTTTTTGCCGCCACGGGGATATGGCACGGGGCAAATGTGACCTTTCTCGTATGGGGCCTTTACAACGGAATTTTCATCGTGCTCGAAAGGCTTGGGGTGATACGCGCCGGGCGAAAAAGAAAGTGGGCGGGGAGGATATACGCCATCATCGTGATCACAGTCGGATTCGTGCTGTTTAGGGCGGAGACTCTCGGGGACGCCGGGAAATACCTCGGCGCCATGGCAGGCCTCTCGGGAGCGGGTATCGGAGACGTCACGCAGTATCTGTCGCCTCTTATGATATTCATAATCGCCGCGGCTCTCGTCGCGTGCCTGCCCGTGGCGCCGTATCTAAGGGAGAGGATATGCGCTCGCGCGAATGACGCATCACGCCTCCGAAACACGTCTGCCGGGGTAAGATGCGCGAACGGTACGGCAGGTTCCGGGGCGATTCGCAGCGTCGCGGTGGCGGCGTCATACGCGGGGGCTCTTTGCCTCTTCGCGCTTTGTATCATGACGCTCGCGGCAAATTCCTACAGCCCGTTTATATATTTTAATTTTTAGAGCGGGAGACGTGAAGTTTTCAGACACTTTCGCGGGAGAATGTCCGATAAATTAGGATCATGAGCCACAGGAAATGAGACGTGAAACACAATATGCGCAACGCGAAGCGCAGTGATAAATGATCACAGTACACTTACATGACATAACGTAAATGGCGGCAAAGTCGGGGACGATCCGGCGGGGAAATTTGGAGATGAAAGATACGCCCGGGGAATCGAAAACGGTATATAAAGAAAGGATGCGACCTAATAAGGTCAGTCGCGGCGTAAGGCGCGGGAAGACGAAGCGGCTTTACGCAGTTTTCGCCGTGATATTTTTCGCTGTCTGCGCCGTGCCGGTATATTCTATGCCGTTTATCCGTGAGTCCTTAGCGTCGGAGAAGCGTTCTCTTTCCGACAGGCCGGTTCTTATCGAGGACGGAAAGGTAAACGCCGACTTTACGGCGCAGGCGGACAGGTACCTCTCCGAGCATTTCTCGTTTCGGGGCGACCTCGTGAACGCGTTAAATGTCATCGAGGCAAAAGTTTTCGCGACCTCGGGTGAGGAGCAGGTCATAATAGGTCGGGACGGATGGCTTTATTTTTCCAGGACACTTGCCGACTACACGGGAAGCGGCCGCATGACCGACAGACAGGTGGATGAGCTTGCCGCCGTCTTAAGTCTCATTAATGAGTACGCGAAAAGTCGGGGAGCGGCATTTCTCTTCTTTGCTGCTCCGAATAAGAATACGATTTACCCCGAATACATGCCGGCACGCTATATCAGGACGGATGAGCCTACCAATCTTAAGCGGCTTACGTCGAAACTGGCGGGCGAAGAGTGGTACCTTAACCTTCGGGACGTGCTGGAAGCTGACGCGGGTCACGCAGATGTCACTTCACATGAGGCGCAGGCGGGCGAGACGGAAGCCGCGAAAGACGCGGGTAATTTCCTGTATCTCACACGCGATACGCATTGGAACGCGAAAGGGGCTCTTTTGTGTTACGAAGCGGCCACGCGGCGTCTGGGAAACGAGGCGCCCCCTTTCTCACAGGCGGGGCAGTCCGTGGAAAATACCCTGCGGGGCGATCTTGACACCATGCTTTTTCCGAGGATGAAGAGGCTTTCAGAGCAGGTTATCTGTAATTATGATTTCAGTTATGAATACGTCTCGAGATACCGCTCGGAGGAGGATATCCGCATAGAGACGGCACATCCTGCGGGAGGCGGCTCGCTCCTGATGTTCCGGGACTCGTTCACGAACGCGCTTCTGCCGTATTTTGCCGAGACATTTTCTCAGGCGAGCTTCAGACGCGACGTGCCGTACAGACTTGACGCGCTTGAGGACGGCTCGTATACCGATGTAATAATCGAGATCGTCGAAAGAAATCTCGCGACGCTTCTTGAGACGGCACCTGTCATGCCGGCTTTGCGAAGGGAGGCCGCCGATTTGCCCGCCGGAGCTTCTCCGGAAGAGCCTGTGAGACTTGCGAGTGAGAAATCTTTCGGTATGCTCCACGTATACGGCTCCGTGGCGGATCCCGGGTTTTCTCATATATACATTAGCTGTCGCGTGGACGGAGAGGAGAGGATCTTCGAGGCCTTCCCGATCTATGAGGAGGCGCTCTATAACTCCGAAAAGAGAAGCCATCAGGGCTCATCGGAAGGCAGGGAAACTTCCGAGGCGGCAGATTCAGGCGAGAGTCATGACTCAATGGAAGATCCTTCAGGCGGCGTCGGATCATCGTCAGGCGCCGGACACAAAGGGGAGGCGGGATTTTCCGCGTATCTTCCCGAGGACGCGGACGTGACCGACATGCGGATATTGGTAGGGAAGGTTCGGTGAGAGAAGGCCGTACGGGTAGATTCAACGGAAGATTCTTAAGACGTCGGATCATCGTCAGGCGCCGGACATAAAGGGGAGGCGGGGTTTTCCGCGTTCCTCCCGACGTAGGGAAGTTCAGCCAGAGCGCAGTGAATCGGGCTTATGACACTAAGGATAATATCCGGTAAGAATCTTAAACTGAGGGAAGTCAAATGAACGTGTGGGAAGCGGCGAATACTCGGGAGGTCGGCTGAAGGCGGCCGGGGATGAAAGAAATGAGGGTGAAAGATATGAGGACGAAAGAAATGAGCGCGAAAGATACCGGGATGAATGAGAAGAAAATTGAGAAGAGAAAACCTTGGCGCGGCAGACTGCCCGCTCGTGTTTTCGCGGCATGTCTGACGGCGGCTGTCGTATTTTCGCTCGCGGCGTGCGGCGGCGCAAAAGAAAGCGCGGGAAATGACGGCGCGGGTAAGTCTGAAAGGTCGGGCAGCGTGAAGGAAGAAGCCGGCGAATATCTGGAAGCGGGCGGCACAAAACTTCGGGTCGGCATGGAAATTACCGATAAGATATCCGAGAAACTCGGGGAGCCGAAGGAGACGATGTCGGCGCCCAGCTGTCATTTCGACGGCGACGATACCATAAGCGTGTACGACGGATTTACCCTTTACACATACCGCGACGGCGAAAAGGACATACTTTATCTCATAGAGATCACGGGCGAGGGATATGACTTTTCCGGGGGAGGAGCCGTGGGGCTTACGAGATCTGAGATAGAAAAAGCCTACGGAGATGAGTACGAAGAGCTTGGCGCCGGGATCCGATATACGCTTTCGGACGACGAATATCTGAGCGTGTTCTTTGAGGAAGACACAGTCACCTCTCTGGAACTTGGCGACGGAGCGGAGGAGGAGCTTGAAGGAGAGTAAAGAGGCATAAGGGAGAGCTTGAGATTATGACTGAAATGGCGAAAAAGAACAGCGGCAGATTCGCGATCATGGCGATGGCGGGCATCGCGGCGCTCATCATTAACTTCACTGCGATGTACATTATGGCCATGGGGCACGGCAGGACGGGCTGGCAAAAGACGGATGAGGGCGTGCAGTATCTGTATGATGAGGAAAAATACGCCGTCGGCCTGAAGAAGATTAACGGGAAAAGATATTATTTTGACAAAAAAGGATACCTGCGCTACGGCTGGATCAAACTCAAGGACGCGACTTACTACGCGAACAAGAGAAACGGGGAGCTTTTTACGGGTTTTCGAAAAATCGGGGATGAGACATATTATTTCTCCGGGAAGGGTAAGCTTCGTAAAGGCTGGATCAAGTTAAAGGACGGGAAGTTCTACGCGGACGCGAAAGGCGTCATAAAGCGAGGGCTCATCGAGGCGGACGGCGGGCTTTATCTGCTGGATGGGGACGACGGACATCTTCTGACCGGCTGGCTGGACATCGACAGGGCCAGATACTACGCCGGAAAAGACGGTAAGCTCGCCATAGGATTATCCGAGATCGACGGGAAACTTTATTTTTTCTCGGAGAAGGGTAAGATGCAGACGGGCTGGCAAAAACCCGAGGGGGGGGGCACATACTGGTTTGCAAGTGACGGAGCCGCCGTCAAAGGCTGGAAGAGTATAGACGGGACGAGATATTATTTCACGAACGAGTGCACGGCCGCCGTCGGGATCATGGACACGGACGAGGGAAGATATGTCTTCGTCGACGGGAAAATCCAGACCGGCTGGCAGGTCGTGGGCGGCAGAAAGTACTGGTGCGGCGATGACGGCAAAGTAAGGACCGGGTGGCACACGGTCGACGGCGTGAAGTATTATTTTGAAGGTTCGGGGGCCGCCGCCGTGGGTGTGATGAATACGGACTCGGGCAGATATGTTTTTGCCGACGGGATCATCCAGACGGGATGGCAGAACTCGGGCGGAAGGAGATATTACTGCGGAGATGACGGAATCGTACGGACCGGATGGCAGACGATAGACGGAGCGAGATATTTCTTCGAAGGATCCGGCGCGGCGGCCAGAGGCCTGGTCGATACGGGATCCGGAAGGTATATATTTTCAGAGGGAAGTCCATTAACCGGATGGCAGTCGCTCGGAGGCAGGAGATATTATTGCGGAAGCGACGGAGTGGTGAGGACAGGCTGGCAGGATCTCGACGCCCGATATTATTTCGAGCCTTCGGGAGCGCTCGCGGAAGGCTTCGCGAATGTCGACGGGA
This sequence comes from uncultured Faecalimonas sp., assembly GCA_964385995.1. Taxonomy (GTDB): domain Bacteria; phylum Bacillota; class Clostridia; order Lachnospirales; family Lachnospiraceae; genus CAYLRF01. The sequence goes on from CAYLRF010000028.1 coordinate 12,170, forward strand.
GCAGATATTATTTCACCGGAGGAAGACCTGTCACGGGGTGGCAGATCTTAGGCGGCAAGCGCTATCTTTTCTATGACGACGGGAGAATGGCGGTCAATACCTCCGCTGTCGCCGAGAACGGCGAGACGTACAACATGGGTTCGGACGGCGTGGCGCATAACGCGAATCCGTTCCATGAGGCCATGGACAACCTTCTGAACAGGTACGGGAGATCGCAGACCGACATATATAACGCCGTGAGAAAGACCGTGAGATATAAATGGGCGCCCAGAGGAGCGTCGATGGAGGAGACAGCCGCCTACGCGATAAATCACGGGAGCGGCGCGTGCTGGCACTTCGCGTCTCTGGGCTACTGCCTGTATCAATACGCGGGATATGACGTGCGCTACATAGAGGGCACCGGAAGAGCCTCCGACGGCTCGTCGGAGCACCATTGGCTGTATGTGAGATATCCGGACGGGTGGTTTTACGTCGATCCCGTGTACGCGAACGCGTCCAGACTTACGGAGGCTGACCTTCACAGATACGGATATAAATGGGACGCTTCCGTCCTGCCGACGAATTAAGACTTCCGGATGGTGGCGGGCGCGAACCGAATTAGGATTCTCGGACGGTGGTGGCGGGCGCGAACCGAATTAGGATTCTCGGATAGTGGCCGCTGGCGCGAACCGGGCGCGGTAAACGTCTGAATATGACAGACGGAGCCGAAGACAGAAAATATGGCCTGCGGGCCGCGAAAAATTTCCGCAGAAACACTTGACAGACGTAATTTTGCCCGCTATACTCATTTCCTATGAAACTTATAGGTTTAGTGTAGAAAGGAATGAAGGAGGTAAATCATCATGAAGGTTTATGAGAGAGTCACGGATCTGATAGGCGGCACGCCGCTTCTTAAGCTCGCCAATTACGGGCGGGAGCGGGAGCTTAATGCGGACATCTACGGTAAGCTTGAGTATTTCAATCCCGCCGGGAGCGTGAAGGACAGGATCGCCAAGGCGATGATCGACGACGCGGAGGAGCGCGGCGCCTTAAGGCCCGACTCCGTCATCATCGAGCCGACCAGCGGCAATACCGGGATCGGGCTCGCGGCCGTGGCGGCGGCCAGAGGATATAAGATCATCCTCACCATGCCGGAGACCATGAGTATCGAGCGCCGCAATCTTCTGAAGGCATACGGCGCAGAGCTTGTTCTGACGGACGGCTCTCAGGGGATGAAAGGGGCCATCGCGAAAGCGAATGAGCTCGCCGAGTCCACGCCCGGCAGCTTTATTCCCAGTCAGTTCACGAATCCCGCGAATCCCGCGATACACCGCGCGACCACAGGCCCGGAGATCTGGCAGGATACCGACGGGAAGGTCGATATCTTCGTGGCGGGAGTCGGAACCGGAGGCACGGTGACGGGCGTCGGCGAATATCTGAAGTCGCAGAACCCGAACGTAAAGGTCGTGGCCGTAGAGCCCGCCGGCTCGCCCGTTCTCTCGAAGGGAACCGCGGGTCCGCATAAGATTCAGGGAATCGGGGCCGGATTCGTGCCCGATACGCTGAACACGTCCGTTTATGACGAGATCATAGCCGTGGAAAATGAGGAGGCGTTCGAGACGGGCAGGGCGCTGGCGCGTGGAGAGGGCCTGCTTGTCGGCATTTCCTCGGGAGCCGCCGTCTTCGCGGCGACAAAGCTCGCGGCTCGTCCCGAAAATAAAGGTAAGCTCATCGTGGCGCTTCTTCCGGATACGGGCGAGAGATATCTTTCCACGCCGATGTTCTCGGAGTAGAACCGGGATCGTCAGATACAATAATCGTAGACGTAGGCTTCCTTCCGGCTGTCAAGTATGTCCTGAAGCGTGATGCCGTCGAGATACTCGGATATGACTTTATAGAGGCCCCGCCATATGGGGAGCGTGCCGCAGTCCCGGCTTCGCTCACATGTGACGGGGTCTTCCTGTGCGCACGGCACGGGAGAAAGACTTCCCTCCGTGAGCCGCAGTATATCCCCCACAGTATATTTGCCGGGGTCTTTGGCGAGCATGTATCCGCCCTGAAAGCCTCTGGAGGTTTTAAGCATGTCGTCTCTGTTCAGTATGGGTACGATTTGCTCCAGATATTTCTTTGAGATTCCCTGTCTGTCGGCGATGTCTTTTAGGGCGACGTACCCCGTGTTTTGGTGTTCGGCAAGGTCAATCATCATTCGCAGGGCATATCGCCCCTTCGTGGATATTTTCATATTTTCCTCTTTTCTGACGCGCTCCGGAGCGTCCCAAGCGGTATCAAAGCAGTTTTGGAAGTTTACCTCCAAACTTACCCATCTCACGATACATATACATCACGTCATGATGGCAGACGCGGCGAGGACTTTTTATTTACCTCATTTCTCGACGCGTACTCGTGTCATAAAGAAAGACGCGGAGGCGCGGACTTTGTAATTACCTCATTTCTAAACGCGTATTCACGTCATAAAGAAAGACGCCTTAGCCCGACTGCCTGATTTAAAGTAAATCTTACACTGAAATCGGGAGAAATTCTACCATTAGTTTTAGATGCCCGTATCAACGGCCGCTCTTCACGACGCGGGAGATCCGGTCTGACAGCTGACTTTTACCACATCATCCCCTTTTTTCGGGACATTTTCATTTGCGGTTTATCAGGACATTATCATTTTCGGTTTATATCATTTTTGCGATTTAGAAAAAAACAGTTGACAGATATTCGTTCATCGCATATATTTAGGTCGTGCAATATCATTTTACATATAATATTATATGACGGCCTCAAAGGTATATTACCGGTGTGAATATTATAACGCGTCTTCAGACACACGCTTTCGGTTCGGGTCCGGGACGGAAGATGAGATGTTTCGGGAGATGATTGTCGGGAACACGTTTCCGTCGCGCGCGCCGGTACGTGAAATTTACGGGAAAGGGGTGATCGGATGGTATTTAATACCGGAGCGGCTTTGCTCGACGCGATAGTGCTGGCGGTGGTTTCGGCGGATGAGCAGGGAACTTACGGCTACAAGATCACTCAGGACGTGAGGCAGGCGCTGGACGTCTCGGAGTCGACGCTCTATCCGGTTCTTCGAAGGCTCCAGAAGGACGAATGCCTCGACGTGCATGACGTAGGCGTAGCCGGAAGAAACAGGAGATACTACAGGCTCACGGAAAAAGGCGCCGTGCAGCTGCGTCTCTATCAGATCGAGTGGAAATCGTATTCGTCGAAGATTGGCCGGATATTGGAAGGGGGCGGCGCCCATGAATAGAGCCGAGTTTATGGAGCGGCTGGAAAGACTGCTCATGGATATCCCGAAAAATGACAGGCAGGACGCGATAGACTATTACAACGACTACTTCGATGAGGCCGGGGCGGAAAATGAGGCGGCGGTAATGGGAGAGCTTGGAAGTCCCGAGAAAGTCGCGGCCATGATAAAAGGCGAAACGCGAGAGGAAGAGGAAGGCAAAACGCGTGGTGAAGAGGAGCCTCCGCGCCCGTCTCGCGATGAAAAACCCGCCGTATCCCCGGCCCGCGTCCTTTCCGTCGGCATGGTGCTGCTTCTCATGGCGGCGCTTGCCTGCGGAGCTGCGACGTGCGTTGGTCTGGGATTTTTGATGGCGGCGACGGGTTTTATGAGGATGGCGCGCAGTACCGAGGTGGGATTTATGACGGCAGGAGCGGGATTTCTCATGCTCGCGGCCGGAGTGCTTCTCGCCCTGCTTTTGGCGATCGTCACGGTAAAGCTTTTGCCGAAGGTATTTCCGGAGGCGGGCGTATGGATGCGAAACTTAAGAAGCGGTCATAAGGATGAAGAGGAAGGAAAGGAGTAATAAGGAGATGAAAAAGGGTGTTAAGGCGTTATTGATCGTGGCGGGAAGCCTCGCGGCGGTGGGAATCATCTGCGTGGCGGTGGCGGTAGGCGTAAGAGTAGGAAGATCACAGTCGGACGGGAACAAGGGAGACACCGCGGGCGGTTCGACGGTGACTCCGGGAGGCTCACCGGGAGGCAGTCAGCAAGGCCAGGGAGGGACGTCAGGCGGCGCGGTCGGCGATTTGGGCGGAGACACATATACTCAGGACGTATCGTCCGTGCGCGGAGTCGACGTGGAAATCGGTAAGGGCAACCTCACTGTATCCTACGCGGACGTCGCCGCCATCACGGTCAATCAGGATTCCTCAAATAAATATCGCTGCTACGTGGAAGAGGGCGAGCTGCATGTCGACGGAGGCTCAGGCCTCGGAGGCGGCGGGCAGGTCAGCGTACAGATACCTCAGGGGACGGTGCTTGGCAAGCTTGACATCGAGATAGGCTCCGGCTCGGCTGCCGTAGATGCCATATCCGTAAATTCCCTTAGCGTGGATGTCGAGTCCGGAAGCGCCGTTCTCACCGGGGTCGACGCGGGAAATATCAGCGCCGACGCGAGCAGAGGCACCGTCACCATGCAGCTTGCGGGCGCGGCGGCGGATTACAGATATGACGCCGAGTGCGAGGGAAGCGGCAGTATAACCGTCGGCGCCGACGTGATAAGCGGCAGAGCGCGCAGATCCGGCGGGGCAAACGGCGCCTCGAAATATCTGGAGCTTGACGCCGAGTCAGGGAAGATCGAGATCACATTCGCTCAGTAATAATAGAGTAATAAAAGTCATGTACGAAAATATTTTCCGATGATGGAAAATGTGATTGACGGGAAATGCCTCCCGTGCTATCCTTTCCGCGAATTTAAGGAGAGGATCTCGGCGCGAGGGGCATTTTGCCGTTTCGCGCCGCGGACATCGCCTTGGTTTTACGACACGTTTGACGAGAGATTTACGAGACGCGTAGTTTGCGGAACGCTCGGGGCTTAAAGGAGGATTCTTACGATGAAGGACGGGAAACTTAAGGTAGTCTTGGCGGGGCTCGGATTCGGGGGCAGTTTCGCTCCGATATGGCTTGCTCACCCTGACGTATACAGCGTCGGATTTTGCGAGCCGGATCAGACGAAACTTAAGAAGTTCACGGACGCTTACCCGGCGGCCGAAGTATACGCGAGCCTTGAGGACGCGCTCGCGGACGACGATGTGGACGCCGTGCATTTGGTGACGCCCATTCCGGATCACGCGCGGCAGACGGTGCAGGTGCTTGAGGCCGGGAAACACTGCGCGTGCACAGTGCCGATGGCCACATCTCTGGATGACATCCGCTCCATTTTCGCCGCGGTGCGCAAGTCCGGGAAGAACTACATGATGATGGAGACGACGCTCTACACCTATCATTATTTTTATATCCGCCACATGATAGACTCAGGCGAGCTTGGGCGCGTCCAGTTCGTGAGAGGAAGCCACTATCAGGATATGGAAAATTGGCCGGATTACTGGACGGGGCTTCCGCCTTTCTGGTACGGGACCCACGCCATCGCCCCGCTTGTCTGCATATCGGGAAGCCGGGTGGAGCGCGTCTCATGCCTGGGCTCCGGAACCATGCGCCCCGAGCTTACGCGAAAATACGGCAATCCGTATCCGGTAGAGACCACGCATCTGAAATTCGCTAACGGTCTGGCGGGCGAGGCCACGCGGTCACTTTTTGAGACGGCCCGCAGGTATCAGGAAGGCCTCTTCGTATACGGAAGCAAAAAATCGTTTGAATGGGGATTTTCAGACGGGAAGCCGCCCTTTATCGAGACACTGGAGCCAAACAGTGAGGGAAGCCGCGGCATGAACGTATCCGCCGAGGCGATTGACCTGCCTAATTTCTATGAAGATCTGCCGGAGCCGCTGTGGAAATATACCGTCGGGAAGAATTATGACAATACCAACCCGCAGGACTCGCTTCGAAAAGGAGCCGGCGCCGGACATCACGGCGCGCACGCGCATATGGTAAATGAGTTCGCGCGAAGCATTTTAGACGGGCGCAGGGCGTGGACGGATGAGGTTCTCGCCGCGAATATCACGGCGGCGGGTATCTGCTCGCACGAGTCCGCCATGCGTGACGGCGAGTGGGTGACGGTGCCGACGTTCTAGGCGGGCGGTGATTCATTATCCTTTTGTCTCCACCGCCACCCTGCAGACTTTCCCGCGGCAGGCGATACCGTATTTGCGGATTTTAAGTACATTTACGTCATCGGTGCGGTCGAAGGCGTCGGCGTAGCGCATTTTTTCGATCTGCCCGAGGGCGTCGGCGCAGGCGCGGTCAAAATCTCCGTCCCGCGCGTACTTCATCTCGATCACGATCCCTGTCGCCGCGTCCGCGGATTTCGCGAGAATGTCCGCGTATCCCGCGCCTGCCTCCCGATTTGAGAGGACGGACATCTTTCCTGTCGCGCTCATGATGCCGAGAAGAAGACCGTGGTAGAAATTTTCCTGTTGTTCGGCTCTCGTTCCCGTGTCGCGTATGCTGATGGTTTTTCGAAGGTAATCGTTAAAGAGTTTTTCCACTGTCGCCGCGTCGCCGTCTGTCAGCGCGTCATAAAAACGGTCCAAATCGGTGGTATCGCCTCGCACGATTTTGTCGAACCAGGTCTGTATCTGCTCGACATAAACGTCCCTTACCTCCCTGTTCGGAATCGCGAGGGTCATTTTGCGCCCGTTATCGTAAGTGTCCTCCTTTGTTTCCCTCGACGTCAGATATCCGGTCATGTACAGGAGACTCCACAGGTTATTTACATTATCGTAGATCTCGGGATACGTGAGGTTCTCCGTTATCTCTTTCTCGATCGTGCCTCCCGCCACCAGCGTTTCGATATCCCGTTTCGTGGAGGCGTCCGCTTTTTCGATGATTTTTTTCACCGCGTCGTTGCCGCTCGAATTTATCCAATGGTTCTGCGGCTTTTTCGCGGGGTTCGTAAGCAGCGCGTCGCATTGATTTAAGACGTCCCACGGACAGTAGAGGCGCGCTTTTCCGAAACGATAGCCGTCGTACCATTCTTTCAGCTCGTCGTAATGGTCGGACAGGTCATAATACCTAAGAAGATCCCGCACCTGCCCGTCGGTAAAACCGAAAAATTCCTCGCAGCGTTCGTCGGAAACAGACAGCGTCAGCAGATTGTTCAGGCCGGTGAAAATGCTCTCCTTCGAGATTCGCAGGCACCCTGTGAGGACGGCGAACTTCAGGGAAGGATTTGTCTTAAGAGCCGCACCGAGAAGCCCCCGGATGACGGAAAGCATTTTCTCATAGTAGCCGTGAGCGTGCGCCTTTGACAGGGGGACGTCGTACTCGTCGATAAGAAGTATGGTCTTTTTCCCATAGTGCTTTTTCAAAAGCTCACTCAAAAGCTTCAGGCTGTGGCAGAGAGTTCCCTCGCTCATTTTCGTATTCAGAAGCTCCGCAAACGATTCCCTGTCATATTCATCCAGCTTCTTACTGTCACGCAGGAAAATAAACTTTTTCGCCGTGTCTTTTATAAGAATCGCGGCTCTCTCAAACGCCGCATCATAGTTGTCCGCGTCAATTTCTTTCAGAGTGAGAAAAATCACCGGGTATTTTCCCATGTATTTTTCGCAAAGTTCTGTATCCTTCGTGATTTCAAGTCCGCGAAACAGTGATTTATCCGCGCCGATGGCGAAGAAATTCGCGAGCATACTCATGTTAAGCGTCTTTCCGAATCGCCTCGGCCTCGTAAAGACTGTTGCTTCGGCACGGCTCTCGCAGAGTTTTCGTATCAGTTCTGTCTTATCGACGTAGTAACAGCCTTCTTTTCTAAGCTCCGCGAAATCATCCAGCCCGATGGGGAGAAATTTTCTGTTTTGTTCCATTATCCGCGGCCTCCGTTTCACGTCCTTGTCCTTCATCCTTATTTTAATTCAGATTTTACCCTGTGTTAAGCGAAATTTGCAGGCTCTCAAATTCCCATCCAAATTGCCGAAAATCGTTAAAAACATATCAAACCCCCGATTTTATTTTCAAACGCTTTCGAATATGAGCGTTTGGGGGTCAAAAACATGAACATTGTTCACGATTGCTCAACTTTTATATATACCTTGACAAAGCAAGGGGGGGGGGGGGTTAATATGGTGCGGTAAATAAGACGCGTCGGCGGTCTGAGGTAAATTACGGAAAACGGAGGATGAGCGGGTCATGTTCGTGAACTTGTTTGCCAGAATGAGAGATGTCGTAAGGACCGGGGGAGGCGGCATAAAGCTTAAGAGGGATGTCGCAAAGTCTGATAAAGATGTCGCAGGGTCCGAAAAAGCCGCCATAAGGGGGAGTTCGGCGGGAAGAAGTCTTTTCGGCCCCGTCTGCAGGGTGACCGCTCTGCTTCTTGCGTTTACCCTCTGCGTGTGCGCCTGCGGTAAGAAAAAAGACACTGCCGAGGACGGGAAGAGTAAAGGCACTTCTTCAAGCTCCGCGAGCAAAAAGCCGGGTTCGGGGAGCGCGGGTTCCGATACCGACGGGCAGGAGGCCACATCCCCTGTCATTACTTATTCCACGGAAGAGGAGGCCGTCACTCAGAAGATAACGGATCCGAATTTCAATCTCGCGTCCGCCCTGCGCACGGCCAGATATTTTAAGGGTGACGTCGAGAAGATCGCGGAGGTGCCCTACCCCTCGAAATATCCTGGCCTTGGCATAAGGACGCCTCAGGGAGGCTGCTTTGACGGGAGGTATTGGTATCAGGCCTTTATAAACGCGATAAATTACGGCCAGGAGCTGGAAAATCCCGACGTCGTGGTTAAGTACGACACAGTGACGGGACAGGTCGTCGCCGAGTCGGACGTGATTAAGATGAATCACGCGAACGACATCGCGTACAATCCCCGAACCAACGAGCTGGTCGTGGCCCACTGCATGGGGCCGGGGAACCTGATCTCCGTACTTGACGCGGACACGCTGAAATTAAAGCGCGGTCCGATAGACATCAAATTTAACATTAACGCCATAGATTACAACGCGAAGCGCAATCAGTACGTCGCGCTGCTCGCCGCCACGAATAATTTCGGATTTCTGGATGCGAATTTCCAGTGGGTCGGAGAAATCTGCGACGGCTGGACGACGGCGCTTAACTACACTACGCAGGGCATTTGCTGTGATGACAATTACATCTATCACGGGATGTACAATCCGAACTGTATCGTGGTATACGACTGGAACGGCAATTTCGTGACCTGTATCACGCTCGATAAGGTCAACGGCGAGACGGAAAACATGACCGTGATAGGAAACGACGTGTATCTGGGGATTACGGACTCGTTTCTTACGATATACAAATTAAAGTCGATCACGGTGGATACCGACCGCTAGGGCGCGGACGGGAAAATCGGACAGAATAACGGACGGGATAAGTAAAAAGAGCGCATCGTTACGTAAAAACATCAAACGGGCGGCGCGGGGAAATAATCCCGACGTTAGATCGAATATGTCAGAGGGCAAAGCCGAGAGCGATTCGTGAAGTTAAAGGGAAGCGAAAAGCCGAGAGGGAAGTGAAAGGAAGACGAAATGGTTCGCAGCAAGAGCAAGGTAAGAAGACTTCTCCCGTATTTTATACTCGCGCCGTCGATGGCGCTCTTCGTGATGTTCGTCTACTATCCGTTCGCGAAGACGATCGTGACATCTTTCGCGAATACCACGGAGATAGGAAATTTCGTGTCTTGGGCCGGGGTCACGCATTGGGTCAAGGTTCTCACGGAGTACGATTTCTGGCAGACCACGGCGAATACCTTCATCCTCGCTGTGGTATGCCTTTTGATAGAGTTTCTCGTATCGTTTCTTTTCGCCTTTTTAAGTATCAGGG
>CAYLRF010000029.1:0-21781 GCA_964385995.1 uncultured Faecalimonas sp.
CGGCTCGGTTAAAAAGAATTTAAGAGAGGATCTCACCTACTCCGAAATCTATGAAGACATAGACAACCTCTGGAGTCTGCTTTACATGACGGGGTATCTGACTAAGCGGAGAATCGCCGATGATGATCAATCAGAGCCAACCATCCCGAACAACGCGGCTGCCGAACGTGTCGCTGCCGACGACGGTATCATCGCACCTGCAGTCCCGAACGATGAAATCCGCAGCTATGTTGTCTCTGACGATGACCTCTCCGAGTTTACCGCCACAAGCAATGAGACTGCCGAACGCGACAGTGAAATTCGCGAACTCAGTTCCTCCGGTGCGGTTCTGCCTGAGTCTGCCATTTCGGACAATTATCACTACGAATTTGATGACACCGACGACGATCTTACCGAGCTCGTGATTCCGAACAAAGAGATTCGTGATGTCTACGTAAAGAAAATCCTCGCGTGGTTCAAGGAAGGCGTGCGGGAGGACGGCAAAACCCTAAAGAGCTTTTGCGACGCATTGGATAGCAGTGACGCCGAGACCGCCGAGAAGATCCTCTCGCAATATCTGCGCAGAACCATCAGCATACTCGATACCGACGCGCCCGATGACAGGAAGGAGAAATTTTACCACGGGCTGCTTCTCGGGATTCTGGGTGTGAAAGAGACCTGGAGGACGACATCAAACCGCGAGAGCGGAGAGGGCTTCGCGGACATCATAATCGTGCCGGAAGAGGGAGATCACGGGATAGTGATAGAAGTAAAGTACGCTCCCGACGGGCAGCTTGACAGATACGCGAAGGCCGCCTTAGAGCAGATAAAGAGCAGGGATTACGCCGCCATCCTTTACGATGAGGGCGTAGACCGGGTAATCGAGTACGGCGTCGCTTTTTATAAGAAACGCTGCCGGGTGGTAACTTCCGGCACGTGACCTACTTCCCCTCCGCGACTTTCCCCATCATCATGATCTCGGGTATCCCGATCGCGTGTTCGCAGTCGAAGGTGATCGTGACGCTCTTTACTCCCGCTGTCTCGTCAAACGCCATCACAAGCGGCAGGTCATACAGCGTCTTTCCCGCGATCTCCACGCCCTTGGCCGCGCGCTCTGCCGTAGGATAAGCGATGTCCGCGGCGGTAAGCTTCTCCTTGTCGGTGCGAATCACGACCTCCTTCACCGACTCGAAAAGCGCAGCGTCCTTCGTGCTGTTATAGAGAAGTATCTGTGAGAGCGCGACGGGCGACTCGAAGGTGAACGTCAGCGTAAACTTCCCTCCGTCCGAGGTAAACTCAGGCGTGGGCGCGTTCGGATGAAACGGAGCGTAACCGTCGGTTAAAAGCTTGGTGTCCCCCGAAGCTCCTTCTATGCTGACAGCCGCCCGCGAAGCGACGTTTGAGTATCCCGTAAGAAGCGCCGGAAGGGGCTGTCTCGTCCTTGTCGGCCCGCTCGCGGCCAATACCCTCTTTCCCGACTTATTCGTCACGAACGTAACGCGATCCATCGCCACCGCCCGGCCGTCGTCATTATTCTTCCCGTTTATGAGCGCGTGATACGACATCCACAGCTCGTCGCCGATACGAAGGAATACGTGGTGTCCCGTGCCCTTGGGCAGCATCTTCTCCTCGCTCCACAGGACGGCGCCGCCCTCTTCCACGGCCACTTTCTCGAAAGGCCCGAGAGGAGACGTGCCGAGCGCCTGCCTTACCTGATACTGCGTGGTGGTGTAGGCGAAGGTGGAAAACGTCAGATAATACGTCCCGTTATCAAAGAGCATGTACGGGCCCTCGTTCGTGTTATTTCCCTCGTGGATGGTCTTCTTTTTATCGGTAGTCGTAAAGCCGTATTCGGTAAGCTTCTTTAATGTCCCGTACAGGGGCGTCGACCAGTCCTGCATTTCCATCCCGAAGATAAATGAACTCGGTGTGTAATCCGTGCCGATGTCCGACACGAAATACAGATACTTCTTCCCCGTCTGCGGATCTATGAAGGGAGAGGCGTCTATCACCTTTATGAATCCCGCCTTGCCCTGCGTCCTTCCGGTAAGCTGCGAGCGATACTCCGCGGGGATTTCGCTTACATGATCCTCAAACGAAAGAAGCGGAGCGTTCGCCGCCTTCCCCGCGCCCGTTATCTCCGTAAACGGCCCCGCCGGACTGTCGGAGACGGCGCATGAGATGTAGAACATGTATCCGTTTGAAATGCTCGCCGAAGCGCTGTAAAACATGTAATACTTCCCGCCGTCAAAGATGACCTCGGGAGCCCAGAAATTCTTTTTCCCCCAGTTTTTCACCATATCGGACTGAAAGACGGGAGCCTCATTTTCCCGGGCGCTCGTCCAATGAGTCAGATCCTTTGACTTCAGGGCGTTAAACCCCGATGCTCCGGAAGTGGCATAAGCGAAGAAATACCCCGCGTACTCCCCCTCCGTGACATAGATAACGCATGGGTCGGCCGCGCGGGCGGTATTTTCGTTTTGATAAGACAATTTCTCATCAAGAGATGGCCTGTAATTAAGCGTGCTCTCCTTCAGCTTCCCGTTCTTTTTCAAGACTTCCTCCCCGGTCGGTTTCTCTGACTTTTTCGACCCGCAACCGCCGGACACCACGAGCGCAAGCACGAGCGCAAGCGTGGCGATCCTTTTTATCACTGACCTGCCCTTTGACACTCTCCTATTCCTCCCGTAAAATCACCGGCCCGACATGCCATGATCATGTTGCCCGGCATTTTTCAATCACGGCCGTCAGTCACATCCCGAAAGCCGCCGCATACTTAAACACCTGTCTCAGTCACTCCCCGAAACGGCTGAAACGCAAACATCCATATCAGGTCACATCCCGACACGGTCGGATAACAGCAGGAAATTTCATCCTCGATCTCGTAGTACGGCGCGAAACGCATTTTCGGCTGTCCCTCGACGGAAAAATGCAGTCCGCCGCCGGTTGCGGCCACCAGAATTGGGCCGTACATCAGGGCGTAGCGTTCGTGCCCGTTCGGCGCGGCGTCGCGTCCCTCGTATTTCACGGCCTTAAGCTCCATGCGGTGGGTAAATGTGACGGTGTCGCCGCTTTCCCAGTCGCGAAAAGCCTGGCGTACCTGCCCCGGCCCAGGTGCCGGCCGAGTCGTATGCGTTTTACGACCAGTTTCATCTGAGCAAGGCGTTTAAGAAAAAATACGGCTGCCCGCCCACGCAGTACAGGAAAAACACGCGGGCGGGACCGTAAATGAAGATACAAAAGACGCCGAAAAAGCGGACGGGCCCAAAGTAAGCGACTGACTCTTAAATGTCCGGATGGATCAGTCTGTCGGTCTATTTTGCAGTCTGTCAGTCTATTTTACAGCCCGCCGCCTCTATCTGCGGCACAAACACGGTTTCGTATGTGTCGATTGTGGGGTGCAGACCGTCACTTAGCATATTCTCTGTTATTTTACTTACCGTATCGACATAAGCCGCGTATGAATCGGCCGAGTCGGATATCCATTTTTTGACCGTATCGTTAATGCCGTCGACCTGATCGTTCATACCCTCCCATGATCCCGTGGTATAACGGTGGGCCACACTGCACCAGTAAATCTTTGTGTCCGGGAATTTTTTGTGCAGAGTCTGTATCAGGTACTCGATATTTCCCGAAACCTTTGAGACGTCCCTAAGACCCGCGAGATCGTTTGTTCCGATGTTTATGACGATGTTTTTCGGCTGTGCGCCGCCGAATCCCGCGAATACACGGTCGATTATGAAAGGCCAGTGCGAGGCCCGCGAGCCGCCTATCGCGACGTCGAAGATATTTTTGTCTTTATACGACTTCGAATAGATCGTTCCCCAGTGCGTTCTGCAGTCAAAGAAACTGTCGCCCAAAAATACCGTCGTGTTTTTATCGACTTTGACCGTTTTCATAACTTTCCGCGCCGTGACGGGTCCGCTTATCCACAGCCTGTCTTTAAGCTGATATGTGTACCAGACGGCGTCGTCAAGCGTGTCTAGTATACCGCCCATACGAAGAATATTCCCGTCGTCGACTGCCTCGCCCGCGGTTTGCCGCAATTTATCGAAAGCGTTTTTCAAAGTCGCGACCGACTCGGCGGATGAACCTCTCGTCGAGAAGACTAAACCGGCAGCGTTGTTAAGAGCCGACCACATCCCCTTTGGCATATATTCCCTTAAAAAGCTGTTTTTAAAGACCAAACCCGAATATGCTTTGACCGTTTTCTTAAGAAGCGCGGTGCCCTCGATGTCTTCTTCGCCTTTCATATCCTTAAGGCCCGCAAGACCTCCGTTTATGTCAACGAGTCGATGAGAATCGGCGCTGTCTGCCAGAAAACGCAGAAACGCTTTCCCGCACTCCGCGGCGGAGCTTTTCTTGTTTACGGCGAAAGAATCAAGTACCGCGGCGGTAAGCGTTTCCTCTCCACCCTCTTTCTTCGCGGGATACGGAGCCGGCATAAAGTCATCGCTTTGAGCGTATGAGCGCGCGGCAACCGCGGCATCCGAATTTTCCCCGATCAGAAACGCGCTTTGGCCGGAGGCGAAGCGCGTATATCTTATGTAAGCGGCAAGATCCGAGGCGTCGGTGAAAAACCATCCGTTTTTAACCGCGTTCTGCCAATAGTCCAGCACATCCGCATACTCTTTAAAATCCCAGCTGCCGTCGAGCAGTTTCGCTCCGACATCGGCGGATCCTTTCACCGTTAAAAACGAGGCGGAGGTCTCGGAAAGCAAAGCGGCGTCGAGCGAAGAGCCTATCGGCGTTATACCCTTCGCCTTGATCTTGGCGCACGCGTCGGCAAAATCATCCCATGTATGAACGGACGCGGGATCGACTCCGGCGGATTTACACACAGCGGTATTAACAATGATTCCGTACATCGCGTAGGAAAGCGGCAGCGTGTAATATTTGCCGTCCTTTCCGGCAGCGAGAACTTTGGCGGCGTCGGTATATCGCGATACATAACTCTCTCCGCTTAAATCGGCCGCGTATTTCGCGAAATAATCGTTCGTATATCCGTACGCCATAAACACGTCCGGAGCGTCATCGGAGGAAAGCCCGGCATTTATCTTTGCCGTGTAGTCTTCGCTGTAATCGAGTGTCCGTACCTCGGCGCCCGTGGCGTCGGAGAAACTTTGCACGATTTCCTTAAAAATGTCCGCGGCGTAATATTTGTAATTTACCGCGACAGTCAGGGTTTGACCGGAGAAATCCCCGTAGTCTTTTTCTTCATCCCCGGCCGAAGAACTGTCCGAATCCCCGCCGTTACCGCCGCACGCCGTCATACAGACCAAAAGAACGCCTGCCGTCAGTGCGGCCAAAACACGTCGAAAAAATCGAATTCTGTGCATATCTGCCTATCCCTTTTACCTTTCCCTTTTATCTTTCCCTGTAAGTCACCGTACCGGTCTTTCCCGGAAGGATCTCGCCGTCGTGCGCCATAAGGGGGATAAGCCCGGAATCGGCGACACGGTTTACGAAATTACTTCCCGCCGCCATATTATTCGCGGCGGAACCGCTTAGAATCCTTTCCCTGATGTTCCTTTGGCTGTAAGACTCATCGCCGCAGAAAATATATCCTCCCGCGACTACCACGGAAGAATCCGCCGTATGACCGCCGACCCAATATATATCGACGCCGTCCGTGACCTTATATGTATCGTCGAACGTTACCGATTTCTGCGTGCCGACCATGAGCTTCTTTACGTAATCCGCTGAACTGTTATGAATATAGACCGTCGCGTTCGGGTATGAGCCCGTGAGCGCCGTATGATCGGAATGTGAATGTGTCAGTATCAAATCGGTAATGTGCTCGGGATATACTCCGTATTCACGCAGCATGTCGGGAGTGTTTCTAAAGGCCACCGTCGGCGGAAACCCGTCCATCGAAGCGCACCCCGCGTCGATCAGGATCTTGCGGGTCCCCGTTTCTATCAGGTAAACGGTAAATGAGATCGGTATCTCCTTACTCGGATCTCCTCCGTATAATATATGGTTTTCGGTATACACGGATTCGCCGAACTTAAATCCCGTTATCTTCATCCCGGATACATTCGTGGGCGCGGGCACGCTCGGGGACAGCGCGCTGTCGCCCGCGTTTTTATCTTCGGTTTGCTTTTGCGCGGCGCCCTCTCCCGACGCGTTTTCCTTCTCCAAATCCTCCCCTCCCGAAGTCGTCTTATCCTTCTTTGATTTCGCGGAAGACGAAGCGTTTGACTTTGAGCCGCCGCTTTTTAAATCCCCTTTCGAGGCCTTTTCCCCGCCGCCGCAGGCGCAAAGCGAAAGAACCAATAACACCGCCGTCAAAGCCGACAGTACACGCTTAAAACCCATTTACCTATCCCTGACCTTTCGCATAACTTATTTTACTTTCAAGACCACCTTCCCGACATTCTCGCCGCGGTAGAGGATGTCGTGCGCGCGCTCGGCCTCGGTTATGGGAAGGATCTCATAAACCGTGGGCCTAATTTGTCCCGCCTCGACTTTCGGCCAAACATCCTTTACGAGAGAAGAAAGAATCTGTGCCTTCACCTCAGGTGTCTTGGAGCGCAGCGTACTTCCTATGATACGTATGTTTTTCTTGTAAAGATTTTTCAGATCGATCGTGCATTTGTCACCCGCGAGGGAAGCTATCACGACCCAGCGGCAGCCGTAACTTACATACGGGAGACAGTCGCCCAGATTTTGCCCGCCCAGACAGTCGACGGCGATATCAACCGCCCTGCCTTCTTCCTCTTCCTTCTTTAAAACCTCGGGGAGACTTTGATTTCTCGTGTCTACCACGATGTCCGCGCCGAGATGACTCACCTTTTCGGGATCGCATATAACAGTCGTGATTACCCTCAGCCCGAAAGCCTTCGCCATGGGAATAACCACGCTCGCGAGCCCGCTCGCGCCCGCCTGCATAAGAAGCGTCTCTCCGCTCTTCGCCCTGCCCTCGATAAAGAGCTTCAGATAAGATGTGGCGAAGGCCTCCGGTATCGCGGCCGCTTCCGCCATCGTTCGGTTCGCCGGAACAGGCATACACATATCCCATTTCGCCGCGACACGCTCGGCGTATCCTCCTCCGCCCAAAAGCGCGCATACCGAATCTCCGATACGGTATCCCGATTCTTTCTTCGCGTCGGATCCCATCTCGATTATTTTCCCGGAAACCTCAAGCCCCATCCATTCCGGACAGCCCGCGGGCGGCGGATAATCCCCCTCGCGCTGCATCAAATCGGCCCGGTTCACCGCGGCGTATTCGACGTCTATCAGCACCTCGTCCGATCTGATCACGGGATCGGGAACGTCATCCCACCTAAGCGATCTGTCGGAATTTACAAGTACAGCCTTCATGCTTTTGCTTCACCTCCAAAACATATCATACCGTGTCCCAGTCAAAGAGGACCCCTACCGGAAATTCGCCGCTTCCCGCGAGGCGGTTATAGACCTTGTCGCACTCGCGCGGGGAATGAATCTCGGAAATCATATCCGCGTAGCAAAGGCGCCCGCCCTTTAAAAGATCAAGTACGGCGCGAAGATCGTCCCTGTCCGTCCACATCCCGTGAGAGGACTCAGAGCCGGGTCTTGCCATCGTATGGGCTCCTATGAGCGATATACCGGGTCCGTGAACCTTACCGTAATAATCGATCTCGAACTTCGAGCTTCTCGTGCATCCGAGCAATGCGACGCGGCCGTATCTTCTCATGCAGTCAAGCGCCTCGATAAGGCCCGCTCCTATACCCGTTACCTCCACGCATACACTGACTCCTCCACGCGTCATTTCCTTTACCGAATCCGCGAATCCCTCTTTTAAGGGGTCTAACGCGGCGTCGGCTCCGAGTTTTAAGGCCAAGTCACGGCGTGAGCTTATCGGATCTGCCGCGATGACGGGATACGCTCCCGCGGCCCGCAGCTGCTGTACGGCGAAAATGCCCAATATCCCGAGACCCATCACGAGAGCCGACTCTCCCATCTCAAGCCCTGTTTTTCTTATCGCGCCCATCGGAAAAGTGGAGATAAACGCGATCGCGGCCTCCTTATCGCCGATTTCATCGGGGATCTTCATTACCTTGTTTTCGCTTACGGTGACGTCTTTTTTATGAACGCCCCAAAAAACTATCACCCTGTCCCCGGGCGAGACGTCTGTCACACCCGTTCCCACGGCCGTCACTATGCCCTCGGCGCTGTAACCTACCGTCCGGGGAAATCTCGGCGCGGCGCCCTCTGATACCTGCGGTCCGTTTCTTTGCCCTGTGAAATTCGCCTTTTCGGTTCCCGCGCTTATCGCCGAGTACGTGAGCCTTACCCTTACCTCTCCTTCTTTCGGGTCCCGACATTCGACGTCAAGAAGTTCGGCCGTATACGGCTTCGTAAATACGATCTGTTTTGTCATCATGTTCATATCACCCCACAGGCTTTTAATACGGTTTTATAAAGCCCGAGCTCATAATCGTAACCGAAAGGATTTTCCCTCTCGCCTCTCACCATGAGAGCGAAGTTCCTAATCATCTCGTCATAGCGGTCATAAATTTCGCTTCGCGAAATAATGCCTGGCGTATTCCAGCTCGGACTGTGACTTTCCAGCATGTCGGTATACATGCCGCCCTTTTTGTCGTTCGCCGCGTACTCAAGCGGCCTTATCTCTATCGTACCCTTCGACCCGCATATGACCAACTGCCGGCGCAGGTACCCTCCCGGCTCACAGTCGCAGCATTTCGCGAACGAAATCCCGTTTTTATGTCGAAAAAGCGCGAAGCCGTAATCGTCTGAGTCTATGCCGCCGATCCCGGTGGAACAATTAAGAGGGATGATTTCCTCCGGCTCGCCCATAATCATATAGATAAGATCCACAAGATGACACCCCAGAAAGAACATCATCCCGCCCGGCAGGACTTTAAGCCATCTGCGGTATTCATCGTTATGAGCGCAGTCCATGAGCGCCTCCACGGCGTATATTTCCCCGAGGTCACCCTCCTTTACCTTATCCAAAGCCTCCCGCACTTTCGGATTGAAGCGGTACATGTATCCCGTCGAGAATGTCAGGTTCTTTTCCCGAAGCGTCTCCACGAGCTTTTCGAACATCTTAAGGTCAGTGCCGCCCGGTTTTTCCATGTGGACGTGCTTACCCGCCTTTGCCGCCGCGAGCGCGTACTTCGTAAGATATATTTCCTCCGTCTCGACGGCGACGGCCTCTATACCGGGATCGGAGAGTATCTCTTCCACGGACATTTCCCTAAATCCGTCAAACGCCGCCATCTGCCCCGGGAATTTTTCGCGTTCGTTCTCGGGAAAAGCGTAACCCGCAATCTCGAATAAATCCGACTGTTTCTTAATGCTTCCCCAGATGAAATTACCGTGACTGTGCAGACTGGTTCCGATCTGCGCTATCCTGATCTTTTTCACCCGATATCCTCCTTTTTTTCATGTCCCCGGGGATGAGCAAAACTCCAATTTGCTCACGGTGAAATACAACATATTGGGCAATCACTCGATACAATTACCTGTATATTGTAGATTACTTTTGCAAAACTTGCGTTTTTATCATCCCTATCGTGTCCCGGTAAGAATCTGATATCATCCGCCCGCCTTTACCTTTTTCCAGGTGAGGGTATCGGTCTCATCCATCCCTTTGCCCGTCGTCGTCACCTTACGCTTTATGGTGCCGTCATCCTCGTAAACCATATATCCGAAATAAACCGCCAACTCATCCGGCGCCTTTCCCGGCTCAATGCCAAGCTCGCCGTAAGGGATGAAAAACTCGGCCGTGAAGCCGTCGGATTTTGAAAGGTCGTCTATCGTGCCGTTCTTAAGCTTCATGCACGCGAGTCCCTCAAACCAGCTCTTAAGCCATGACGCGCCGCCGGAGTATCCACGGTAGCGGTACTGATCCCCTGCTATGTTGAGCTTGAAATCAAGCGAGTTCCAGTTTATGTTGCCCCTGGGAACGGATACGCCTATGTCGATGTAATCGTTTTCTATGTAATCTTTGTTCGTATAGTAGCGCATCGGACAGCCGATAAGGTCGGCGAAAACGTAAAATCCGTCGTTTCCCATGTTGTAATAAAGATCAAGATAAGTCTCGGAGTTCTTGTCATTATTAAGGAACAGTCTCGTCTGAACCTTGCCGTACTCTTTATCGAGTTTCCCGTCGACTTTAAGCTCGGACGAAACCCGCGTGCGGTAGTCGTAGTCGTACTTCTCGTTTGTGAAGGTATAAGGCTCACAGAGCGCTCCCTTCTTCTCCCCCGCCTTCGCCGAGGAGCCGTCCGAATCCTTCCCGAGCAGCTTTATCTCGGGGATGGCAAGTCCTTCGCTTCCCCCGGCAGAGGAAATGTCAATCGTGACTTTCTTTACGTCAAGCTCGTCAAACTCAGCTATAGCCGCGCTCCCCACGGCTTTTTTGCCCTTGGCGGCGTAATCCTTATTGTAATTTACGGGCCCTATGGAGACTGTGCCCGTCTTTCCGTTCTTTCGGTAGTCAAAGGTAATTTCGCTTATCTTATCGAACATGTACTCCTTCTCACGCGAGTTATAAACCATGACCGCGCGAAGAGTCTTGTAATCGCCGAGATCTATCGTAACCGTAGTCTTACCCTTACCGGCCTTAAATTCGCCCGCGAGCGCGTTCTTGTGATAAGGAATCACCCTGTCGTTAAGAAGCGAGACGTCGCCTGTCGAATCGGAATTTTCAGCCGTGATTTCGGCGCCGAGGGCGACGTCTTTATATCCGCTTACCGCCTCGGGCAAGGCCTGCGGAGTAACGGAAGGTCCGTTGCAGTTCCATGTAAGGACGCCCTCGCTGTTCGGGACATAGACGATCTCATCCAACATGAACTTTCTCGCCGCGAACTTGCCCATGGTATCGCTGAATTTCGTATTGTTGTAAAACGTCATGTACGAACACATCATCGAATCACCGAAATCGACATATCCGCCTATGCCGGACGACTGACGCATAAAATCCGACTCGGTATATATGACCTGCGCCCCGTCATCGATCTTAAACTTCGTATAAGGTCCCTCCGGCCTGTCTGATACGGCGAGCCTCGTCTGATAATTCGGGTTATAGTACGTGTAGGTAAGAAACGACAGGTAATACTTCCCGTTCACATATCTGCAGCGCGGCCCCTCGTTTGTCTTGCCGCCCTCCAATATGTCCTCGCCACCCTCGACCTTTGTCTTCCCGAAGGTGGTCACGCGGTGAAGCGTGGACCAGACAGGCGTAGCCCAGTCCTTCATCTCAAGACAGCATGCGCCTGACGCGTCGGCTCCGGATTCTCCCAGATCCGCCACGAAGAAGAGATAACGCTTGCCTGTCTTAGGATCGACGAAGGGATTCGGGCCTATCATCTTGATAAATCCCGGCATACCGAAGGCCCCCACTTCATCGCTTACCATGTCGGCGGGAAGTTCGTTTGTATGCTTTTCGAATTGCAAAAGAGGCTCCATCGCGGTTTTTTCGGGACCCGTGATCTCCTTAAAAGGCCCCTCCGGGGAATCGGATACGGCACAGGAGTCGTATCTTAAGGACGCCGAGGAACCGTACGGCGCGGAATAAAACAGATAGTATTTCCCCTCGTCGTATAAAATGGATGGAGCCCAAAAACCGCGCCAGCTCCACGACTCATCCGGATTCGGCTGCAGCACCGGACCCACCGACTCCCAGTCTGTCAGGTTCTTCGACCGCCACGCGCATATACCGTTAGTTCCGATTTCGCTTGATGTGCAATAGACGTAAAACCATCCCTGCTTCTCTCCCTCGCCGATATATATCAGCGAAGGATCGGCTCCCCATTCGTTGTAGCTGTTCACGTAAAAGAGATTCTTATTTACCTCTTTATCATTCGAGTCGTAGCTGTAAAACGAAAGCTCCCCCTCTTTATACCCGGAGGCGTCACCCTGACCGCTTTTATCGCCGCAGCCTAAGGCGCAGACGAAGAGAAGGACGGTAAGGGACAGCGCGAGAACACGGGTCATCATACTTTTTTTCATCATGTCACACTTCCTCGCGTTTCCTTCGTTTAACGATGATTATGGGGATGATTATCCCCGCGGCCACGATTAAAGCTCCCGCGCAGCCGAGTATCACCGGGAGTATGTTAAACTTCTTCTCGGGCTCGGCTTTGCTCTTCCCCAAAACACGAGGCTTCGTAACCGCCTCGTCCACGTATCCCTCGTCGCTTCCCATCGGATACACTCCGAGATCGTGAGTCGCGATATCGCTCGGGATGACTATGTTCGGATCCACGGGTTCGTCATCGTAAAAGGCTATCACGTCTATGTCGCGGTAAAGCCCGTAGACGCGTACCTCCGCCACGCCTTCGTCGGCCAGATAATACCCCGCGATGCATCCGTTTATCCTGTACCATTTCGATTCCTTAAGTCCCACTCCGTCGCCCATTATCACGTAGTTGCCGATGTGATTTCTGACCAGCACGTGAGTGACGACGGAACCTTCGTTCATCGGCTTAAAATGGTACTTGATGCCGTGAGTACGCCAGTTCATCGTGCCGGAAACCACTTTCGCGACCGCCTTATTGTCGGAAAGCTCTGTGTAGACGGCGGCGTCCTCGTAAAGATCGGCCCTTAACCATCCCTTCCCGTACTGCGGATACGCGGTCACGGTATAGACATCCTCGCGGTAAGTCACCTTTATCTGCGCGTCCGCGTCGATATTGTGTAACCTGAGGCGCATCGTCTCGCCGCCTATGTTTTGGAATATCGCGTAAGTAACGGTAAGGTAGGGTTTGTACACGCTGTAGCTGTTTTTTCCGTTAGGCACCTGACTTCTGAAATCGAACGTGTAAGTTTCGCCGTTTGAGGTTATGATGAGTTTATCGATCTCGTAACCGACGTCTGCGCAGAACGCGTAGCAAATGCTTTCCCCGGCTCCTGATGTCGAGCTCGCGGTCGTGCCCTGCATTACCGTGATATTTTTCATCGACTGATCGTAGGCGCACCCGGTTTTCGGTATCTCAAGTACGCGAAATACCCCGCGGTCACCCTCATCCAGCGACACCTTATATTTGTGGCCCGAGCTTAAATTCGCCGTCACTGTGACGGTGCCGACCAAGTCCCATACATGCACACGCATACGGCCGTTGCCGCGCTTTGCAACTTCTATCTGCGCTCCGAGGACACGCTGGGATTCCGCGCCGCTGTAACCCGCAAGAAGCTTAGCGCCCATCGTATAAGTTCTGCCGTTCGCGTCCACGGTTACGCTCTCGACCCTGTCGCCCGGGGTCTTGACGTTAAGATCCGCCTTAAACACATTTTTCGCGAGGCGCTCATTGTATCTCTCCGAGTTCGGAGCCTTATCGTCGAACTTGTTATTGACTACACGCCTTACGGAGACGTTGCTCTTATTCGCGGTGACGACTCCGCCCCACGGAACATTCACCGAAGCGTCCTTACCGGGAAGCTCCTGCCCCGAGTCATAATTTTTATAATACAGCCTCAGAGTATAATTTCCCGATACGCCCCAAACCTGTATGACAAAGTCTCCGCAGAGCCGTTTACTGTAATTTACGGTTATTCCCGCCGAGGTATATGATCC
The DNA here is from genome assembly GCA_964385995.1 of uncultured Faecalimonas sp. Taxonomy (GTDB): domain Bacteria; phylum Bacillota; class Clostridia; order Lachnospirales; family Lachnospiraceae; genus CAYLRF01. The sequence goes on from CAYLRF010000029.1 coordinate 13,508, forward strand.
CGACTGATTCGCGGGTTTCGCCGAAAGATAGGTCTTCGCGCCTGAAAGAAGAGTCGCGGCCACCTTTCCGGTGTCGGTATTTATCACCTCCAATTTGCTGTATTCCCAGCCGCTTCCGTAGGTGATTTCTCCCTGCCACTGAATACGCGAACCGGATTTATTCGCGGTTAATGTCCCGGCCTTTTCTATCCCGATACGGCTAAATGACGCGTCCGTCGTAACTCCCTTTATCTTATTGCCCTCGAATGAGTAAAACTTCGATATGTTGCCGTCCGCGAGCGGCTCAAATGTCACGGTGAAATTCGAGCCCGTGAGCTTTTTAGTCTCCACTTTAAGGACCATGCCTCGAACCTTCTGCCAGTAAACCGCCACATGATACACGCCCTGTGTATACGACCATTCGGCTGTCACAAGGTCGGCGGATACCTTGCTGTTTCCGGTCTGCGCTATGTCAAAGTTTACAGCCGCGACTTTCCCGTCGGCGTCGCTTAATTTAAACCCGGTTATCTGATATCCCGTCTTCTCGGATATATCGAAGCGTATGACACCGTAGCTGCCGTCTGGAGCCGCTACATTGGTGTTATTCAGGTATTTTCCCTCGAATGAAACGACGGAGCCCGCGGTTTTCATGTATTTCACGAATTTCACGGCCTTCCAGCTTGAATGGGGAGCGTCAACTTTTATCGTCTGATTGGCGTCAAATTTCGCGTCCTTTCCGACTTTTTCCTCTCCGTCATCCGTGTAATCCTTATATTTTAATTTCAGAAGAAAGTCGCTGTTGCCGTTCGTGATATAAAAAGCGAGAGTGGCCACACCGGAGCGGTTCTTGGTAAGGCGCACCTTTATCGGATCGTTCGTGCCGAAATTGTCCTCCGGGGAGGTCGTAAGGCTGTCTCCCTGCGCCCGAATCGCGTCGCGGGAAAGTATACCTTCTCCGAGGGAGCGGATGAGTTTTTCACTCCCGTCATCAAGCACACGGTAGATATCGACGCCGGCGTATTCCATCTCGTTATCGAGTGTGGAGCCTAAACCCCACTGAAAGTAATTTTGATTCGTATCGTATGAGAGAGCGCCTTTCGGGACCGTGACTGACAGATTATCCTCTGACACGGTACCGCTCTTACCCTTTGTGCCGTTTGCGTTTACGCCGACAGCCAGATCCGGGCTTGCTTCAAGCGTAACTTTCACGCTCTCCTTGGTATGAAGCACGCTCTCGACTATCGGCTCCACGGTAAACTTATCGGTTTTTTGTAGGTAGACCTTGACGAAATGCCATCCGTCCTCGTGGGCAAGCGCGGCGAACTTAAGTGTTTTAGCGTCGTTTTCACAGGTCACCGTCTTACCCGTGATTTCTTCCTCGGTCACATTCTTCGTCCAGCTGCCCCCGTCCGTGAATTTAAGCCCTGTTATGACCGCTCCGTCTGCAGTTTTAAATCTCAAACGGTAAGAATAAGGATCGGCGCCGCGCAGATACCCGCCCGGAACACTGAAATCTTTGCCCGCGGCACCTTGTACTATATTGCCTCCGTCGCCGTCGGACGGCGTCTGGTCAAATTCGATGCTGTCAAGAGCGCCCTGCGGATCCGAAACCTCTGCGGTAACATTCTTATAGTTTACGGTAACGGTGATATCGGAATGTATCTCGATAAAATACATCGCGTAGGCGTCATCGCCCTGCCCCGCGTTATGCCGAAACCGTATGATATCGCCGTTTTTATAGGCGGTGTTGTCACGCTTTTCGAGTTTGTTACCCTTCGTCAGGAATACGGCGCCCGATGTGATGTCAAGATTATCCCCGCTGAACGTGTATTTCTTTCCGCCGATTTCAAGATCTATCGACGTCACCTCACCGTATGAGCCGAAAAACCAAAACGCGAGACCCGTGCCACTAGGATCACTGTAATCGTCGATAAGGTGAGCGACGCCTTTTGCCGGGTCGTAATCACCTCCGCGATTTTGGACATAATTTTTTAAATCCGTTGAAACACTGAAGTCTCCGGCTTTCCATTTTCCGTTTGCTCCGTCGCGATCGACCGCCGCGCCGTTCACCTTGATCGTATATTTGGTGTCGCCTGATTTATATGAGGGCGTTACATTGATACTCTGCCCGAGATCATAGGTCGTTATCTTATCGTTTTCGATTTTAAGCACCGCGTTTACATCGCCCTCTGTAATCTTCCCGGAAGCGTCGATATATACGCCCTTTTTCACCTGATCCGAGGTAACGTTCACGTTTTTATCTCCTATGCTGACGGCGTACGAATCGATCACCTGACCCTTGGGCGCGGTAACGGAGGTTACGAAGGGATTTAAAGCCCCCTCATCCTCTCTGGTGCGCGCACGTGAGTAACCGGTTACGCCGTCCGATGTGTCGGCGTATCCCGGAAAGTCAGTGACCTCAGCCTTACCCTCCCCGGCGCCCACTTTAAAGGTAACCTCGTCTGCGTAACGGTATATTACGGTAAGATCCTCTTTTATATTGTAGAAGCGAAGCATACTTACGGCTGCGCTTTGAGTGTTCCAATATGAGCCGAAAGTAAGGATCATCTTATCGGTCACCTCACCACTTGACGTCGGCTTTTTTACCAACTCCAGGCCGGTACCGTCATCTTTGACTTTAAGGACACTGCCGGAGAGGCCGGTTGAAAATGATCCTTTTAAGTCACCGTATACGATATCAACCCCGGATATCCTGGCGGGAGGATTAAATTTGAGCAGCGCGCCTGAACCGCCAATCGGATTCGAATCTTTAAAATCACCGTTTGTCTGACCCGTCAGCGCGCTTTTCTGATACGCCTCATAATCCAAAGTATCCAAAACAAACGGATTGTCGGCTATGCTGTATTTCGCGGCCTCCGTCCCGTATCCGTGAAAAACGGTCACCTTATGTCCCGAATCCGCCGCGAAGCCGGTTATGCCGCACGCGGTGAGCGCCGTCACCGCCGCGAGGACTATCGCGACGGCTCTTTTTACCTGTCCGCGAAGCCTACCGCGGATGCCGAAACGTTCTCTTATCTTACTCATCCTTCGATACACTCCTTTCCTGCGCCGATTACTACCTCTGATCCTTGGCTCCTAAACTTCCGCTTCTTACATTCTTATCCTTTAACTGCCGACCCTATCTGGCTCGCGATTATCTTTCGCTGCATTATGCAGTAAATTACCAGAATGGGAAGAATACATATCGCGCAGGTGGCGCAGGCGAGCCCTAAGTTCCTGCCTCCCGTGCCGCCCGAAAATGCTCCGCGCACCACCAGTATGCTTGTTTTCTTTCGGTTGTCGTTTAACAGATAGAGAGGAAGCAGATAGTTGTTCCACGCGCCAATCGCTATCATTATGGTCCGAGTTACCGTTATGGGACCCAGCTGCGGAAGTATTACCCTAAAGAACGTCGCCACTATCCCGGCTCCGTCGATCCTAGCCGCCTCATCGAGAGCTATAGGTATATTTCGCATAAAGTTCATATATATGAAAGCACAGGTGGGTATGCCGCTCGCCGCCGACAGCAGCGCCAGAGACGTAAGGCTGTTCGTCATATGAAACCTTATCATGACTGAATATGTACCTACGAGCGTTACTATACCCGGCACCATGATAATGGTCATCTGAATCATACGGACCGACCTCGTCGTGCGGGCGCTTCCGCGCGAAAGCGAGTAACCCGCCATGGACGCGCAGACTATCTCGATGATAACGGTAAGGGCCGCGTATATTACCGAATTTATGAGTCCCGTCCAAATATTCCTGTCCTTAAAAGCGTTGATAAAATTGTCGAGGATCACGGGATTCGGGAGCTTCAGCCGCGATACGAAATCGGTCGGTCCGCGAAGCGCGAGATTTATAAGCGTGTAAAACGGAAAAAGCATTATCACGCATATCACCACCGACAGCACAAGCAGCCACGGTCTGAATCTGTGTTTTTTTGCCGAAACCGCCCGAACGTCATTTGCCGCCTGTTCCACCTTCGCTCCTCCCTTCTACATGTCGACTTTCTTAGAGCGCAGCCATATGTTAAGCGGCCACGAGATCATCACTATCACGATAAAGAATATGACCGCGATCGCCGCCGCGTAACCGGCTCTGCCGTGGCCGTAATAGTAGCTCGATATAAGCATCGTAAGTGACTGGCTTCCCCCGTCCGGCCCGCCGCCCGACAAAGCCGAGATAATATCGTAAATCTTAAGCGACCCGATAAGATTAAGTATCACGTTTGTCACTATCGAGGGCTGCAGAAGCGGCAGCGTAATGTACCTGAACTCTTTCCACGTATTCGCGCCGTCAATGCGCGCGGATTCCTTAAGCTCCACGGGAATATGCTGCAGTCCCGCCAGATACGTCAGCATCGTTCCGCCGCAATGTACGACGGCGGAGCATACAAGCACCACAGTGATGGAAGAAGCCGCGGTTTTCATCCAATAAACGGGCTCGGCTCCCAGATACCCTCCTATCTCGTTGAAAATGCCGTTTCTGTACTCGAAGAAATAAAACAGGATGCGCCCCATTATAAAACCCGAAATCATGTGCGGCAGATACACTATGGCTCTGACGGCGCCGCGTCCCGGAAACTTCATGTTGCAAAGCAGCGCGAGGGCAAGCCCCAAAATGTTTCTTAAAACGGTTATGCCGAACCCGTAAATAAGCGTGTTGCGAAGCGCGATCCAGAAATATTCGTCCCGAAAAAGTTCCTTGAAATTAGCCAGACCGCTAAAAGGCATTTCCTGCGAATAACCGTCCCAGTCGTAAACGCTCATACGAAAAGCGTTAAAGATAGGAAAAAACAGGAACACGGCGACCAGCACTATGGCCGGAATCATGAACATGAAATACTTGCGGTTCAGACGCTTTTGCATATAATCATCACCTCCGCGTTACTGCGCCTTGTGTTCTTCCTGCCAATATCTGTCATATTCTTTCTTCAGATCGTCGATAAGCTGACTCATTTTTTCATCGTTGTTGTAATTCGCGAATATTTTGTTCGCGGCGGTTCCGAGCCTTCCCCACAGATGATCGGGGAAATATTCGCGGTTGAATGTATTGTAAATCGCGATATTGTGGTCCTTATATTTCTCTTTCAGTTCCTTTATGGCCATGGCGGCGCTGGAGTCATCCTTCGCCTCCGTCGTCTTAATGGAAGCGCAACGCCCTGTTTCAGATATCAGCTTCATGGTGACATCCGAGGTTGCAAGATATCTCAGAAATTCCTTCGCGCATTCCACGCTTTCCGATTCTTTCCAGATCCCGAACGAATCTCCCTCTCCGGTTGCTACCGTCTCTTCTCCGCCTTCTTTGCTGGCGGGAAACGGCGCCATGGCGAACTTGCCGTCGGGATTTACTTTCTGCGCTTCCTGTATCGCGTCGAAACCTTCCGATACAAGAAATGCCGACTGTCCCGACCCGAAACGTTCGTATTTATTGTCCGCGTTCATCGACTTCGCGTCGCTGAAGCAATAACCGGAAGAGAGGGCCTTTTTCCAGAAATCTATGATAAGCTGATATTCTTTCCAATCCCATGTGCCGTTTAAAATCTCCTCGCCTACATCCGCCGCCTCTCCTTTGTAAACAAGAAAAGACCCGGCGATGTTGGATGTTAAGCCGGCGTTCGGAGCCGAACCTATGGCAGTGAATCCCGCGTCCTTTATCTTCTGACACGCGGCGAGAAAATCGTCCCATGTATGAATGGCCAGAAGATCGACGCCCGCCTTCTCGACTACCGAGAGATTTACCGCCATACAGTTATATCCGCAAGAAATCATGCACGCGTAATACTTGCCGTCGGTATCTTGCACGACGGAAACGGCGCTGTCGGAGTAATCCGCGACATACGGCTCGTCGGTAAGCTCCAGCGAGTACTCCTTAAACCTTTTAAGCGACCAGCCGCTAGTCTCGTACACATCGGGCATATCATTCACCGCCATGCGGTTGGTCATCATGTTGGTATAATCCTGTCCGTAGGCGTCGACGACTATGGTGCAGCCGGTCTGTGAGGAAAATTCATCGCAAATCTCCTGAAATACCGCCGCCGCGTCTCCCGTGTAAGTAACCGCGACCTCAAGCTCAACTCCGGTAAAATCCGCGCTGACCTTCGAATCGCTTTTATCCGGTTCCTTCTTTGAAGTTTTCGAGTCGCTCTTACCCCCGCACGCCATAAGCGATACGCACATCACCGACGTCAGCGCCGCCGCTATCCAACGTTTAACTCTCCTCATGGAAATTTACCTCCCTCTGCTTCTTACCCGTCATCCCGACCAAAGAGCCGTCGCAGGCGCCCGTTGCCAGACATTCCTCTTTCCGAACGCGTCCGACTCTTGCGCCCGTGGTAAAAATTACACATCCCGTACGCGAAATCACATACCTTACCTGCGTTTTATGCTAACAATTCGTCATGCGGTTTGAAATGTAAAAAACCGACTTATTTATGTATAATTACGCCCCCCCCCCGCGTAATTTGTAATTTTATGTACTGTAAGTGCCCGGATCCCGTGTCCTTGATTTTCGGTGAGATTTTACGGAAATCAGCGGATCGCCTCCGCGCCTATTCGCAAAACCCGCTGTCACGCAGCTTCCGATGTACAGGCATAACGAATCTGCGCTGCTGTCCGGATCGGCGGTTACGGTAACGAAATGTCCTCATCCCCGACTGATTTGTCAAAATCGGCCTGTACATGCGGGCCTTCGCGGTTTAAAATAATGGCAGGATATCGTGGCAGGACCCGGGCAACCGTAATATCGCTTTCTACCCCGAAATTATGACAGACGAAGAAGGCGGAGATATTTGGAAGTAAACTTCCAAAACTACCTTGATGACACGCTAAAGCGCGTCAGGAAAAGAGGCACGTGTGAAAGCACACTTCCAAAATTACCTTATTGATGCGTTAGGGCGTGTCGGAAAAGAGGGAAAATGGATCCGAAAAAGAAAATGCTTCCGATAGGGTACGATGATTTCGCGGCGATACGGCGAAACGACTTCTATTACGTCGACAAGACCGGGCTGATTCGCGAACTCATGAAAAACCGCGCGAATGTCACGCTTTTTACCCGCCCGAGGAGGTTCGGCAAGTCACTGAACATGAGTATGCTCGCGAATTTCTTCTCCGTGGAAGGTGACAAGAGCATATTTGACGGGTTGGAGATCTCAAGAGACGCCGAGGTCTGCGAAAAATACATGGGGAAATACCCGGTGGTATTCCTCACGCTTAAGAAGATTGATGCGGATAATTATGATACGGCATTCGGGAGAGCTGTGCAGTTGATAAATGCCGTCGCGAACAAATACCCTTTCCTTCAGGAAAGCGAAGCGCTGAGCAATAAGGACAAAAGAGCATATGAAGCGCTGACTGACCCCGCCATGAGCGAGAGCACATTCATGGGCAGTCTCCTTACGCTTTCGCGGCTGCTTGAGAAACACTACGGAAGAAAGGCTGTCCTCCTTGTAGACGAATACGACGTTCCGCTCGCGAAAGCGAACGAGAACGGCTATTACGACCGAATGATCACCCTCATACGGGGATTCTTAGGCGACGCTCTTAAGACAAACGAGAGCCTCGAGTTCGCGGTACTTACGGGGTGTCTGCGCGTCTCGAAAGAAAGCATATTCACGGGGCTTAATAACCTGATGACTCTGTCCATTTCAGACGAAATTTGCGATGAATACTTCGGTTTTACCGAGGACGAGGTGAGAACGCTTTTAAAATACTATGACCTGTCGGATCATTACGAAGAACTGAAAGATTGGTACGACGGCTACAGATTCGGCAATCTGGATGTCTACTGTCCTTGGGACGTGATTTACCAATGCCGCCTGTTGCAAAAGAACCCCAAGAAAAAGCCGCAAAATCACTGGATCAATTCCAGTGGTAATTATGCTGTGCGAAAGTTTGTCGAGATGGCGGACGGCGTCACGAAGAAAGAACTTGAGGCGCTCGTTGCGGGAGAGACGATAGTAAAAGAAATCCGCGAGGATCTCACCTATTCCGAAATATATAAGAACATAAATAATCTCTGGAGCCTACTTTACACCACCGGCTATCTCACAAAACGCGGAGAAGTCGGAGAAGCCGAAGAAGGGGAAACCGGCAGGATAATGCGGCTCGGGATCCCGAATAAGGAAGTACGGGACGTCTACGTCATGCAGATACTCGATCTCTTCGATGAGGGGGTGAGGGAGGACGGTAAAACCCTAAAGAGCTTTTGCGACGCGTTGGATAACGGTGACGCCGAGGCCGCCGAGAAGATCCTCTCGCAATATCTGCGCAGAACCATCAGCATACTCGATAC
>CAYLRF010000030.1:0-4267 GCA_964385995.1 uncultured Faecalimonas sp.
AACATACCCTTCTTCATCTCGCCGCCGTACCAGGTATTTAAGATGACCTGCTCCCTGCTCGTGATGTTAAAGGCTATCGCCGTCTCGGAATTAAGTCCCAGCTCTTTGTAATTTTCTACTTTCGCCTTCGAAGCGTTGTAAATCACGAAATCCGGCTTAAAATCCGCTTCCTCCTCCGGTGTGGGCTGTATGAACATGTTCTTTACGAAATGAGCCTGCCACGCGACTTCCACTATGAAACGTATCGACATCCTCGTGTCTTTATTCGCTCCGCAGAACGCGTCCACGACGAAAAGCCTTTTGTTTGAAAGCTCCTTAAGCGCGAGCGACTTAAGCTCTTTCCACACATCCTCTGATATGGGATGGTTATCGTTTTTATACTCGGGCGTGGTCCACCATACTGTATCCTTTGAGTTTTCGTCCATGACGATGTATTTGTCCTTGGGCGAGCGTCCCGTATAAATACCCGTCATCACGTTCACGGCGCCAAGCTCGCTTACCTTTCCCGCTTCGTATCCCGTAAGGCCGGGTTTCGTCTCCTCATCAAACAACATCCCGTATGAAGGGTTGTAAACGATTTCGCTCGTCCCCGTGATGCCGTAATCCTCTAAGTTAATCTTCGCCATGCTTCATGACCTCCTTCAAAAATACCGCGAAAACATAATAACGACCCGCGCTCCTTAAGGCGCGCATCCTCCCGTTAAAACCTTCCGTCCGGGTGCCCGAACGAACGCGCCCATTATACTAGATGGCCTCCCTCGCGTCAACCCGGGCGGCCGAAAAACGCCGGCTACCTGTGCATTTCGATCTCCTTCTCGTTCGCGAGATCCTCGGGCAGCATGTACTTGCGGAAAATGCGCTCCAGTATGAGATTGGACAATGCCACGTAAAATATCGGTATAAATATGCCGAGCATCGGGAGCAGTAAAACTCCCGCCACCGTGACCACGAATATCAGAAGAAGAAGAAAGGTCCACGGAGCGTTTGCCACCATGATGATGGCGCAGTTTTTTCTTATCATCTTCCCCGTGTTTTCAAATCTCGCCATGTAGGGGAAAAGGTAGAGCATCCACATGGTAAGAAACACGATAAGTGCGATGATAATCACAAGCAGGACGTTTGAACCTTTGATTTCCTTTGAGAACAAAGTGAGTATGCGGCAGTCAAGAAGCAGGAAAAGATACAGTCCCAGAACCATGAGCCAGTTTAGGGTTCCCTGCTTGAAATTTATCTTAAAACCGTGAAAAAACTCTTTGAAGACGTAGCTTCTGCGCTGCCTTATGACTTTATTGTAAGCGTAATAATAAGCCGACGACGAGGCGCCGATCGTAATTATCGGTATGCAGCACACAAACCACATAAGATCCAGACATATGCAGTCGCAGATCCGTCCCAGCGTCTGCATAAAACCGTTTTCATAATTAAATATGCTCATCTGACCTTTCTCACTTTCGATTACGCGTTTTCATGTCCGCTTTTACTTAAACATCCGCCATAAGCTAGTCATGTCGCGCCCTACGGGCCTATTCGCCGCGCGTTCCCGTCATTTCTCAAGCGCTAAAAAAGTTTCCTTATGTCGCTGAACATAACTATCGCCATGAGTATAAAGAGGGCGATAAGGCCGATAAAATGCACCATCCCCTCCTTTTCGGGCGGCACTCTCCTGCCCCGGATCGCCTCTATGACAAGAAACACCAGCCGCCCTCCGTCAAGCGCGGGCAGCGGCAAAAGGTTCATCACTCCGAGATTCGCCGACAGCAGGATGCCGATACTGAGCATTTGCATGAAAACGGTCACCGCGCCGTAGGACTTGGTTTCCTTATAGGCGTCGGTCACCACGGTAGCTATGCCGACGGGGCCCGAGAGCCCGCTAAGTCCCACCTTCCCCGTAATCAGCATCTTAAGGCTCGAAAGCGTGGTGCAAATCCAGAATTTGACCTCGTAAACGCCGTATCTCACGGCGGAGAAGACATTCGCCTCGTGATTTTTCTCGGGAGATACGACTCCGATAAGATACGTCCCCTCCTCGTTTTTCTTCGGCGTTAAAGTGGCCTCCCGCTTCTTTCCGTCTCTTTCGTAGACGACTTTAACCTTCTCTCCCGGATGAAAAAGATTATAATACGTAACCTCGCGCCAGAGATTTATCTTCTTTCTGTTCATGCGAAGTATGCGATCGCCCGCCTTCATGCCCGCCTCCTCGGCGGAATAACCTTTGACGACATCGGAGATGACAGGCTCGTCATACCCTGCGTAACCCACTATGATGACAGCGAAGATAAAAGCGAGGATAAAATTAAAAACGGCGCCCGCCGCCACGACGGACATCCTCGACCAGACGGATTTCGAGTTAAAGCTCCCTTCCGACATATCGTCGGGATCGTCCTCATTCATCATGCATGAGCCGCCTATCGGAAAGAGCTTTAGGGAATACCTGGTCTCGCCTTTTACGCGGCTTATGATCCTGGGACCCATGCCGAGCGAAAATTCCACCACTTTTATGCCGTTTAACTTCGCCAGAAGGAAATGTCCGCTCTCATGGACGAAAATGATGATTCCCAGAAGAAGTATGAATATGATAATTCCCACGACTATGTCCATGCCGTCACCTTTTTTGTCTTTTCATCGCGCTTTTTGCCATAGGGAGCCGCCGTCTGTTCGCCACACAGCGGCCACGATCCGACCGCCCGCCCCTGAACCGGTATTTGACGCTTTACTCGAAGATGAAGATGCCTCAATCCGTCTGTCCGCAGCCTGCGTATACAGCGCGTATCGGTTTTATTACCGCGTTATGCGTCTTACAGTGCCGCGATTGACAGAAGCGTTATACATCGCGTATCGGCTCTGTCAGCGCGTATGCTACAATCCCTCCGCCCACGACCTCACGCGAGCCTCGGTATCAAGTATCTCATCAAGCGAAGGGTCGCGGGGCGTATTTTCAAAATGCTCCATGCACTCCTCTATGATACGGGGTATCCGTAAGTAAGGGATCTTACGTGAGATAAATTTTTGCACGGCGACCTCGTTCGCGGCGTTAAACACGGTTGGCATGATTTTGCCTTCTCTCGCCGCGTCAAAGGCAAGCCTTAATCCATAGAAAACATCCGTATCGGGTTTCTCGAAAGTAAGGGCGGATATCTTCGTGAAATCAAGCCTTTTAGTCACGGGAAGCCTTCGCTTCGGATAATAAAGCGCATACTGTATGGGAAGACGCATATCCGGCACGCCAAGCTGCGCGATGACGGCGCCGTCGGTATATTCCACCATGGAGTGTATGACGCTCTGCGGGTGAACTACCACCTCGATGTCATCCACGGGCACGTCGAAAAGCCACCGCGCTTCCATGACCTCAAGGCCCTTATTTACGAGCGTGGACGAATCAACCGTGACTTTCGCGCCCATCGACCAATTCGGGTGGCAAAGCGCGTCATCCAAAGTGACGTCCTGTAGCTCGCGCGTCGTCATCCCGCGAAAAGGGCCTCCAGACGCCGTGAGCAATATCTTCTTTAACGCGGATCGGTCATTCCCGCGCAGACACTGAAATATGGCGCTGTGTTCACTGTCAACGGGAAGTATACTAACGCCCTTCTCTTTCGCGAGCGGCATGATGATGTGCCCGGCGGTGACCAGCGTCTCCTTATTCGCGAGCGCAATGTCCTTACCTGATTTAATGGCTTCTATAGCGGGGCGGATACCTATCATGCCGACCAGGGAAAGGACCAGCGTGTCATATCCGTCCATGCGGGAAATCTCCGTAAGACCTTCCATGCCGGATACCACTTTGACGTTTGTATCCCGTACGCGGGCCGCGAGTGTCGCCGCCTTATCCTTATCCGCCACGGATACAAACGCCGGTTTAAACTCGCGGATCTGCTTTTCCAAAAGGTCGATGTTTTTCCCGGCGGCAAGCGCGGTTACGACTATGTCACCGTTTTTGCGAACCACGTCCAGCGTCTGCGTCCCTATTGAGCCGGTTGAGCCCATGATGGCTATTTTCTTCATGTATGTTTCCCGTCCGTCCTTTCGCCGGTGTAAGACGCTTCTTTCTGTTCGCTTTTGTTTGACCCGAGTCGGCGTCAGGTGCTTCCTTCTGTCCGCTTTTTTTCGTCCCCTGTCGGTGTCAGGCGCTTACTTCTGACCGTCTTTTTTCGTCCCCTGTCGGTGTCAGGCGCTTACTTCTGACCGTCTTTTTTCGTCCCCTGCCGGTGTCAGGTGCTTCTTTCTGACCGCTTTTGTTCGCCCCGAGCCACGGATAAGGCTTGTCTCTTCT
>CAYLRF010000030.1:4367-12482 GCA_964385995.1 uncultured Faecalimonas sp.
CTTCTTTCTGACCGCTTTTGTTCGCCCCGAGCCACGGATAAGGCTTGTCTCTTCTTCCGACGAAATTAAGCCCGAAGTCTGCCCGGCACGATATCCGTGAGACGGCAAAATTCGCGAAGCGCCTTTTTGTCACCTTAAACTTACGCCGCCGTAAAAAAGGCGAGGTAATATATGATCGGCGCGGTTATGATCACGCTGTCAAATCTGTCAAGGATGCCGCCGTGTCCCGGTATCAGCTTCCCGAAATCCTTGATCTTGTGATTGCGTTTAATCGCCGACGCCGCGAGATCTCCTATCTGCGAGATGACGGCGCCCGCGGCGCAGATGCCGGCGTAAATAAGAGGATTCGCGTCCGTATATCCCGTGAATTTTCCGAGAATAAGCGCGTACGCGGCGCCGAGCGCAGCGGCCCCGACTATTCCCCCCACGGCTCCCTCAACCGATTTTTTCGGGCTGAGCTTTGGCGCCAGTTTATGTTTTCCCAAAAGCATTCCCACCGCGTAAGCGCAGGTATCGCACCCCCACGAGCATATAAAGACCAGCCATACAAGAAAGAATCCGTTCTCCAAAAGCCTCGTAAGGTAAATATAAGAGAGCATAAACGGCACGTAGAAAAATCCGAAAAACGCCATCGTGATATGACCTGAGTCATATTTCGGATATGAGAATACGTAAGCCGCAAGAAGCACGACAAGAAAAGCCGCCGCGAGCATGGGCACATACGACCCGTCGGCGAGACGAAGGACGGCGAAATAACCCGCGCACGCCGCGTAACCGACAAATCCCGGAAGCTTCAGATGAATGTCGATGCTTTTATATATCTCGAACTGTCCGATAAGGCTCACCGCGAGCACCGTGAAAAAAAGAACGTCGCCCCCTGACGTAACCGTGACCGCGGCGAGTGCCACGAGGACGGCGCCGCTTATGAATCTGATCAAGAAAGATTTCAAGAATCTCCTCCTTCCACGCCGCCGTATCTTCTTTCTCTCAGATTATAACTTTCGACGGCTTTTCTCAGATCGTCCGCGGAAAAATCCGGCCAAAGCACATCCGTAAAATAAAGCTCGCTGTATGCCAGCTGCCAAAGAAGATAATTTGAAAGGCGTATCTCCCCGCCCGGGCGTATCAAAAGATCCGGATCCGGTATGTCCGCGGTATCAAGATATGACGCGAATAACGACTCGCCGATATCCTCAGACGATATCCTACCCGCCGCGACATCCGCGCTTATCCTGCGCGCGGCTCTTACGATCTCGTCTCGGCTTCCGTAGCTTAGCGCTATCTGAAGATTTAATCCGGTGTTTTTCGCGCTCGAGACTTTAAGCTCCTCTATCTTCTCACGTATATCGTCATCCAACGCCGTTATATCCCCGATGACGCGCACCCGCATGTTGTTCTTATCCGACTGCCTGATACAGCTTTTCAGATAATCGCGAAGAATATCCATCAGCGCCGCCACTTCATCCGCCGGGCGGTTCCAATTTTCCGTCGAAAACGCGTAAACGGTAAGATACTTAACTCCCATCTCATAAGCGGCCCTGCAGATCGTCTCCACGTTTTTGCCGCCGCGGGAATGACCGTAATTTCTGGGCATGCCTCTCTTTTTGGCCCAGCGGCCGTTCCCGTCAAGTATGATGGCTATGTGCTGCGGAACATTCACGGCAAAAAACTCTCCTTTTTTACACGGTAAGCACTTCCGCGGATTTATTCTCCACCGCTTTATCTATCTTCTCGATGTATTTGTCGGTGACTTTCTGAAGCTCATCCTCCAGATCTTTGATCTCATCTTCCGAGACGTCCGAATCCTTTAATTTCTTAAAAGAGTCATTGCCGTCGCGCCTGATATTGCGCACCGCCACCTTCGCGGCCTCGCCCTTCTTCTTTACATCCTTTACTATCTCTTTTCTGCGCTCCTCGGTAAGCTCCGGGAAAACTAGACGGATGACGCTTCCGTCATTTGAGGGATTGATGCCTATATCCGACGTCAGGATCGCCTTTTCTATCTCCTTTAACAGAGATTTATCCCACGGCTGAATCACGATCATGCGGGCCTCCGGCACTGATACCCCCGCCACCTGACCGATGGGAGTCGCGCTTCCGTAGTAGTCTACCTTAAGCTTGTCAAGGATGTGCGGATTGGCTCTCCCCGCCCGGATAGTCTTAAGTTCCTCTTCGAGATTCTCGAGCGTCTTACTCATTTTCCCGTCATAAGCCTTAATCTTTTCGTCCATTTAAATCCTCCTTTCCCGTTCACACGGTTACCCTCGTCCCTGTAAAATCCCCGCTCATGGTCCTTACTATGCTGTCCTTTTCATTTAAGGCAAACACCATCATGGGAAGCTTATTTTCCATGCAAAGCGCCGAAGCCGTAAGATCCACCGCCGCGAGTCTTTTGTCAATCGTCTCTTTGACGGATATCTCGTCGAATTTTTTCGCGTCCGGATTCGACTTCGGATCGCTGTCATAGATGCCGTTTACCGCCTTTGCGAGAAGAAGCGCGTCCGCCTCAATCTCGACGGCTCTCAGCACGGCCGCCGTATCGGTGGAAAAATAGGGGTGACCAGTGCCACCCGCGAAAAAGACCGTCTCGCCTGATTCCAGGGCCGACACCGCCGCGTCTTTTGAAAAAAGTTCCGTAAAAGAGCCGCAGACAAACGGCGTGAAAACCCGGCTCCTAAGCCCCGCGTTTTTAAATATCTCGGATACATATATGCAGTTCATGACGGTGGCCATCATCCCTATCTGGTCGGCCTTTACGCGATCGATAAGCGTGCTGCTTCTGCCCCGCCAGAAATTTCCGCCACCCGTAACTATCGCAGTCTGTACCCCGATTTCGGTAAGGCGCTTTACCTGCCTTGCGACGTCAAGACAGACTTCGTCGTCAAAACCGGTCTTCGCCTCTCCCGCGAGCGCCTCTCCGCTAAGTTTCAGAAGAATTCTTCGCATAAAATTTCGGTTCCTTTCATTGCGATCCGATGACGTGATGCCCTGTATTTCTTTGATAGCGCGATACACGTAAGCCGCCGCACTTACCGACAATACGCCGCGTACTCCGTCACGCTTTTCCTGCCGCGCGGCATCTTTTCACGACGGTAACACAAAAGGCTAACGCGAATATCCCCGCCAAGACCCCGAAGCAGTCAAGCAGCACATCCGTAAACCTGCCCGCCCTTCCTTCCGTAAACACCTGCAATGTCTCATCCGCGCAAGATACCGCGGCCGCGCACACGAACGCGATCAGCTTATTATGTTTTATGTCTGTCTGCAAAAACGCGGCCGAAACAAAAACGCCCAGTATGAAATATTCGATAAAATGCGCCGCCTTTCTCACAATATGATCCCAAAAATCAAGTCTCCCCTCACTCATGCCGGGAAAGAAGAAAAGCACGATTTTCTTCGTAAGCGACATGCTGAGATCCCCTGACTCGGAAGCGGGCTGCAGTGAAAACGAGAAAATAACCGCCGCCCAAAGCAGCGAAATCAAAGCGAATATTATAAGTCTTACTCTCTTTTGTGTCATTTTTTACCGTAAATAAATATGTCGACTTTACGCCGCGATGCCAAATCCCGGTCCGCTTCCCAGATGAACGCGGCAAAATCCCCGTCATTAGCGCCGACCTTTTTTAAGCGTCCGAACAGGTACGCCGCACATCATAGTTTACATGGACGGTATGCCTTTGTCAAACAGACCTTCCCGCGCCTTACCCGCACAAAATCTCGGCAAATACCGCGTTGCTGACGTCCGTCCCCTTATCCGTAAGGCGGATCATCTCCCCCTGTGTCTTAAGAAAGCCGCCTCTCTCAAGACTCTTTACCTTATCACCGTAAAGCGCGGCAAATGACTCCCGGAACTCTGCGTCAAACCTTCTCATACTGATTCCCTCGGTCTTTCTAAGGCCCAGAAAAATGTATTCCTCCATCCGCTCGGCGGGTGAAAGTGCTTCCGTCTCACTTTGTATGACTTTTAAATCGCCGTCCGAAGCGAGATAAGTCGGAAGATCCTCGGTGTTTTTATATCTTACGTTATTTATCATGCCGGAGGCGCCAAGTCCTATGCCCAGATAATCCGCCCGCTCCCAATACCCCAGGTTATGGCGGCAGCGTCTGCCTGCCTTCGCGTAATTTGATATCTCGTATCTCTCAAAACCTAGGCTCTCCAGAAAGTTTGCCGTCATGTGATACATGGCTCTCTCCGTCTTATCATCCGGCAAATCAAATCCCGAAGGCGCACGCGTATTTTTTTCTCTGTCCTCGCGGGAACTTAAGCCCCCGCGCACGCGTGAGCCCGTTTCAAAATTACCATACTTATAAAACTCACCAGCATCTTGACCTGAGCCCCCGCGCACATGCAAGCCCGATCTTTCATCCGATCTCGTATCGGCTCCCGCGCCCGATCCCGTTACGTTTGGCGTGCCCGCGTAAGTTTCCTTCCCCGCGTATATTTTCGCGAAAGGCGTTCCCTCTTCTATGATGAGGCTGTAGACCGAGATATGCTCCGGCTCAAGCGCCGTTACCTTTAATAGAGTCTCTTTTAGGCTTTTGATACTCTGCCCCGGAACAGCCGACATGAGATCGACATTTATATTGTCAAATCCGCGCCGCCTCGCAAGCTCAAATGAACGGATAAAATCGGCGTGTGTGTGAATCCTCCCCAATACGCGAAGCTCACCGTCATTCGCGGACTGAAGGCCGAGACTTAATCTGTTCACTCCGGCCCTCTTATAAACCGTAAGCTTTTCTTCCGTCAGGGTGCCGGGATTGGCCTCAAGCGAGATCTCAGCGTCCGGGGACAGTGGAAAATTTTCCCTCACGGCGTCCATGATATCGAAGATGAGCCCCGCAGGCATGACGGAAGGCGTGCCTCCCCCGAAAAATACCGAATCGACCGTGCCCGCCTCTCCCGAAAGTCCCGCGACATCCCCGGCCCGCGACAGTATCTCACGCGCGACGGCCTTCGCGTAACGGCGCATGATATCCTCGCTTCCTGGCGCGGAGAGAAAATCGCAGTAAGCGCATTTTTTCACGCAAAAAGGGATATGTATGTATATGCCCAAACCCTTGCCGTCACGCATACTTTCACTTATCATCCAGTTTGAGAACACTCATGAAGGCCTTCTGCGGGATCTCGACGTTTCCGATCTGACGCATCCTCTTTTTGCCTTCTTTTTGCTTTTCAAGGAGCTTGCGCTTGCGTGAAATGTCTCCCCCGTAACATTTCGCGAGGACATCCTTTCGCAGAGCCTTTACCGTCTCTCTGGCTATTATCTTGCTTCCGACGGCGGCCTGTATCGGAATCTCAAAAAGGTGCCTGGGGATTTCATCCTTTAACTTCTCGCACATCCTGCGCCCTCGCTCATACGCGCTGTCCTTAAATACTATGAACGAAAGAGCGTCAACTTCCTGCCTGTTAATGAGAATGTCGAGCTTCACAAGCTCGGATCTTTCATATCCGCAAATTTCATAATCAAGCGAAGCGTATCCTCTGGAACGCGACTTTAACGCGTCGAAGAAATCGTAGATGATCTCGTTTAAAGGAAGGCGGTAATGAAGCTCGGCTCTTTTCTCATCCATATAGTCAATGCCCTCGTAGACGCCGCGGCGCTCCTGACACAGATCCATGACGGCTCCGATATATTCCGACGAAAGCATGATATCCGCCCGCGCCATGGGCTCCTCCATATATGATATCTCGGTCTGAGGGGGAAGAGCGGAAGGATTCGTAAGCTCAGTCACGGTTCCGTCTGTCGTATGCACCTTGTAGACCACGCCGGGGGCCGTAGTCACAAGATCGAGATTGTATTCTCTTTCCAGACGCTCCTGCACGATCTCGAGATGTAAAAGTCCCAGAAAACCGCAGCGAAAACCGAAGCCGAGCGCGGCCGAAGTCTCGGGCTCGAATTGAAGCGCCGCGTCATTCAGCCTGAGCTTTTCAAGCGCGTCCTTAAGATCGGGGTATTTGGCTCCGTCCGAAGGATAAATCCCGCAGTAAACCATAGGCTGCGCCTTTTTGTATCCGGGAAGAGCCTGCGCGCACGGTCTTTTGGCGTCGGTGACAGTATCTCCCACTCTGGTATCCCTGACATTTTTAAGGCTCGCGGTAAGATAACCGACCATACCCGCCGAAAGTTCGTCACAGGGGATAAACCGTCCCGCGCCGAAATAACCGACCTCCGCCACCTCGGCCTCGGCTCCCGTAGCCATCATGCGGATACGCATTCCCTTTTTTACGCGGCCCTCTTTGATCCTGCAAAAGACTATGACTCCCCTGTATGAATCGTATAGAGAGTCAAAGATAAGCGCCTTAAGCGGAGCGCCCGGATCTCCCGTGGGCGCGGGTATTTTCTTTATGACCTGCTCTAAGACCTCGCGGATATTTATGCCCATCTTCGCGGATATCCTGGGCGCGTCGGCCGCCTCTATCCCGATGATGTCCTCTATCTGAGCGGCGGCTTTGTCGGGATCCGCGCTCGCAAGATCTATTTTATTTATCACCGGCACTATCTCAAGGTCATGCTCGAGAGCCAGATATACGTTCGCGAGCGTCTGCGCCTCCACGCCCTGAGCGGCGTCCACCACGAGTATGGCTCCCTCGCAGGCGGCGAGGCTCCTGCTGACCTCGTAGTTAAAATCGACATGCCCCGGCGTGTCTATGAGGTTAAATATGTACTCATTCCCGTCCGGGGCGGTATAAACCGTGCGCACCGCCTGCGCCTTTATGGTTATGCCTCTCTCGCGCTCTATATCCATGTTGTCCAGTACCTGCGCCTGCATCTCGCGTTCGGTAAGAAGTCCCGTCATCTCTATGATGCGATCCGCCAGCGTCGATTTTCCGTGATCGATATGCGCTATTATGCAAAAATTCCTGATCCTGCTTATGTCATCGCTCATTTAATACTATTCCTTAAATCCTTACACCTTGCAATCACCCATATCCGGTTTTTAAGGCGTATGTCGTATAACGCGATTTTGATTTATCGGACAGTCCCGCGCGTCCGCCCCGAAGAGTTTTTCACGATAAAAAGTTCGACGCCGATCGTATCCTGCAAATTCCCGTTTTTGATGTCTTCCTCTGTCGCGGCGCCGTCTTCAAGTATCGTCTCTAAATCGCCGTTTGAAAATCCCTCCGCCTGCATGCGGCATCTCGCGACGAGAAAAGGCTTAAGACCAAGGAGGGCGGCCGTCTCGGCGTCCGACAGGGACCTGCCCTGCGCCTCTTTTACCTTAAGTATCATGCGAAACTGTCTGGTGAGCATAAAAAGAACACGCATGGGCGGCTCCCTAAGCTCCAAAAGATCGCGGTAGAGCCTTACCGCTTCCTTTGTTTTGCCTTCCGCCACGCGATCCGCCATATCAAAAATCCTCTCCTCCAAAGAGACGGAACACACCTCGTCCACGTCTCGCGCAGTTATCTCATCCCGCCCCGCGGTATACCCGATGAGCTTTTGCATCTCGCGGTTGATATTATACATGTCGTTTCCGGCTTTCCCGAGAAAAAGACGGATGACGGGCTGCGGCATCCGGATCTTTTCCCTCTTTGCCATCTCCGCTACCCATCGCGTGAGAGTGCTCTCATCCTGGCGCTTCATCTCCACGGCCCTTCCCGCCTTTGAGACGGTTTTGTAAAATCCGCTTCGCCTGTCAACCTCCGTCTCCGAAAAAGCGATAACCGTGCTTTTCGGAAGCGTTTTGACACAGGAGGCGAGTCTTTCGAGTTTTTCGGTCGCGGCTCCTTTGAAAAATCCCGTGTCTTCCATCACGATCAGCCGCTTTTCGGCGAAAAAAGGAAGAGTCCGCGCGAGATCCGTGACCTTGTCGACATCGATGTCCCCTCCCTCATAATATGCGTAATTCATGGAGTCGTCATCCGATACGATGGCGGCTTTAATCCTCATAAGGTACTGTCTTTTAAGGTAAGCTTCCTCACCGTAAAGCAGATAGAGACTGTCTGTCTTTCCGTTTTTTAAATCCTCGTTCAGACGCAGCATAAAATAAACTTACCTTACCGTTTCCCTTTAAAATACCGCCGCCAGATCCCACGGGACACTCTGGCATCCGCCGCTTTCCGCTATACACTGCGAGAGGCGAGCGCAAACCTTGTTTTTTCGCGGCCGTAAA
>CAYLRF010000030.1:12582-20295 GCA_964385995.1 uncultured Faecalimonas sp.
GCCGCGATCCGACTGATAGTCTATATGTAACCCGGTAAAATGTCAATGACGGCTCCGTCCGTCTCAAGAAAGAGCGCACCGCTTTCTGCCGTCACGTATACGCGGCAGTTCTGGCTTTTAAGTCGATCCAGCGTCTCCTTGTTCGGGTGGCCGTAGGAATTATCCTCTCCCGCGGAGATGAGAGCTATCATGGGGTCCGCTATTTTTAAAAATTCCTCCGAAGTAGAGTTTTTGGAGCCGTGATGGGCCACTTTCAAAACATCATATCCGCCCTCCGGCAGTTTTTTTATGAGACTTTCCTCTCCCTCCGCCTCCACGTCTCCGGTAAAAAGCATGTCGAATTCACCGAATGACACGGAGAGAATCATGGAGCCCGCGTTCCCGCTTAAGGAGTCATTTTTGTCAGGCTGCAGGCATTTTATGTGAAGATCCCCTTCATTCACTTCCTCATCCGGACCGATCACAAAGACACGCGCACCGTTATCACGCGCGGCGGCGGCAAGGCGGGTAAGATTCTCATCATCCGCGTAATTTGCGGGCATGACGACTCTCTTTATGCGTATTCCGACGTCCTTTCTTGCTAGCATTTCCTCCACGCCGCTTATGTGATCGTTATCTCCGTGGGAAAGAAACACGTAATCCAGAGTCTTTACTCCGCAGGCTTTAAGAAACGGCTCTATCACGTACTTTCCCACCTCCTCCTTATCGCTGCTTCCCCCGTCTATAAGGTATGTTACGCCTTTCGGGCCTTCCATGAAAATTCCGTCGCCCTGTCCGACGTCAATCATCGTCACATGAAGCTTCCCGTCGGGGAATTTAGCCAAAATGACAAGCTGCGTTGTAAGGATAATAAGCCCCGCGCAGCGAAGAGCGATTTTTTTCATCCTCTCCCGCCGTCCGGTCTCTCCCGAATCCGAAATCTCACCTAAGGCGGCTTCGCGGGACGTCTCATCGCAAATCTTCCCGGCGTTTCTTTTCGCCTTTATCCTGTATGTCAGACACAGAAATATCAAAAGCAGGGCGTAGTAGACTGCCATCTCCCACGCCTTCGGCTTTCCGAACGCGAGATCTCCCGAAGGAAGCTTCATACTTGCCCGGCTGATGAAAAGAAATCCTCCCAATATGATATCGCACGCTTTTAAGAGGAGCCTTCCCGCGCCGAAATGTATCAGGCAGAAGAAACTTCCGAACATACCCAGTCCCAGCACCGCGGACATGGCCGGGATCACAGCGAGATTTACGGCCATGGAATATACGGGAAACTCAAAATAAAACCACAGTATCACGGGAAGCAAGGTGAGATTGATTGAAAGTCCCGCCATGAAACCGCTAAGCCACTTCTTATCCGGAAACAGATATCTCACCGCGGGAAGCACCGCCGCGATACCCAGTATCGCCCCGTGCGAAAGCAAAAACGCCGCGTCCGTCAAATACAGCGGCTCATAAAGCACAAGCGCCGCCGCGGAAAAAAACAGCGCCGTCGCCATATCGTATACTCTCCCGCACATATCGGCCCCTATCCTGAAAGCGAGCATGATAAAGGCCCTGATAACAGACACTGAAAAGCCAATCATGAGCGCGTAAAGACCCAGCACGCTCATGGAGAAAAATCCCGCCGCCGCGCGGGAAAGTCCCGTCTTACGAAGAAGCTTATAAAGCCCGAGGCCTATAAAGGATATGTGAAGCCCCGATATCGCGAGCACGTGAGAAATGCCCGCCTCCCTGTAGGTCTCCTTCACATCCTCATCTATAAGAGATCTTTCGCCAAGCAGCATGGCGGATAAGACAGACGCGCCCTTTTCGCTCATGTTTTCCTCTATAAGCGACTTCCACGATCGCCTGAGCCGGTATAACCTCTCCGAAAGATCGTAATATACCCGCGTTATTTTTCCCGGCCGCGTCTTATCGCCGCGCAAGTTTACGTCTTCCTTTGCATACGGCTCTTCCTCCCGTAAATCCGTAATTTCCCCGTCGCCGCCTGCTTTCTTCACACTTTGCGCGCTCACAGAGCCGTAGATACCCTGCTTCGCGTAGAAGAGGCGCGCGTCAAAATTCCCCGGATTTCGCGCCTTACCGAATGAATACGCCGTTCCCGCGCAGCTAATCACACTCCCGATGGGATAATCGGAAAAACTGCCGTCATAGATGATGATTTTGGATTCAAAATACGATTTGCCGCCGTGATTTAAAGAAATGTCTTTAAGATAATAAACAAGATTTTTCGAAGTCTCTGTCTTTTTATAAACCAGTCCGCTTAACTTAACGTACCCCGCTGCTCTTTCTTCGCAGAAAAAAGAAGTATCCGGCGGTTTCGCGCGGGCCGCCCCGGACGCGATAAGCATGAGAGAGCGCACGATGATAACGGCCAGGCACAGAGTACATAGTGGCCTTTTTCTCATTTTGTTTTTCTGATCAAATCCTCCCTCCATTCGAGCGTGTTTTTTAAATCCACCGCTCCTTTAAAAACCGCGTCGTCCGACCCTTCCACCAATATTTTTACTTTAGATGCGTTGCCGCTTGCAAGGACTGAATTTACTATTGAGTAAATAACGATCTCGGGATCCCTCTCGCCCCCTCCTGTCAAAAAGCCCTTTGAGAAATTGATGTAGCATATTCCCTCTCTTACGGAAACCCCGAGAAGCTTCGCTTCCACCGGTATCGTGGCTTCGCATTTATCGGACTTCGGTCCCTTCATGAGCTGCTCCACCGCCAGCTTCTCAAGCGAGGTGTCGATATTGTAACGCAGATTTTTGCGCTGTTCAGGCACCAGCTCATCCTTGCCCTTCGCGGCGAAATAAAGCTTAAGATCCCCCTCCTGATATGATGTCAGAGTCGTCCCCACATTTTGCACGAAATCATCCGCGCTCATCAGGCCCACCGTTTTCCCCGAATCGTCGGTGAGCGCTTTCCCACCGACCTCAAAAGAGACGTACTCGACGCCGTCTATCATGACGAGCGTCTGCACCACGGCGGCTCTTAAAAAAACTTCCTCGCTTTTTTCAAGTTTCGAGTAATTCTCGCTGAAATTCACCGTCAGAAGATATCCCTCGGAGGTGACATCCTTTACTTTCACGCCGTCCGGGAAGACACTTCGAAGTTCGTCGGCCCGCGGAGCCGTCATGATGTCAAGAAGCTCTTCGGCCCGTGTCCCGGCATCCTTACCCGACACGTAATACTTTTTTGTTATCAGCACGTCTTCGTTTGACTTCAAAAAATATACCTGCATCGGTATGCCTTTATCTTTTCCCCCGCAGCCCGACATGAGAACCGCGCATATAAGAAACGCCAAAACGCGCCCTGCTTTTTTCATACGCACATTACTTTCTCCCGTAATCTCTTAAACCCCCGCGCGATTTCAAGAGGCTCCCTTAACCGGCCTTACTTAAGCCGGAATCGTGGTCTTAAAATTACCCTCCGCCCCGTCGTTTTACGGTACATATTTTAACGGTATCCTTACCGTGAAGGTCGTTCCGACTCCCTCCTCGCTTATGACCTTGATGACCCCGCGGTGCTCCGTCACGACATTTTTTGCGATGGCAAGGCCCAGCCCCGTCCCGTTTATCGCGGAGGAATGCGACTTATCTCCCCGGTAAAAGCGCTCGAAAACGCGTCCCGTATCCTCGCTTGGTATTCCTATGCCCGAATCCGCCACGGCTATATAAAAATACCTGTGATCCGAATTCACCGAGACGTGCACCCAGCCTTCTTTTTTGTTGTATTTAATGGCGTTTTCGACCAAATTCGTGAGGGCGACGGCGAGCTTATCCGCGTCCACCTCGGCCGTCACGGGCCTTAAGCTTTCAAGGACAAGATCGACATTATTCTTCTCAGCTATCGGGCGAAGAGTCGTAAGCACGCGTTCCGTCAGAGCGTTTATGTTTTCGGACGCGACATTCATCTCCGAGGAGTCTTTTTCGGTCCTTACAAGCTCCAAAAGATCATTTACAAGCGCGCTCTCACGCTCGATTTCCCCCGCGATATCGCCCATAAATTCCTTATATGTCTCTATGGGCGCATCCTCCTCGGCGAGCAGAGAATCGGCCAGTATCTTCATGGATGTAAGCGGAGTCTTAAGCTCGTGAGACACGTTCGCGATAAACTCGGACTTAGAGTTTTCCTGCTCACTTACGCGGTTTTTAAGCCTGTCGACGGCCTCCGATAAGCGGGCCGTCTCCGTGTAGGAGCGCAGACCCGTCTCCCCGAAATCCGTCCCTTCCGCCAGAGCGTTTACCCGATCCGTGAGCCGTTTTAGCGGCAGTGAAAATCCGTAAGAGGCGTACGCCGCCGCCACCGTCACAAGCACCATGATAAGCGCCGTGAGGATATTCGCCTTAAGGGACATGTCATCCAGTGTCTCTTTGATATGCGCCGCGGAAGAACTTATAAGCAGCACGCCGGCCACATACGGAGTATCCTCATATCTTCCCATGATGGGAGTCGTGATCTCTATGTAGTGATACTGCCTGTCATACCTGCTCGTGCCGGAGCCTTTGAAGCATTCGATGACATCCTGCGACACTATCGTCTTACCTGTCTGAGCGTCGAAAGTATCCTTCATGATGCGAAACTCGCTGTCGATTACAAGGATCCTTCCGTCATATACATCGGAGAGCTGGGAAAGTCTGGCGTCGATGACATCCGAGATGGGCTTTTGAAGGTAATTTGCGGTACTCATCTGATCGCCCAGTACCGCGCAGTGATTTTTCATCTTTGCGATCTGCTGATCCGCGGCGCCGCTCTCGTATCGGTAAAGCAACATCTGTCTGATGGCGAAACACGATATGCCGCTTACCGCGACCACGAGAGCGAAAACCATAAATCGCAGACTTTTTATTTGTTCGAGTATCTTCTTAAACATAGCTTACGGCCGCGACGCGTATTTGCGCCTCCGGCTTCTTTCGACCGCCCCATGCATCCGTCAGTCGGCGTCCGTCACGCGGAAATAATAACCTATCCCCCATTTAGTGAACACGTACTTAGGGGCTCCCGGAAGCTTTTCGATCTTTTCCCTTAAGCGGCGCACGAGCACGTCGACTGTCCTTAAATCCCCGGCTTTATCGCCGCGCCAGATAAGATCGACCAGCTCCTTTCGGCTGTAAACCTTATCGGGATGCGATGCCAAAAGCTCGAAAAGGTCAAATTCCTTTGCGGTAAGATCCAGCTCACTATCTCCTATGAAGACACGTCTGCTTACGCGGTCGATCCTGATATTACCCGTCCGCGTTACCTCGGATTCGTCGTCATTATTTTTGCTCTTTTCATCACAGCGGCGCATGACGGCCTTCATCCTGGCTTTAACCTCGGTGATGTTAAAGGGCTTTGCGATATAGTCGTCCGCCCCGTACTCAAAACCAGTGATCCTGTCGATGTCCTCACCCCTCGCCGTGAGCATGATGACGGGAACATCCGAAAATTCGCGGATATTTCTTAAAACCTCAAAACCGTCGGCTTTCGGAAGCATTACATCCAAAAGGATCAGATCGTAATTTCCCTTTCGCGCGAGCGAAATCGCCTCCTCGCCGTCGTAAGCCGCGTCGACCTGCATTCCGTCCTGCTTCAGACTATAGCTTAAGCCCTTGACGATGAGCTGTTCATCGTCCACCACCAGTATTTTTTTCGCCATGTCCTTCGCTCTCCGTTATTTCTGCTCTCCGTTATTTCTGTCCTCGGTTCAGGCTTTACTAAACCTTGATGTGATCCTTAATCTTATTAAACATCCCCTCTTTTATACCGGAAATGTTCATTATGTCCTCAACGGAAGAAAAAAATCCGTTCTCCTTACGGTACTTTATTATAAGATCCGCCTTCGCCTCACCGATGCCGGGTATCGTCATCAGCTCCTCTTTGGACGCTGTGTTGATGTTGACCCTGCCGTCTGATTTTTGTCCGCCCTCCGAGACGCCGCCTTTAGTCTCCTCGACCGACGGCACGTAAAGACGATCCTCATCCTTTAGGATCTGCGCCTGATTTATCTCGGACGACGCCGCGTCGGGCGCAAGGCCTCCCGCCTTCTTAATGGCTTCGTACACGCGGCTGTTTTCGGGAAGCTCATACACTCCCTCATTTACTACGGCCCCGCAGACATACACGCAGATGACCTTTTCTTTTTTCTTCGCGTCTGCCGCGTCGCCGCCCTCATCCGCTTTCCCGTTCGATCCGCCCGAGCCATCACCTGAGTCTTCGCCTTCCTCGTACTCATCCCGCGAGATATTTTCCTCTTTCAGCGAAATTTGCTCTTTATTACCGCATCCCGCTAGGGAAACGCACATAAGGATGACCGCCGAAACCGCGATGACGGCTTTTTGAAATCTCATTATTAAGTTTTTTATAAATCCCGGCATATCTACCTCCATAGCATAAGCTACGGACACCCCTTTATATGCCGACGCTTTAAAAACGCTTCTTTGGCGTTCTTCGTAATTTTAGAAAATCCGGCGCTAAATATCAAGCCCCTAAATAGCTTGACGCGATTATGCCGAGATTTTAAATAGCGCGGCGCACAACAAAGCCGCCTTAGGCCGAAAAATCATCCGCCGCGCCGGAAACAGTGCCCGGCTCATCCGCGTCATCCTCATCGTCCCCGCGATCGAAATTTATCCGCTCCTCTTCTATCACGAGCGGCCGACGCATTACCCTGGTATTTATGCTTAACACGTATTCGCCTAGAAGACCTATGAAGAAAAGTTGCACGGAACCCAAAAGAAATACGCCTATAAGTATGGGCGCGTTCCCCATGGGAAAGCTGTCCCAATTGCAAAGCTTAAGGATCAGGTAGACTACCGCCACGATAAAACTGATAAGTGACATTATAAAGCCGCCTATGGTGGCTATCCTTAATCCTATCTTGGTATAAGACGTAAAGGACAGCATGGCCGCATCATAAAGCGTATAAAAATTATTCTTCGTCTTCCCCGCGCGGCGCCTTGGCTGATCGTAGGGTATGTCCTTTCGTTTAAAACCAAGCTCCGCGACAATCCCGCGAAGAAACGGCGCCGGATCATCGAGATTTCGCAGCACATCCACGAATGTCTTATCGTAAAGACCGAATCCCGTGAAGTGCTCTATCTGTTCCACATCGGAGAATTTCTTTATGAGTTTGTAATAACATGTGCGCAGGAACCTGATAAACCTGTTCTCATGACTGGTGGTCTTAATGCCTGTTACTATCTTATATCCGTTTTCCCATTCCCTCACAAATTTCGGGATTAAATCCAACGGATCCTGAAAATCGCAACATATGAGTATCGTGCAGTCGCCGTCTGTCTGACATATCCCGTAAACGGGAGAATTGAACTGTCCGAAATTCTTCGCGTTAAAGATGGCCTTAATATGACGTTTGTCGGCGGCGCAAAGACTTCGCAAAAGCCCCCTCGTATTGTCGGTGGAGTCATTGTCGATAAATGTAAGATCCTAGTCGTATTCGGGCAGATCGGATGTGAAAATTTCGCGAATCGCCTCCGACATGGGAACCACGTTATCCTCCTCGTTTAAACAGGGAATAAGCACGCTTATCTTCTTTTTATCCATGGTAACCTCCGCGAACCTTATCTAATCTTTTCTATTCGCGCGGTTCTTAACGCGTATATCTCAACATTCTGTCCGTATTTTTCCTCTTATCGATGCCGCGATCTCTTCCGTATAACCCGGCGCTATGATAAGTATGCCGTCGACGGGCTCGTCAAAATAATGCTCCGGCGGTACTATCTTCACGTG
>CAYLRF010000031.1:0-12304 GCA_964385995.1 uncultured Faecalimonas sp.
GGCAGACTTCGGGCGCGATCTTAAACGGAGTCTCGGTAGAGAATACAACCTTCAGTTCTTCCACTTCTCTTTTTCTCAGCTCGCGGCGCATAACCTTCGCCACCGGACAGCCGTAAGTGTCATAGATATCCGCGACGCGAAAAGCGGTGGGATCAAGCCGGTTTCCCGTACCCATGCAGCTGATTATCCGCACTCCCCGGTTACGGGCGTTTACGGCGAGTTCTATCTTCGCGGTAATCGTATCCACGGCGTCGATTATGTAATCATATACGGAAAGATCGAGCATCTTTGCCGTATCCGGAAGGTAAAACATCCTGTGACACGTAACGAGCGCGTCCGGATTTATGTCGCGGATACGTCTCTTTGCCACTTCCGTCTTATATTCGCCGAGCGTGCCGCATGTAGCGTAAAGCTGCCTGTTCAGATTGGTCACGCTTACCGTGTCATGGTCGATCAGATCTATCGCCCCGACCCCGGATCTTACGAGCGCCTCGACGGCATAGCTTCCCACTCCCCCGAGCCCGAACACGGCGACACGGCTCTTCGCAAGCTTTGCCAGCGCTTCTTCTCCGATAAGAAGGCGTGTTCTTGAAAATAAATCCTCACCGCCAACGCTCATCATATTCCGCCCCGCTTTCGTGACCGCTTACCGCAGAACATACGGCGAAACCGGCTCAGAGATTTTTTATCATCTCGCGCCGATACCATTGTGTAATCATTTCGCGTCGACACCATTTTGATCTATTTACGACGTTATGTCAATCCCGGGTGGCGGCGCTATGACACTGCGGTGGGGCCGGACGTCGGGGCCCGGGACGATTACTGCCTAAACTGCCTCGCGATGCCTTGATCGGTTTCTTCCAACATGGCCGCCGTCTTATCAAGTGTCGAGGCGATCTCGCGTATCAGCTCCTCCACCCGCGTAAATCCCGGTTTTAATTCCTGATATCTGGCCGCGTAAGATTCGCTCGCGCGTCCTTCCCATTCTCCCGAAAGCCTCACAAGAAGCGTATCCATACGGCGGATTACACCGTTTACGGTATCCGCCTCGGCGCGATATTCTCCCGCTCTTACCCGCATTTGATCCGGCGTGATTCTTATTTGATTTGACATATTAAGTTCCTTTCCCCTTCGAATTCCTTTTCGGACGGCACTTGTCCGTTTCCCGCAATTATACATCCGTAAGCGACATGTCGACTTGAGAGTTACCCGCCAATGCGCAACCGTCACCTCCTCCGTATCCGTGGAAGGAAGGCGACGGCGTTATCGGGCAAATACGTTCGCGAACATCCTCACGGCGGACGCGGACGCGCGGTCATTTCTTCGATGGCGGCGCTTATCCTTTCCCGAGCGTTAATCAGACCGCGGTAAGCGCGTATAAAGTCGTCTCCTTCGATGATCTTTTTCATATCCGCGCAGCAGCGATTAAGCAGTCTTATTTTCCCGCACCGCCTTTGAAACGATAAAAGCGCCTCCTCACTTCTTTGGCGGCTTTCGTCCAGTCTGAACCTTAACCTGTCGATTTCGGATCTTAAATCCTCTAACGTCTCTATATCTTTCATGGTAACCTGTGCCTTTTCTGCCGTTCGGGCAGCTAAATCGCCCACGGCCGCTTTTCATGTCTTCGTTACGTCCGTTTTCCTTCTTTTCCTGCGGCAAAGCGTCTGAAGAAGACCTTCCGTCACTGCCGCCTGTATCATGTCACGATACCTAAGATAGAAACTCTTGATCCGCAGCAAGCCTGTATGCGACAAAAGGCTGTCCGAAAAATCAAATCCGCGGGCTGTCGCTTAATAAAAGACCTTCACTTTCATGCCGAGTGCGGATGACATTCGGCTCTCCATTTGCGCCGCCAAATCGGACAAAAACCCCAGCTTTTTCTTCTCCTTTAATCCGCTTACGATATTGCCGGCATTGTCATAATCAGGTACATAATAAATTCCGAGAACGAGCGCGTCGCACGGAGCGATATTTACCTGAAACGCCCCGATATCATATGCCGTCTCATACGGGCCCCCGGCCTCGTCCCCGTGAACCCGTATCACCGCTTTCACGGTGCGCTCCACCATCGACATGAGCTCATCGGTGGCGGCAATCCTGTTATCGCGCGTTTGATTTCTAATGAGAGATAAATCGCCCTCCGTAAGGCGTCCGACGTGAACCTTGTTTCGAACGCATATGTTTTTGCGCCCGAAGCCGCCTCTTTTCATGTAAGCGTTCGTCGTATCGGCAGCGAAATGATACGCCGACTTGTCAATGAGTTCCTGATATTCGTTAAGGCCTGCCCTTTCACACAGATAGGCGTCAAGAAGCGCCGTATACGCCGCCTCGATCGTCCGATAATCTCTCTCTCGCGCACGGCTGTCGTCGGGCGTGCTTTTAAAAAAGACGTTCGCCTTAGGGTGATAATCTCCCTCGCGCACACGGCTGTCATCCTGCTTGCGCGGTATGAGCCCGGATAAATCGTAAGTTTCCCGTTTAAAATCCATTTTCCCACCCCGCCTAGTATCTCACCTGCTGAAACGATATCCTGTCAAATGTCCTTTTCGGATTCAGGTAATATTTTTTGCCCCATGAGGAAACCACATATCTTCCGTCGTCCGTGACTCCGGTGACGGTCATGGCGTGGCCGCCCTCTCCCCAATATTCGAGCGCTCCGCCCGAATCTTCCAAAATAACGGGAGATACGGCCACTATGAGCATCCCGTCCTCCGTAAGTTCACCGTAATTTTCCGGCGTCACCTCTATGTCGCATACCACATCCGTCTTTATGCCATGTTCACCCAGATATTTCTCCCAAAACACCTCCCGTTCATCCGCGGTCGTTCCGCTCTGCCCGGAATCATCCTCCGAGCAATAAAGATCCACTATAAGAGCGTTGTAATTCAGTTCGCCGTCCTTATACATCGGAAAACCGAATTTCTCCTCAAAACGCGCCTGTCTGCACGCATATTCATTAAACAGTGTATTGCACAGCGCGACATATCCGCAGCCTTCGGCATTCAGTCTCTTTAAAAACTCCAGTACCTCTTTGTCGGTAAAACGCGGATGATAGCGCCTCACGATATTTTCTATTTCCTCATCCTGATATACCCGCATCGCCGACCCCTGATCGCCGCCGTATGATCCGATATCATCAAAAATAAACGCCGCCTCAGGTATCCCCGAAAGAAAACCCTCGCGCATATTTCTCCGCGAAGCGATAAACCCGCGAAGATCCCTCTTAAGCACGGCCGCGTCCCCGCCCTCGGACAGGCTTGCCGTAAGATGGCGAATCGCGCCGATTAACAGCTCTGTCTCTTCCGTAAGAGTTCGAAAACGCTCGCCGTATCTGTCGCTTAGTATGTTTACTTCGGCGAAAATTCTCTCAATCCCCTCTTCGGTGACGTTTCTCATATCAATGATCTTTTTGTGATAACTGCTCAGATCGTCGAGATAATGACTGATATTTAATATGCCGATCCACTGTTCAAACTCATACCAAAGATCGCCGATCCTGTCTGTCGCAGCGCACCACCTGTCATCCGCCGCCTCTTTTGCCAGTGCGCAAAGCTCATCATAAGCGCGTTTGCTGAAATCTCTTTCCATCCCGCCCTTTCCTCCCGGAACAATCCTGCCCCCTGATATCCTGACATCATGTAACGGTTATGTGCACATGCCATACCGCGATCATTACAGGCCTTCTTCTCATCAGTACAGAAAGCTGTCCGTCTCGTCAATGTGTTTGATAAATGACTCGCACAGCATCCGTATGCAGCCCGCGTCTCTTTCCATCTCACCGCGCAGCATACGGGCGCAGTCGGTAAACCTTGTCAAAGCCTCGGCCGCCTCGCCTTTTACCAACGCCTCGGCCCTAATATCCCCAAGTATCTCCGTATATCGTGTAAACGCGTCCTCAAGCTTAATTCCCTCTTCTTCCCGCGCGCTTCCCACCTTCAGCACATAATCGTCATCTATTATCAAATCCCGATCCATAAATTTGCCGCTGCTTCCTTTCCCGCTCTTTGCGTTCCGTCTCGGGCTGTACGTATTTCCCCGAGCTTTCCACTCCCACGCGGTTCGCGTATTCCCCTGTTTTTTCGTATCTCCCGTGCTTCGTGTAATTTCCCCACCTTTTCGTACTTCCCCCTCGATTTACGGCTCTTTACGACCTCCGCGTTCCGTCTCGGGCTTTTGCGTATCATCTCAGGCCTCACGTATCTTCCCGAGCTTCACAGTTCCCTGCACTTAAGTATTTCCACGAAATTATGCGTATTCCCCGCGGCTTTCCTTCCATGAAAGCCCTCGCCGACACATCAGGCGCGGTACCCACGACTGACAGCGGCGCTTATTCCCGACGCAGCGCGAATGCTATGCTCTCATCCGTTTCGCCGGCTTTCTTGTCTATATCCTCAAATAACGCGATCGAGGTCTCTATAAGTTTCGCGAAAACCTCACGCACGCCAAGATACGTCCTGTCGGCTTCATTTACGGACAAAATGACTTTTCCCGATCCTCTTACGGCAACCGGTTTGTCCCGCGTACGCAGGATATCATTATGAAGTTCGCGAAGCTTAACTATGTTTTCACGCAACGAATCGCGGTTTATAACTATCTCTTCCATGGTTTCCTTCTTCTCTGAAGCGCTTTTATGCGTCGGCAGGACGCCTCAGAAAGCTTATCTTCAAACTTTCCCTCTTTCGGCACAGACTTCATGCGCTGTCGTCCACATCTGACAATTTTTTATAAATTACACGCGCCGTCTCCCCACGCGTTTCGGGAAGCTTAATCCTTTTTACGGTGTTCCCGCCGATAAAGCAGCAATCTCCGATATTCGGCGTCTTTCTATATTCTCTTATGAGCGCGAACGGCAAATCGACGAATTTCATGTCCCGAAGATCCTCAAAGTAAAGGATTGACCCCGAGTCACGCGCCATCCTTATGACCTCAGGCGCCGCGTATGTAAGAGAACTGTTTTCTATCCCCCAGATAATCGCGCATACTCCCAGACTTTTATATTTGCCTACTATGTCTCTGTAACGAAGCAGTGTCTGCGCGTCTCCCGAGATCTCCTCCGCGGCATCTCGCCCGTTTAGCATGAACAGTATAAATTGATCCTCATCCGACCTTATCGTCGTCCGCGCGGCGGCGTCCTCATATCGGCCTTTTAAGACCCTCCATACATCTTCCGTTACCTTCGCCGCCGTGCCCGGAAGATATTCGTACATCTTCGTGTATTTACGCCCCCGAAGGCTCGCCATTTTTTGTCTTACGTCATCGGCAGCGTATATCAGAACTCCTCCCGGATGCAGCTTTTCCGTCATATCCGCGATGGCGCGAAGGCACAGAATTTGCCGGCTCTCATCTCCCCCGCACAGCGCGAGCTGACCTATACGCATAAGATCGACGGCAAACGGCGCGACTGTCTCGTAATCCATACCGAGGATCGTTTCACCTTTCCCCGGCTTATCGGTCGTCTTTAAACCGCGTTTATATTCTTTTAACAGCGTATCGACATCCGTCCTTTCCGGCATGACGGGGACAGGCGGCGCGGCAAGCGGAGCGTATTTCGCGTTAACATTTCCGATAAATGAGTTAATCGCCTCCGTCATATTCTCATCCGCTCCGAATGAGAGATACGCCTGACACTTTAAGATATCCTGCCCCACACGTACCAGACAGCGACCGGGTATCTTATCCGCGCACACGGATCCCGCTCGAGGGAGCGCATTATCTTCCGATCTGTCATCGCCGCAAAGCGAGATTCGGCACGAAAAACATGACAGATACTTAAATCCGGGTTCCGCGGCCCTCGGGCAGGCCGACACTATGCTTATGCCGACTCCGGCGCCGTCGCGGCAAAGTCTGAGGAAGCTGTCGTCATCCTGAAAATAAAGCTCCGTAAGCGCGGTCATATTGTCAATGATAACGACGATTAACGGCATATCTTTGCGGCCTGCCCTGACATACGCCTCATATGAAACCGCCCCCGCCGAAATGAGTTTTTCCCTGCGCTCAGATATCTCACGCGAAAGTAATTTCATGAGATTTTTTAATTTCTCATCCTCATTTTGCGTGACTACTCCGCCCACATGACAAAGTTCCTCAAACGATCGCAAAAACATCGACCCGAAATCTATGATATACATATACGCCTCGGTCGGAAGGCAAGAAGCGGCTATGCTTCTTATCACCGACTGAAGGATGTTTGTCTTCCCGGATCTTAAAGGGCCTGTTATAAGGACGTTATTTCCCGTAAGATTTACGATATATTCTCCCTGCCTCCTGTGATCCGGATCGTCATAGATACCTATACGGACGCGTGGCAACGCGGGCCGTCCGATATCTCCTGTCAGAGTCGGAACGATCACTGTCTCATCCTCGAACCTCACGTTTTTACTTGTCCGCGTCTCGACACTTGCCGCCTCATCCGCGAACCTCACGTTTTTACTCGTCAGCGGCCCGGCACCTGCCTCCTCATCCGCGGTCCTGTCTTCCTCCGGAAATGCTATCTTTCTTCCCAACGGCGGCAGACAGATCTCCGGAAGCCTTCGGATGTGTTCCCTCTCACAGAAAGATTTTATGCGCTTTATAACCGCGTTCAGCTGACTTGCGTCACCGTCTTTCGTTTCCTTTTTCTCTTTCACATACACGGGTACCCTCTCTGCCGATCCGGTCAGTCTGTAAACCGTAAATGCCCTCTCTGCTCCTTCGTTCTCATTTTCGGGCGCGTTGCAGTACGCCGACTGAAAAAGCTCGAAAATCTCGTTATTTCCGACTTTAAGGTATGCTCTTCCCGTCTCCCTTATCTCGGACGCGAGCGGAGACCTTAAGACCTCGCTGCTGTCTTCGCGGCTCTGCACCTTAAGGCAGAGCTTAAAATGACAGTTCCCCCAGATCTGCTCATCGACCTGCCCGGACGGTTTTTGAGTCGCGAGTATGAGATGAATCCCGAGACTTCTCCCTATGCGGGCCATGGAGATAAGTTCCTTCATAAACTCGGGATGACTTACCTTAAGCTCCGCGAACTCATCCACGATCACGATAAGGTGCGGCATGGCGATTAACCGGTCATCGGCGTGACGTCTTCTTATGTACTCATCTATGTGATTTACGCCCTCTTTCGCGAATATCAGCTGCCTTTCGGTTATCTGCGCCCTCAAGGATCTTAAGAACCGCTCCGTCTCATCTTCGTCGATGTTGGTCAGCGTCCCGATAAGGTGCGGCAGATCGCGAAGCCTGTTTGTCATACCGCCGCCTTTAAAATCTATAATCACGAATGACACATCATACGGATGAAAGCAAACGGCCATCGAAAGCACATATGTCGTAAGAAGCTCCGATTTTCCCGAACCCGTCGTGCCCGCCACGAGACCGTGAGGCCCGTGAGCGCCGTCATGCACGTCAAGGCTCACAATTTCCGACCGTGAAACGCCTATCGGCGCCGACATGGATTTTGTGACATCGCCCTTTCGCCACATCCGGCCGATATCAAGTTCCGACACCGACCCTATGCCGAGCATTTCGAAAAATGACAGTTTCTTTGTGAGATCCGCC
This sequence comes from uncultured Faecalimonas sp., assembly GCA_964385995.1. Taxonomy (GTDB): domain Bacteria; phylum Bacillota; class Clostridia; order Lachnospirales; family Lachnospiraceae; genus CAYLRF01. Next base: position 7,537 of record CAYLRF010000031.1, read on the forward strand.
TCCAGCGATATCTCCTCCGCTCTTACGGGGGCGAGTGCGCGGACCATCATATGCGCGTCATCGTCGGATATGTTCGGATAAATGAAATCCGTCCTCATCCTCTTATCGGCGGTCTTTATGATCGTCGCGCGCTCGGCGTCTTTTATCCGCACTATCGCCCCGCATCCCCGTGCAATATCCTCGATTCTGTCCGCGAAAAACACGAACGTGACTCCCATCCTGCCCGCGTCGTTTACGAATCCGGAAAGCGGATGACTTCTGAAACCGTATTCGTCGTATAAAAACACGACTATGCGCGGCGCCTCTCGTCCCGCCGCGTCTTCGCATTTCGATAAAATCCCGCCGCGCTGCCTTGATGAAAGCTCCTTATAGAGCCACTCAAAGACCGTATCCTTTGAGTCGTCATCGCAGACTACGTTCGGGACGCGCGTCTCGTCGTTATACGCGTGCGGAAGATGACGCAGCCACCTTATTTGCTCTTTGTTCTCACCTTTCGCCACGAATATCATTTTCACGTCCGCGAAATCGTGTCGCACCGAGATGTCCAAAGCCATGTTTTTTAAAAATTCATATCTGAACGCTCTCTTCCCGACGATACCGACGGCGTTTTCTTCTTTCAGGTCACAGACTACCGGCGCCCCGCGCACGTATTTGTATCTGTCACGAAGTTTTTCGGGTATCGCCGTGAGATCGTCGGTCCCGTCAAACTCCCGCTTATCCGATATGAGGATAAGACGCTTCGCCTCGACAGGACCCGTTCCCAGACGGACGCGCAAAAAATCCTCATCTTCGGCGTGGCGGTCAAATATCTCGGGTGAAAAATTTTCGACCAGATCTTTTTCTTTCTTAAGCGGAATATATATTTCCGCCAGGGCGTCCCTTTCACTGTCCCTCGCGTCCTCGATTTCCCGCGCTTTTTCCTCGGCGTAGGCCAGATATTTCTCCCTTCGCCTTTTTACTTCCCTTCTGTATGACGCGCGGCCCGAAATCAGGCCGGTAAGAGCCATCAGCATACCGAGAACCCCGGAAACAGCCATATACGGTGAAACGGATGACATCGCTATGCCGAAAGAAGCCATCACCGCCGCCGAAATGAAGCTTCCCGTAAGTCTCCCCTCAGGCGCTGCGGGCGCGGGCGGAGCGTCAAGGATCTTTATCGGAGTGTCATCCGTGACTGTTTTCAGTCTGGTCTTTCGCTTAAATATCGGATAGGAGGAAGGCGCCTTGTGATCGCCGCACGGAGAAATTTTCGCCAGCATGCCGTCCTTATAAGTTATGACGCTCGCGTTTCCTATCCCGAAAGCGCTAAGTAATGTTTTCCCCATAAGGATCACCTTAAGCCTCCCCGAATCCGCATGAGCCGTTTCCGGACGGGCCGATATTTTTTCCCTCCGGTCGGTAAGGGCGAAGACGGCGTTAAGCGCCCGAAAAAGCTCATCGGCCGATATGTCAAGCGGCACGTCGAGATCGTAGCTCTCATTCGCGCCCGATATGTTAAATATGATGATTGCCCTGTCTTTTGTCACGGCCGCGTCTCACCCGCCCGACTCTTTTTCTTTTTAACTTTTCGTATCAAAAGTACGACGAAAATACCCACCGCGGCCGCGACCGCTGCGCTTGCCGCGACAAGAGGCTTATTTGCCCAAAAACGCGTGAAAAAATTCGTGGACAGCGTGACTTTTTCGTTAAAAACGTATTGACCCTCAGGATTAAAATCTCTGTCCGCCGTGTCGATCACATTCCCGGCTCTGTCCGTCGCCCTTATTCTCACCGTCTGCGCCGCGGCCGCTTCCAAAAGCTTAAATTTCCCGCTGTATCGGTAAAGGTCGTTTCCGAAATCGGTTATCTCTTCAGCCGTTTCGCCGTTTAAGAGGATTTCTATCTTACTTAAACCGCCCTCGTCGGATATCGTATAACTAACGTCCAGTTTTCCCGCGTTTACGATGCCTCTTTCAAGGCCGTCTATATAAGCTATCTTCGGTTTTTTCGAGTCCACCGTAAAGGATAAGACATCCGCGATACGCCTTCCCTCATCGTCAAACGAATTATCCGGCATGGCGGCTGAGTTTACCTCTCCCGCGTCCGAAGTCGCGTAAGACGAATTGACGGATATCTTATAAACTCCGTCCTCTTTGAAATTCGCGGCTTTTAAAGTGTAGATATATTCGCTGTACGAAGCGTCGCTTATGCCGACTGTCCGTTCCTTTGTGTCATAATCCGCCCGGGTCATCTCGCCGTCCCTCGTGATAAGTATCTGCGTTAAACCCTCCGTAAGTCTGTCCGCGTTATACTCGGTAATCACAAGGTCCTCATCCACCGACCTCACGAACCTCCCTCCGCCTTTTATGAGATCGGAGAGCGATTTTCCGTACTCATATACGGAGCCGTATCTGTTGACCGTAAATTTCACCGTCCGCGAAGCGCTGTGGCGGGTCTTGTCCGCGATGCCGAAAGTCAACGTGTAAATCCCGTCATTTTCGGCGGCGGCAGATATGTCAAAAGCCTTCGAAAAGCTTTCCCCGCCCGGCAAAGTCCCGATAAAGGCGTCCGTCACATCCTCCTCCCTTTCAAACCCCGTCCGTATGAACCGCGCCTCGACACTTGTAAGATTCGGATCGCCGTATGAAAACTCTACTTTCACGTCATTTTTATACGAACCCGCAATGCTTTCCGCCCGAGCATTTTCCGCCGTCCCGGACGCGGCTTCGCTTCGCGCGGCTATCGGCTTTTCTCTCTCAGCTCCCGAACTTATGCCGCCTCCGGCCGATCCGCCGCCCGCTTTTACCCCGTTTATGTAGATGACGGGTTCTTCGATCGCGGTATCCACCGTGATGACGGGCGACGTGTAATCCCGAGCCTTATTTGAGGATTTATCCGCGTAAGAGACCGTGATCACGTAGTCGCCGTCTTTATCAAGCCGAAGTTTTCCCACATGAGTGTCTTCATTCGCACGTCCCTCCCCGCCGCCTAAAGCTCCGTCCCAAGTAAGAAGAGCAGCCTCGAAATCACCGTTATCGCGACTTACGCCGACGCGCATGTCCTCACTGTAAAAATTCTTCTCTTTGACGGTGAATGTGACCTCGGCCGCCGCGTCAAAAAACAGTCTCCCCGCTTCCTCGCGGACAGGTTTGCCGTACGAGGCCGTCACGGTCGGAGCGACGGTATCGACGATGATCCGCTTACTCTCCCTGTGTATCTCGGAGACATTGCCCGCGCGATCAGTCGCCGCGAATCCCACCGAGCCGTCAAACTGTCCGCCTGCCGCGTCTTCTTCCGGCAGTGTCACGACAGCCTCCGCCAATGCGCCGTTTTCCTTATAGGTGATATCTTCTGATAAAACCGTCTTCCCGTTAGGACTCTCTCCCGAGCCATTCAGCGTGTTCCCGTTTAGATCCTCTCCGATACTCCCGGAATTTTCCGTATCAAATATCCAATACGTAAACGACTCGACCCGCGATACCTTATCGTATGCACCAAGCGTTACCCTCGTCTTTGCCTTATAAAATCCGAAACTGATAAAATGCAGCACCATATCAAGCACGCTTTTTTCGTAGCTTACGCCCAGTTCGTCAGGGGCCGTCTTATCGACCGTAAATTCATCGCTTTCGTAAACATCCGCCGCGTTTCCCGCCATATCCTCGCAGGTAATCTTAAAATCATAATTGGCGTCACCCGGGTAAATGACCTTTATGCCATGCTCGTCGCCGTTTTCGCTCCACGCGGGATCGATCTCATACAGCGAGGCACTTCCCGTGATTTCCCGTCCGGAGACGTCCTCGGCCCTGACCGAAAGGCGCGTGTTTTCCTCGGAAAAATGTTTCTCGTAAACCGTGATCTTCGCGAAGACGCCGCCTGAAAAATACGTTCCCGTGCCGCCCTTTTTACCTACGGAAAGCTCCCCCGACTCATCCGAAAAATATCTGACCGCGACTTTCGGCTTCGTCTCGTCGACGGTAAGCACGGGCGACACGCAGGACGCGGCATTGTCGGACTTATCCTTATAATCTACCGAAACAGTGTAATCGCCTTCACCGGAAAGTGTCACATAACCCGTATGACAATCGCCCGCATCCGTCTCTTCCCATACGGGATTTACCGGAGCGCCGTTTACGCTTACCTTCACGTCCTCGGGATAAAAATTCGCCTCGTTGACAGTGAATCTATACGTGACGTCCCCCGAAAAATAATATCTCTCCGGCTTTTCTTTCCCGTCCGTCCCCGTAAAGCCCTCGATCCTCTCATCTATGACGGGACTTAGAGTATCGACCACGAAGACGTAATCTTCTGTCTTTGAGAAACTCTCGTTGCCCGCTTTATCCGTGGCAGTAAACGAGATATTACCCCGGTATTGCGCGGCCCTGTCTTCGGGAAGGGTAAGCGTGGCTTTCGCTTCACCGTTTTCCTCCTTCACGCTCAGTCTTCCCGACGCCTCCTTATCGTTCACCGAAGACGCTCCCTTTTCTCTCTCGTATGCCCACGTGAAATAATCAATCCCCGAGGTATCCTCCCACGGAGCCGTGAAGGTAACCGTAACCGACGGATTAAAAAAGCCCAGCAATTCGCCCAGTTTCCTGACGAAGTTCCCTTCCGACGACTCGTCAAAGGCAATCTTCATACGGGCCGCGTCGGGGCGAATCGTATCTATCTTAATGTTTAGCGGGATCCTGTCCGTGACGCCGCCTGTCTTTTCATTTTGAAGCCACACGTATCGCGTGTGATCGCCCTGATCGTCAAATAAAACAGACTTTTCAAACGGCCCTTCCTCCGA
>CAYLRF010000031.1:12404-16178 GCA_964385995.1 uncultured Faecalimonas sp.
TGTGATCGCCCTGATCGTCAAATAAAACAGACTTTTCAAACGGCCCTTCCTCCGATAGGGCGATAAGATATCCCTCACGCGCCGTGACGGTAACGCCCTTTGTATACCATCCGCTTTCAGGCACGGCGGGCAGCTTATACGGATTTTCGGGAGTCTCCTCGCGGGGAAGGTCGCCGCCATCCTGTGCCGCGAGGTTATTTTCCCCGTCCTTAACGTAAACTTCTTCACCCGACATCCGCGCGTCACCGTCAGCAAAGCCCTCCCCGACATTTGCCGCCGCCGCGGGAAGCGACGCAAATATCATCACCGCCGCGATCGCCGCCCCGCATAATTTCCTCAAAGTTCTTTTCATACTTTCCTCCTTTCGCTCTTTTAGCCATACGCCTTAGCCACGGATCTCATCATCCGTATGAACTATAATTACCTCGTCTAAAATCACATACTTTGCGGCGCGTCCTTTTCGCCCGAAACCGCTTACATTTTCACCCTTTGGGGCATTTCTTGTCCGCTCAAACTCTTTTCTTGCCGTTTTGCCGGAAAAATAACCGATGACCCTCGGTATATGAAACAAAAACCAAAACAGAAGCGCGACCAGAAAGAAAACGGCCGCAAAGATAAAGAATATATCGGAAATGAATGTTAATTTATCCGCCACATAATCATCCTCCCTCTCTTCCCGCGACTTCATCATACTTGGCGTCGACGTTACGGGTAAACGCCGGGATACTGCTTTCGATCTTCCCTTTAAGCGAGTTTACATAGGAAAGCGTCGATGTCACGGCGCCCGCTTTAATTGAAATCCCATCCAACAGCCCTGTAAGCTCATCTTTTCCTATTCCCACACCCGCCATGTATTCCGCCTGATCGTTTACGAAAAGAGCCGCCGCGTAATACAGCGACATCCTGTCATAATTTGCCTCCGGCCCGCTTTCCTTTGATACGGTGCCCACAGCCTCGCGCAGCTTTCCCAGCATTTTTTTGTATTCATCAGCGGAATGTTCCGATGTGACACTGCGCTGTGTGAGAAACGCGCATAAAAGAGCGTAACATTTCGCCACATTCTTGCCTTCAAAATCCCCCGATCCCTCTTTCACCGCGGATTCGAAGAATCCGGCGGAAGCAAGCACGCGCCGTTTTAAAGTTCCCTCCGTCTCCGAAAAACACAATTTCCCCACGTCGTAATAAAGCCTCGCTGTCTCGGGATTACCCGCGTCCAAAAAGGCGGCGTTTGACTCCACGGCGGCGGCTAATTTCGTAAGTTCCGATTCCGACGCCCCGGCCGCGCGGTAATATTCGACCAGCTTCTCATACGCCGTTGCCCTCCCTGGATAAATGCCCGCCGCTTCGTAAAACCCCGAGGGGGCCGCTGACGCAAGATATGCCTCGTAATCGTGATTTCGTACCGACACCGCTTTCAGACGAATAACTCCCGCTCCGAGTGCGAGTATTACCGACAATACTCCCGCCGCCGCGAAAAGCAAAAGCTTTCTCTTTTGTTTCTTCCTGAAGCCCTCCGTGACAAGCTCGGGGTGACACAGGTCAAAATAAAGCTCCTTACAGCTTTGATATCGATCCCGCGCGTCGGGCCGCACGCATTTATCGATAATCGCCTCCACGCCTTCCGAAATGTCAGGGTTCCACCGGCGCACGGGCACATATCCTTCCGCGTTCAGAGGACTTACACCCGTAAGCAAATGGTGCATCGTCATACCGAGCGCGAAAATATCCGACCTCGCGTCCGTCTGACCCGCGTATTGTTCCGGCGGCGCGTAACCCTTCGTCCCCAGTACTGCCGTATCGGGGTTTTCGGACCCGTACTCGCGGGCAATGCCGAAATCAATGATTTTTACGTTGCCCTCTGGCTTTAACATCACATTGGCAGGCTTCATGTCCCGGTAAATGACGGACGGCGACTGCGAGTGCAGATAGGAAAGCGCGTCGCACAGCTCTTTGGCCCATTTAATGACGAGCTTCTCCGGCCGCGGCCCCTCGGTCTTTAGGATCTTATCCAGGGACTCGCCCTCGATGTAATCCATGACGATATAAATCGCGCTCCCGCCGTCAATGATGTCAACTATCCTCGGAAGCGCCGGGTGATCGAGCCGTTTCATGAGATCGGCTTCCTTTAATAATCTGCCGAAATTTTCTTCGTCCCGGGTGACAGAAGCGGCATTACCGGCCGCCTTGTCGGTGCCGCCGTCCGGTTTTCGGATCTCCTTAACCGCCCACTGCTTATTTAACCTTCTGTCCATCGCAAGATATACCGTGGACATACCGCCGCGGCCTATTTCCTTCAGGATCTCATATTTATCCTCGAGTACCGCACCGATTTTCATGTATGTCTCACCTGACCCCGACCAGTATGGCGGATATATTGTCCGTCTCCCCGCGTGATTTAACGAGACTTATAAGTTCCCTAAGTTCCTCCCTCATGTCACTCGCTCCCCGAAGCGCGGCCGACAAATCCAGCGCCCGCGACATTTCTTCCCCCGATACCAGGTGCCAAAATCCGTCCGTACACAAAAGCCACGCTCCCTTGCCCGCGTTTCCGCTTTCAATCTGAGGTTTAAAAGTCCCGCTCGCGCCCACACACTGCGTCAAAAGATTTCTTCTGCGATCTCCCGCGGCCTCACTTGCCGTCATCTTCCCTTTCCTTACCTCACCCGCGACAAAAGTATGATCTTTAGTCATCTGCCTCGCCCGTCCGCCGTGATAAACGCGCGAGTCCCCCACATGCGCCATTACGTATTTCCCGCCCGCGAGCAATATCCCCGAAAACGTAGTCCCGAGCCTCACATTCAGCCTATCGCCGCAGTCATGAAGCCTAAGGTCAAGTCTCATAAGAAGCTTTAGCCAGTCGGCTCCTATGGCTTTCATGTCTCCCTTGGCAAGTTCGCGTCCGAGTTCGGCGTCAAACCACTCCCCAAACGCCCGGATGACGACGGCGCTCGCGAGTTCCCCTCTGTACAGTCCGCCCATACCGTCGCTCACCGCGGCCATGAGTACCTCCCTGCCGCCGCAAAGCGCGTGCTTTATGATAAGACTGTCCTGATTGACGTTTCTTGCTCGGCCGATATCCGTCTCGGCGACAGCGAGATATTTGCGGCTCAAGCCTTTCTCCTTTCCCGATCTTTTTCGACGCCGTCACAGATGAAAGACAAATTCCTCGTCGGCGAGCCGCAGGCGATCCTCGTCGAAAAGCTCCGTATCCTGCCCGGGTGTAAGCATGACGTCGTTTATAAATGTATGATTTCTCGACTGCAAATCCCTCACGTAAAAATGTCCGTCTCTTATGATGATATCGGCGTGGCTTCTGCTCACCGCACGATTACCGTCCACGAAATAATCCACATACTCCTTATCCTTGCCGACGCGAAAGAAATCCACATCTATATTTATTATCTCACCCGTCTTTTCACGCGAAAGCGACGGCAGATGTTTCGCGGCAGGCTCTGACGTCTCATTTAAACACACGGTCCGCTCATCGTCTCCTCCTAGAAGCTCGGTTTGACCGTCCTCCCCACCGGAAGGACCGGTTCGCCCGCCTTCCCCGGTTAAAGGCTCAGGTCGACCGCCCTCCCCGGTAAAAAGCCCGGTTCGCCCGTCCTCACGGCTAAGAAGCGAAGTTCGACCGGCTTTCCCGCTAAGAAAGTCAGTTTGCCTCCCTTCCCCACCAAAAAACTCATTTCTCCCACTTTTTCCTGTAAGAAGCTCAGTTCCCCCGTCTTCCCCACTGAGAAACTTCGTTCGACCGCCTTCTCCTCCGGAAGGCTC
>CAYLRF010000031.1:16278-20097 GCA_964385995.1 uncultured Faecalimonas sp.
CCCCGTCTTCCCCACTGAGAAACTTCGTTCGACCGCCTTCTCCTCCGGAAGGCTCGTGCCGCCCGCCCTCCGCGGTAAAAAGCCCGGGTCGACCGTCTTCCCGGCTGAGAAGCGAAGTTTGTCCGCCCTCCCCGCTAAGGCAAGTCTCAGTCATGTCCGCGCCTTCATCCGCTCCCGAATATCTCTCCTCAATAAGTACCCCGGTGTTCTCCTTATCCGTTTTAAAAACGTCCCGACTCACCGCCCCCGGGCGCGATTTTTCCTCTTCACCCGACAGGTAGCTTTCTATCTTCAGGACATCAAAGGCGGGCAGCGACCCTAAAAAACCCAGAAAGCCCGTTACGGCCTTCACGTCTCCAACCGCCTGTGGGACAGACGCGCAGCAAACCGTCTCCAGCAGTGAAAATATATTTCCCATGCTCCGTGACGGTAAACGCGGCAAATACAAAAACTGAAGTCTGCGCGTCGCCTCATTGTAGTAAACATGCCGAGAATCCCACACCGTCATGCACGGCGCAAGTCCCGCCTGAAGCAGTCTCTCAAACGCCTCCGTTATCTGTCTGATGAGCGCGAATATCTCTTTCACCGTTATCGGATTTGCGAGTCTCTCACGCAGACTCACCGCCGCCGGGCCGCAAAATTTTACCGTCCTGCCACCCGCCTTCTCTATTTTCATAAAACCCGTAAGAGCGGCGTCGGAAAACGCACGCCGACCCGCCTCATCCGTAACTTCCGGACCGCGAAGCCTCGCGGTGACGGATAAACGGCCGCCTTTTGATTTTTCGCCAAACTTAACCAACGTGCCGCCTCCTTAAACTTAAATTACCCGCGACAGGCGACGCCTTGACGGTCACGTCCGATTCGCGGTATGTGTTTATCCGGCAATATGTCTTTAGAACAATACCACTTCCTGTAATCCTAACGCCGCGTGTGATTTTGTCCAAATACCCGCCGCGTGAATTTCGCCGCGATAGCTGCGATATGTATATCCGGGGTGTTCTTGAAGATGGTTCGCCCCGGAACACGATCCGGCACAAAACCTTGAAAAACAAAGACCCTTTAAGATATGAAATTTGACTGTCACACATTAAAGATCCGCCTTGACGAGACGCCAAAAACGCCCGAAAAGATAAAAATCAAAAATGTGACGGGAAATACAGCCGAAGAACTCGACCGCCTCTCGACAGAACCGATTATAGCAACCCTTGCAACGCTTCGCAAGCAAATTTTTGCGAAACGGCAAAAAGTTTCAATCGGAGTGACGTGATTCGAACACGCGACCTCTACGTCCCGAACGTAGCGCTCTACCAAGCTGAGCCACACTCCGATGTCGGATCCCGTGGAAGCCGACCGCATAATTCTAACATACCGCCCGGAAATTACAAGCACTATTTCCGACAAGGCCCGTAGACCCGCTCCGATCGCGGCGGTATCTTCTCCCTTCCGACAATATCTGAATGCAAGTCCCGTAAGGAAAGAGTCCTCTTCTAAATATCATAACTCCACGGCCTCTTGCCCCGCGAATAGTAAAATTAACAGAAGCAGGCACCTCGCGAACTTCAGAATCGTAAAGTTGACAAAAGCGGCGGCCCCCTTGCCCCCTCGAATCGTAAAGTTGACAGAAGCAGGCTGCTCGTGTATAATTGCGCAATTGCATTTAAATGTCTTGTTTGAAGACTTTAAAAAGCAACTGGACGGACGGATCCGACAGGCCGCGCACGGACGGAAAGCCGACCGTCAGAAAGAAAAGTTTGTTGTATCAGGAGGAAAGAGGAAAGCATGAAAGAAAGAAAAAGGGTTCTCACTTACAAAGGGCTTAAAGCCCTGGAGAGCGAGCTTGAGAATCTGAAGGTAGTGCGCCGCAAGGAGATCGCGACGAAAATCAAAGAGGCCAGAGAGCTCGGCGACCTCTCTGAAAACGCGGAATATGACGCCGCGAAAGACGAGCAAAGGGAGATAGAAGCCCGCATTGAGGAGATCGAGAAAATCCTAAAGAATGTCGAAGTGCTGGACGAAGACGACCTTGACTCCGACAAGATAAATGTCGGCTGTATCGTGACACTTTATGATAAGGAGTTTGACGAGGAAGTAGAGTATAATCTCGTCGGTTCCACTGAAGCGAACAGTCTCGCCGGAAAGATATCCAACGAATCCCCTCTCGGGAAAGCGCTGATCGGAAAAGCCGTCGGCGATACCGTAGAGGTACAGGCGCAGGCCGGTATTATAGAATATAAAGTATTGAAAATAGCGAGAGCTTCCTAAAGAAGATCATTCGACGGCGAAGGTGCGATTTCGCGAATGACGTGGCTTTAAAGGCAGAAAGACGAACCGAAAAGAGGTATTCATGGCGGAACAGGTAAAAACTCAAGGTCAGCCGCAGCGGGATGTAAATCAATTGCGAAAAGTTCGCCGTGATAAGCTCATGGAGCTTAAAGCCAGCGGCAGCGATCCTTTCCTTATTACTAAATATGAGCCGACGCACCACAGCCGTGACATCAGGGAACGGTTCGACGAGCTTGACGGCAGCGCCGTGGTGATTGCCGGCCGTCTTATGAGCAAGCGTGTCATGGGCAAGGCTTCGTTTTGCCATGTGCAGGATCTTACGGGTATGATTCAGGCATATGTCGCGCGGGACAGTGTCGGCGAAGAAGCCTATAAGGCATTTAAAAAAACGGACATAGGCGACATCGTCGGCATAAAAGGCTATGTTTTCCGTACTCAGATGGGCGAGATTTCCGTCCATGCCGAAGAAATAACCCTTCTCTCCAAAAGCCTGCAGGTATTGCCCGAGAAATATCACGGACTTACGAATACCGATCAGCGTTACCGCCAAAGATATGTCGATCTTATCATGAATCCCGATGTCAGGGACACATTTATAAAAAGATCGAAAATCATAAGCTCTATCCGCGGATACTTAAACAGCCTCGGTTTTCTCGAGGTGGAGACTCCCATGCTGGTGGCAAACGCGGGCGGAGCGGCGGCGCGGCCGTTTACGACTCACTTCAATGCTCTCGACGAGGATTTTAAGCTTCGCATTTCTCTGGAACTTTATCTGAAACGACTGATCGTGGGCGGATTGGAACGTGTCTACGAGATCGGAAGAGTATTTCGCAACGAAGGTCTGGACACGAGGCATAATCCCGAGTTTACCCTTATGGAACTCTATCAGGCCTATACCGACTATCACGGCATGATGGATCTTACCGAGGGACTCTATCGTCATGTGGCGAAGGAGGTACTCGGAAGTGAGAAGATCGTCTACGGCGGCGTGGAGATGGACCTTTCCAAACCGTTCAGGCGCGTCACCATGGTTGATGCCGTGAAGGAATATTCAGGCGTGGACTGGAATGAAATACATACGCTTGATAAGGCGCGGGCCGTCGCGAAAGAGCACTGCGTGGAATACGAGAAGCGTCACTCGAAGGGCGACATACTGGCGTTATTTTTCGAGCAGTTCGCCGAGGAACACATGATACAGCCGACTTTCGTCACGGATCACCCCGTCGAGATATCGCCGCTCACCAAGAGAAAGCCCGACAATCCCGAATACGTGGAACGTTTTGAGTTTTTCATGAACGGCTGGGAGATGGCAAATGCCTATTCGGAGCTGAACGACCCCATAGACCAGCGGGAACGCTTCGCGGCGCAGGAAGCTCTTCTGGCGCAGGGCGATGAGGAGGCGAACACGACAGACGAGGATTTCCTGAACGCGCTGGAGATCGGAATGCCGCCCACCGGCGGAATAGGATTCGGCATAGACAGGATGTGCATGCTTTTCACTGACAGCGCCGCGATAAGGGACGTGCTGCTCTTCCC
>CAYLRF010000032.1:0-2626 GCA_964385995.1 uncultured Faecalimonas sp.
GGCGAAAACTGAGTCCGACCAAATGCCGACGAAAGTCGAAAACAAATCGTGAGCCGGCGAATTGTGATGCCGGACGAAGGCGGCGGCGGGAATCCGTGACATGATAAATTACGTGGAGAGCCGGCGAACTGTGTCGATAAAATTCGGGAGTAAACTTTCTAAGGCGCATTGATAACGTATACGCCAAAACGCGCCGGGAAGACTCACGACCGTGTCAAATCCCGTGACGCGGGATGGCATAAGGGGTTTTAAGAGACACTTCGTATCTGACTCGGATAAAGATATCTGTAAGGAGGGAAAAGCATTGCGTAAGAAATATGAGCGGGCCGAGATGGAGATAATTATGACGGATGATGAGATGGGGGACATCTTAACGAAATCCCCGGGAGGTGTGGAGCCCGGAACGGACCCGTGGGATTGCGGAGGTTCCGGAGTGAGTTTGACAGCGTATAGCTGCGATAACGTTGATGATGAGCTGGACCGTTGAACGTCTGATAAATGACAGATAGGTAACTGTTACTTAACCGTTCCAAATAACCATTGCCATATCGGTGGGCAGAAGAAACAAAAATGCCTTACTATGTCCGGACCGGTTCACCTTCAAAACAGCGGTTGTTCATTTTATACCAAAAGGGAACGCGCGGGCCCGAGTGTTTGATTGCGTCGGCCGCGCCGTCAAACATATGAAGCGTGTCCGCGCGATCCTCATCGTTTTTCACGCCTACCGTGAAGGCATAGAGCATTTCCGCGAGCATGTAATAATGGTACATTTCCCAGAAGTCATCCGGCACTGTTTCCCCGAAATATTCATCCATCTGTCCCAACGCGAAGGGAACGCTGCTGATGGCGCTTACCCCCACTCCGGTCATGGAAAGATACGGATCCGTCATGCCGCATGTCTGAAAATCTATGACGTATAATTCTCCGTCCGGAGATATGACCATATTATCCGTCTGGAAATCCTCATGCATTAACGCGGTGGGACGCCTGCCGATACAGCGCCACTGTGTCCGCAGATATGAAATAACCGCGCCGTCCCCGTCAAAGGTATATCCGCACTTACGGTAAAGCCCGATATAGCGCTCCACACGTTCCCGGTAGCACTCGGCCCATTTAAAGGAGGCGGGCTTACTGTCGATCGTTTCCATGTGTCTCAGGATCTTCGCCGCTTTTCGGCCGAACGAGTATTGCCGGGCGGCGCTTAAGTCCTTCATCGCCGCCTTCGCCTCCGTGCCGTCACACCACGAAAGAAGCTGATATACGCTTTTCCCGTTTTCGCAAACGCCGAAGGAAATAGGGAGAGACATCTTCATGCCGGTGGCCGACATTCTTTTAACGATATCAAACTCGCGCCGTTTTTCCTCATAGAGTGAAATATCCGACACGCGAAGCAGCAATCGCTTCCCCTCCTTCGTTTCCACGTAATACTTCTTATCGCCCGAACAGCCTTTATGAATAAGCTCCGCTTTCGCGAATGTGTCGAAACCGGGAATGTCGTTCATGTTTTCCATCCTCTACCCTTTCCCGACGCACATTAGCGCGTCATCATATCCACTATACCGACATTCAATGAAAAATCAAGAGGTGAAACTAATTAGCGGCGCAGGAGAAATGCGGCATATAGAAGATGAAGTTTTCCCCCTCTCAGAAAAATGAGGGTCGTGGGCGAACATAGATTGTTGCTCTGCCCCAAAACCCGGTCTCTTCGGAGCTGTTTGGGACGCGCCCGGCGTTGCGCTTTCATTTTCAAAGTGATAAAATACAGGCATCGGTTCGGCGCCGAGGGGCAGGGTTGTGTGTCCGATGTATCGGACTTTTGGCAAGACCTTTAAGAGAATGAGGGCGGTATAAGAGCATACTTCTTTGGAACCCCCGGATGCTTTGGCAACGCGGGAGTGTCAATCAGGAAAGACGGTACTGTCATGTTTCAGATTAACGACACCATTATGTACGGCACACAGGGAATCTGCACTATAACGGATATCACCGAGAAAAGCTTTATGGGCTCCAAGAAGGAATATTTCGTCCTGAAACCCTTAAACAGCGCGAAAGCCACGTTCTTCGCTCCGAAAGACAGCGACAAAGCCGCGTCCAAGATGAGATCCCTCCTTTCACAGGAAGAGGTCTACAGTCTGATCGATAAGATACCCGACCAGAAGCCGAATTGGATAGAGAACGAGAACGAGCGTAAGGATGAATATAAAAGGATCATAGCTGGCGGCGATCATCTGGAGCTTATCGGGATGATCAAGGCCATTTACCGGCATAAGGAGAAACGCGAGGCGGACGGCAAGCATCTTTATCTCTCGGACGAGCGCTTCGTGAAGGAGGCAGAGCGGATACTTTACGAGGAATTTCAGTATGTGCTTGATATTTCACGCGACGAGCTGTTATCTTACATAGAAAGCCGGATACGTAAGGCCGCCGAAGAGAACGGGAACGACGCGTGATTTTTAAGGCGCTGTGTAGCCGACGCTTTGGTCCGCGCGGGCGAAAGCATATTTACGCGATGAGGCGAAGAGCTGTTAAGTATGAGACATCTCCTTGACAGAACCCGGATTCTGCCAAGGTTTTTTATTGTGGGGAGACATTTTGACACAAGAGCGACTTAAAAGGTTCACGCCTG
>CAYLRF010000032.1:2726-10189 GCA_964385995.1 uncultured Faecalimonas sp.
TTTTTATTGTGGGGAGACATTTTGACACAAGAGCGACTTAAAAGGTTCACGCCTGTTTTCCTGATTTCATGACTTTTAGGGCGCGGGATCGTCAGTTAATTCGGGGACCGACAGACAATTCGGAGACCGACAGTTAATTTAGGGATCGACAGTTAATTCGGGGACCGACAGTTAATTTAGGGATCGACAGTTAATTTAGGGATCGACAGATAATTCAAAATTACATGGCGAAGGCGGCAAAAGGCGCGAAAAAAGAGGTGAGTATGGACGTATTTCCGTCACTGGAAGAAGTAAAGAAAATATCGGATGAGGGAAAGTACGACGTGCTCCCCGTAAGCACGGAAATCCTCTCGGACTTTATCACGCCCATCGAGGCCATGCGGATTTTAAAAAACGCTTCCGACCACTGTTATATGCTGGAGTCGGCGCGGACGGATGACAGATGGGGACGGTATACGTTTCTGGGCTTCGATCCGAAAGAGGAGATTACCTGCATAGACGGAAGGATGCGGATAGGCGACAGGGAATTTGTCACATCGGATCCCTCATCGCATATAAGAGAAATCCTCTCCCGGTATAAAAGCCCGCGATTTGACTATCTGCCTTCGTTTACCGGAGGTCTGGTGGGATATTTCGCTTATGATTATCTGGGATACAGCGAGCCTTCCATACGGCGTGTGACAGATGACGCCGAGCATTTTAAGGATGTTGACCTTATGCTTTTTGATAAGGTGATAGCCTTCGACAACCTGCGACAAAAGATTATTTTGATGGTGAACATGCCGCTTGACGACGTGGATGCGGGTTATAAAAAGGCCGCCGATGATCTCGCAATGTTGGCGCGTCTTTTGCGCGGGGGAAAAAAGAAAAAGGAGCCGCCCTCGAGGATCACGGGCGATGTGGAGACACTTTTTGAGCGCGACGCTTTTTGCCGTATGGTAAATGAGGGGAAACGTCATATCAAAGAGGGCGACATATTTCAGATAGTGCTCTCAAACCGTCTTTCCGCCCCGTTTGAGGGAAGTCTCTTTAACACGTACCGTATGCTGCGCACCATCAATCCCTCGCCGTATATGTTCTATCTCTCCGGTACGGACGTGGAGGTGGCGGGGGCTTCTCCGGAGACACTGGTTAAGCTTGAAAACGGCGTGCTTCACACGTTTCCGCTCGCGGGTACGAGGCCGAGGGGCAGGACACCGAAGGAAGACGCGCTTCTTGAGAAAGAGCTTCTGGCAGATGAAAAGGAACTCGCCGAGCACAATATGCTGGTGGATCTGGGAAGAAACGATCTCGGGAGAGTCAGCAGATTCGGCAGCGTGAAGGTGGAAAAACTGCATATGATCGAGCGCTTTTCCCACGTAATGCACATAGGCTCCACGGTGAGGGGGATTATCAGGGAAGATAAGGACGCGCTGGACGCCATAGAGGCCGTGTTGCCCGCGGGGACGCTATCCGGCGCGCCGAAGATAAGGGCCTGCCAGCTGATAGGCGAGCTGGAGGGCAATAAGCGCGGTATCTACGGAGGAGCCATAGGTTACATAGATTTCACCGGCAATATGGACGCCGGTATCGCCATACGCATAGCTTATAAGAAAAACGGCAGGGTATTCGTAAGAAGCGGCGCCGGCATCGTGGCTGATTCCGTGCCCGAAAGGGAGTATGAGGAGTGCCTGAATAAAGCGAGAGCCACGCTGAAGGCTCTGAGGCTCTCTTCAAGCGGGGAGGAGACGGCGTGATTCTGATTATTGACAATTATGACAGCTTTTCCTACAATCTCTACCAGATGACCGGGGAGATTTCCCCCGATGTCAGGGTGGTAAGAAACGATGCCGTCACGGTAAGCGAGATAAGGGATATGCGGCCGGATCACATCATCTTATCTCCGGGACCCGGAAGGCCGGAGGATGCCGGCATCACGGTGCGGGCGGTAAGGGAACTTAAGGGATTCGCGCCCATCCTCGGCGTCTGTCTGGGACATCAGGCCATACTTTACGCGTTCGGCGCGAATATTACCTACGCGAAGAGACTTATGCACGGGAAGCAGTCTCAGACAAGGATAGATATCACCTGTCCTCTCTTTAGGGGCTGCGAAGAAGTGATACCTGTCGCGAGATATCACTCTCTGGCGGTAGAGGCCGCGACCGTCCCGGACGAGATGAAGATAATCGCCACGGCCGATGACGGGGAAATCATGGGCGTAAGTTATCCGCGATATCGGATTTTCGGACTGCAGTTTCACCCGGAGTCGATCCTGACGCCCGACGGCGCGAAGATACTTAAAAATTTCCTGGAGATATCGTAAACGCGTGGTGTGTCAGACGCGGGAAGGCATTTTAATCCGCGCGCGCAGTCCGAAACGGGAGGCTGTCCGTCCGATAATTAAAAACGAAGCGCGGGATATGCCATACAGCGACGAATCGCGCGTGTATATACCGCATAACGCAATCAAGGCGATATCAAGGCTTATCGACGCGGGAGCGGCAAATCGCGCACATACATACCGCATAACATTCATATGACACGGAAATTACAAAGGTAAATCAAACTGCACATCGCGCGTATATATCACATCACGAAGGCAGCGATGACATAAATGAAGGTTTCGAGTCCCGCGGGTCCGGAGAATAACAGAACAGAGAAAAAGAAAGTAAGAGATCCAAAGAAATAAAAGAACAGGGAAACAGCAAACAGAAAATAAGGGATCCAAGGAAATAAAGGAACAGGAAAACAAAAAAGTAAGAGATCTAAGGAAATAAAAGAACAGGAAAACAGCAAATAAGAGATTCAGGGAAATAAAAAGTATAAGGAGATGAGAGTACATGATCAGGGAAGCGATAGTGAAACTCGTTGACAAAAAGGATCTCACCTATGACGAGGCGTTCGCCGTGATGAATGAGATCATGAGCGGCGATACGACGCCGACACAAAACGCGGCTTTTCTCGCCGCGATGTCTACCAAAAGCGCCAAGGCGGAGACGACGGATGAGATAGCGGGCTGCGCCGCCGCCATGCGCTCTCACGCCACGAAGGTCGAGACGGGCACGGACGTTTTCGAGATCGTCGGAACCGGCGGCGACAATGCCTCAAGTTTCAACATATCCACCACGGCGGCGCTCGTCGCGGCGGCGGGCGGCATGAAGGTCGCCAAACACGGTAACCGGGCCGCGTCCTCAAAATGCGGCACCGCCGACTGCCTGGAGGCTTTGGGAGTAAATATTTCGCAAAGTCCCGAAAAGTGCGTCGAGCTTTTAAATGAAGTCGGGATATGCTTTTTCTTCGCGCAAAAATATCACGCTTCCATGAAATATGTCGGGCCGATCCGCAAAGAGCTGGGGATCCGCACTGTCTTTAACATCTTAGGACCCCTTACGAATCCCGCGAGTCCCTCCATGCAGCTTTTGGGCGTCTACGACGAGTATCTCGTGGAGCCGCTGGCGCAGGTTCTCATAAGTCTCGGAGTGAAAAGAGGCATGGTGGTTTACGGCCTTGATAAGCTGGATGAGATATCCTTAAGCTCTCCCACGAAGATATGCGAGATCAAAGACGGATGGTTTAAGACATACGTGACGGCGCCGGAGGATTTTGGCCTTACGCGTTGCAGTAAAGATGATCTCACGGGCGGCACTCCCGAGGAGAACGCGCGCATAACGACGGATATTTTAAAGGGCGAAAAAGGACCAAAAAGGGATGTGACGCTCATGAACGCCGGGGCGGCGCTTTACATAGGAGGAAAGGCGGACACCGTGGCGGACGGAATCCGTCTGGCGGCCGGGATAATCGACTCGGGCGAGGCATATAAGACCTTGCAAAAGTTTATCGAAGTTTCCAATCGCCCGTAGGAGCAGGATAAAACGGAGATTTCTTCAAAGTGACCGTACTGGATGAGATAGCGGATTACGCGAGATACCGCGTGAGCGCCGCGAAGAGGGAAATCGGCGCGGATGAGATGCGGCGCATGGCTTTTGACCTCCCGAAAGGGGATTTCGCGTTCGAGAAGGCCATCGGGAAAAACCGGGGAAAGCACCTCGCCTTTATCTGCGAGTGCAAGAAGGCGTCTCCCTCAAAGGGGGTCATTTCTCCCGATTTTCCGTATATGCGGATAGCGAGGGACTACGAGGAGGGCGGCGCGGACGCCGTCTCGGTGCTCACGGAGCCGAAGTGGTTTTTTGGAGATGACAGGTATCTTCGGGAAATAGCGAAAAGCGTTTCCGTACCGTGTCTTCGCAAGGATTTTGTCGTGGATGAGTATATGATCCACGAAGCGAAAGTCCTGGGCGCGGACGCGGTTCTTCTTATCTGCTCCATCTTAGGTGAGGAGCGTCTTAAAGAATACATAAAGGTCTGCGACGCGCTCGGGATATCGGCCCTTACTGAGGCGCATGATGAGGACGAGGTTCTGATGGCGCTTAACGCGAATGCGCGTGTGATAGGCGTAAATAACCGTAATCTTAAGGATTTCACCGTGGATACGCGAAACGCCGCCGCTTTAAGAAGTCTTGTCCCAGGAGACGTCCTCTTCGTGTCGGAAAGCGGCATAAAAAGCCTCGACGACGTGAGGGAAGCCGTGAAAATCGGGGCCGACGCGGTGCTTGTCGGGGAGGCGCTGATGAGGCGTGATGACAGAAAAGAGCTTCTCGCGAAGTTTAAAGAGGCCGCGTCATGACACCCAAGATAAAGCTTTGCGGACTTATGAGAGAAGCGGATATCGCGGCGGCCAATCGTCTCCTTCCGGAGTATATAGGTTTCGTCTTCGCAAAAAAAAGCCCGCGCTTCGTGGATAGGAAGACGGCGGCGAAGCTTAAGACGCTTCTTGACGGGCGTATCAAGGCGGTGGGCGTCTTCTTAAATGAGGACGTGGAGACGGCGGCGGCGCTTTTAAACGAAGGCGTCATAGATATAGCGCAGCTTCACGGCGATGAGGATGACGGCTATATAGCGAAATTAAAGGCGCTCGCTTCTTTCCCCGTCATAAAGGCTTTTAAGATAAGAAATGAAGGCGACGCCTGCGCGGCGTCGAAAAGCCGGGCCGACATGATACTTCTCGATTCCGGCATGGGAAGCGGAAAGCTTTTGGATTTTTCCCTTATAAGAGACGTAAAGAGACCGTATTTTCTGGCGGGAGGCTTAAATCCCGAAAACGTCGCCGACGCGATAGAGATGTGTCATCCCTACGCCGTCGACGTAAGCAGCGGGATCGAGACGGATAAAGTAAAGGATACGGCCAAGATGGAGGCGTTCGTGGCCGCGGTAAGAGGCGGCGTATCGCGCGAAAAGAGGCAGGTATGACAAATAAAAACGGCAGGTTCGGGATACACGGCGGGCAATACATCCCGGAGACGCTGATGAACGCCGTGATCGAGCTTGAGGAGGCTTATAATCATTATAAGGACGATCCCGATTTTTGCCGGGAGCTTTCGTATCTTTTTAATGAATACGCCGGCAGACCCTCGGGGCTTTACTTCGCGGAAAGGATGACCAAAGACTTAGGCGGCGCGAAGATCTACCTTAAAAGGGAAGACTTAAATCACACAGGTTCGCATAAGATAAACAACGTGTTGGGACAGGCGCTTCTCGCCAAAAAGATGGGAAAGACGCGTCTCATAGCGGAGACGGGAGCGGGTCAGCACGGCGTCGCGACGGCCACGGCGGCGGCCCTTATGGGGATGGAATGTGTCATTTTCATGGGAAAGAAAGACACCGAGAGGCAGGCGCTTAACGTCTACCGCATGAAGCTTTTGGGAGCCGATGTGGTGCCCGTCACGACGGGTACGGCGACTTTAAAGGACGCGGTGTCCGAAGCCATGCGCGAGTGGACGAGCCGTATCGACGATACGCATTACTGCCTGGGATCGGTGATGGGGCCCCATCCTTTCCCCACTATCGTCCGCGATTTTCAGTCGGTCATCTCAAGGGAGACAAAACAGCAGATTAGAGAAAAAGAAGGACGTCTGCCCGACGCGGTCATAGCCTGTGTCGGCGGAGGCTCAAACGCCATCGGGAGCTTTTATCATTTCATCGACGAGCCGGGCGTGAGACTTATAGGGTGCGAGGCCGCGGGAAAAGGGATCGACACATTCGAGACCGCGGCCACCATATCCACCGGCAGGGAAGGGATATTTCACGGGATGAAGTCGTATTTTTGTCAGGACGAATACGGACAGATAGCCCCCGTGTACTCCATTTCCGCGGGGCTTGATTATCCGGGAGTGGGTCCCGAGCACGCTTATCTGCACGATACGGGCCGCGCGGAGTATGTCGCGGTAACGGATGAGGAAGCGGTGGACGCCTTCGAGTATCTCTCAAGGATCGAGGGGATCATTCCCGCGATCGAGTCGGCGCACGCCGTGGCTTACGTCATGAAGATAGCGCCGGGGATGGATAAAGATCGCGTAATAGTCGTCACGATATCGGGAAGGGGCGATAAGGACGTCGCCGCGATCGCGCGTTACAGAGGAGAGGAACTCTATGAGTAGGATAAAGGAAGCATTCGCGCACGGCAAGGCTTTCATCGCGTTTATCACCTGCGGAGATCCGGATCTTGAGACCACGGCCGAGGCGGTGAGAGCGGCCGTCAGGGGCGGCGCGGATCTTATAGAACTCGGGATCCCTTTTTCCGATCCCACGGCCGAAGGTCCGGTGATACGGGAGGCGAATGTAAGGGCGCTCTCTGGCGGCGTCACCACGGATAAGATATTCGCTCTGGTAAGGGAGCTTCGAAGAGATGTCGCGGTTCCCATGGTATTTATGACATATGCCAACGTGGTATTTTCTTACGGCACCGAAAGATTCCTTCTAAACGCGGCAGAGGCGGGGATGGACGGGCTTATACTGCCGGATGTCCCTTATGAGGAAAAGGATGAGTTTTGGGGCGCCTGCGAAAAATACGGCCTCGATCTCATATCTCTTATCGCGCCCACATCGGCCGGCAGGATATCAATGATAGCAAGCGAGGCGAAGGGATTTATCTATATCGTCTCAAGCCTCGGAGTGACGGGCGAGCGAAGTCAAATCACGACGGACGTATCGTCCATAGTAAAGGTCATCAGAGCGAACACCGATACACCCTGCGCGGTCGGTTTCGGAATATCGACACCCGAGCAGGCGAAGAAAATGGCTGATATTTCCGACGGAGTCATAGTAGGCTCCGCCATCGTGAAGCTCATCGGAAAGTACAAAAAAGACGCGCCTTCTTACGTGGAAAGTTACGTAAGAAGCATGAAGGACGCTGTGAGAAGCTGATTTATGCAAGGAGCATGAAGGCCGTCGCGAGACGCTGACTTATGTAAGAAGCATGAGGGATGCCGCGAGACGCCGACTTATGTAAGGAGTATGAAGGACGCCGTGAGACGCTGAAGGCGGGTCGGGCGTGAAAATGTATGCCGTTTAAGGGACACGTCATTCGCGCGGTCTGAAAATAATAAAGATATCGTGATTCAGTCAGTTTATTAAGGGAGGAGACATAT
>CAYLRF010000032.1:10289-17136 GCA_964385995.1 uncultured Faecalimonas sp.
CTGAAAATAATAAAGATATCGTGATTCAGTCAGTTTATTAAGGGAGGAGACATATCGCCATGCCGATACCTTATGATCATAAAAAAATAGAAGAGAAATGGCGCCGCGTGTGGGAGGAACATCCCGTGAATATCCGCGAGGACGAGCACGGAAAGAGGCCGAAATACTACTGTCTCGACATGTTCCCTTATCCGTCAGGGAGCGGGCTTCACGTGGGACACTGGCGCGGTTACGTGATATCCGACGTCTGGAGCAGGTATAAGCTTCAGCAGGGATATTACATCATTCATCCGATGGGATGGGACGCTTTCGGCCTGCCGGCGGAAAACTACGCGCTGAAGATGGGCGTGCACCCGGCTGTTTCCACCGAGAAGAACATCGCGAACATCAAAAAACAGATTCAGGACATCGCCGCGTTGTATGATTGGGACATGGAGGTAAATACCACGGATCCCGATTATTACAAATGGACACAGTGGATTTTCGTGAAGATGTTTAAAGCGGGGCTTGCCTATGAGAAGGAATTTCCCATCAACTGGTGTCCCTCCTGCAAGACCGGCCTCGCGAACGAGGAAGTGGTAAACGGTAAATGCGAGCGCTGCGGATCCGTCGTCACGAAGAAAAACATGCGGCAGTGGATGCTTCGCATTACGAAATACGCCGAAAGACTTTTAAATGACCTTGACAGGCTTGACTGGCCCGAAAAGGTAAAGAAAATGCAGACCGAGTGGATCGGTAAATCCTACGGCGCGGAAGTGGATTTTAAAGTGGATGAAAGTACAGACGTGATCACCGTCTATACCACAAGACCCGACACACTGCACGGCGCGACTTTCATGGTACTTGCTCCCGAGCATAAGCTGGCGCGAAAACTCGCGGCGAAGGGATACGAAGAGGCCGTGGAAAAGTATATCTACGAGGCGTCGGTAAAGTCCAATGTCGATCGTATGCAGGATAAGGAAAAGACGGGAGTCTTCACGGGATCATACGCGATAAATCCGATTAACGGCGAGAAGATACCCATATGGCTGGCGGATTACGTGCTCGCCGATTACGGTACCGGCGCCATCATGTGCGTGCCGGCGCATGACGACAGGGATTTCGAGTTCGCGAGGAAATTTGACATACCGATCATACAGGTCATAGCCAAAGACGGGAAAGAGATAAAGGACATGAAGGAGGCTTATACCGAGGCCGCCGGGACGATGATAAATTCCGGCGACTGGAACGGTATGGAGTCCGCTGTATTAAAGAAGGAAGCGCCGCATATCATCGAGAAGATGGGAATCGGCCGCGCCACGGTGAATTATAAGCTGAGAGACTGGGTATTTTCACGTCAGAGATATTGGGGAGAACCCATACCGATAGTGCATTGCCCGAAGTGCGGGGCGGTGCCGCTTCCCGAAGAGGAACTGCCGCTTATGCTTCCGAAGGTGGACTCTTATGAGCCGACGGGCACGGGAGAGTCTCCGCTTGCCGCGATAGAAGAGTGGGTAAATACCACCTGCCCCGTCTGCGGCGGACCCGCCAAGCGCGAGACGAACACCATGCCGCAATGGGCGGGATCGTCATGGTATTTCCTGCGTTATGTGGATAATCATAATGATAAGGAGCTTGTGTCAAAGGAAAAAGCGGACGAGTATCTGCCCGTGGATATGTATATAGGCGGTGTGGAACACGCTGTGCTTCATCTGCTGTACTCGAGATTTTACACGAAGTTTCTTTATGACATCGGAGCGATCGGATTTGACGAACCCTTTAAGAAGCTCTTTAACCAGGGCATGATAACCGGTAAAAACGGTATCAAGATGAGTAAGTCAAAGGGAAATGTCATATCTCCCGACGATCTGGTGAGGGATTACGGCTGTGATTCGCTTCGGATGTACGAGCTTTTCGTGGGCCCTCCGGAACTGGACGCGGAGTGGGACGATCGCGGGATCGAGGGCGTGCGCCGGTTCCTCTCCCGCGTATGGAATCTCGTGACGGAAAACAGCGGCAGGGACGTAAAGCCCGGGAAAGAACTGATCCGTATCCGCCATAAGATGGTGCGGGACATCACGGAGCGCCTTAACGCCTTCAGCCTTAATACCGTCATCTCGGGATTTATGGAATATAATAACAAACTGACCGAGATCTCAAAGAAGGAGGGCGGGGTAGACAGGGAGACGCTCGAGACTCTCGTGGTGCTTCTCTCTCCGTTCGCGCCGCATATCTCCGAGGAGATGTGGCAGATCTTGGGACATAAAGAGAGCGTATTTCGCGCGGGCTGGCCTGAGTACGATGAAAATGAGACTAAGGAAGAGACCGTAAAGGTGGCCGTGCAGGTAAACGGTAAGACAAGGACCGTCATCACGCTCGCGGCAAACGCGGGACAAGACGAGGCTGTGGCGGCGGCTAAGGAGGCCCTTAAGGACAGGCTTACGGGCGAGGCCGTGAAGGAGATTTACGTCCCGGGCAAGATAGTAAATCTCGTTCGCAGATGAGATTAGGTGATTTAAGGAATAACGCATGACAGAATTTTACATGAGACTTGCGGGGCTCTCCGTCTCGGCTGAAGTGAATTATCCGTCCACGAAGAGGTTTTGCGCGGATTATATAGTGGACGATTTTGACGGCAAGGCCGATATCGCGGTTCGGATAGAGGAAGGCGACATCAGACGCGAGGCTGAGGCGGCGAAGGACAGAGGCGATACATTTTCGGCCGCCATGCTTGAGACTATAGCCCTGCACAGGAAAGTCTCGGTGGAGATGGCGACATACCGCGCGGTTCTTTTTCACGGCTCGGCGGTAGCCCTTGACGGGGAGGTATATCTGTTCGCGGCGCCGAGCGGCACGGGAAAATCCACGCACGCGCGGCTTTGGCGGGAGTATTTCGGCGAGCGCGTCACGATGGTAAATGACGACAAGCCGTTTTTAAGGGCCGAGCCCGACGGTAAGGTCACCGTATACGGATCTCCCTGGGACGGGAAGCACCATCTGAATACGAATGTCGGCCTTCCGCTTAAGGCGGTGTGCGTATTGGAGCAGTCGGACACAAACACGATTAAGAGGCTGACGAAAAAAGAGGCGCTGTATCCGCTTTATCTGCAGATATTCTGGCCGAATACCTGCGAGGCGGTCGCAGAGGGAATCATGGAGACGCTTGAGTGCATATTAAAGGCGCCCATATGGAAACTTTCATGCGACATGTCGCGGGAAGCGGTAAAGCTCGCCTATGAGACCATGAGCGGCGGGTACGAAAAAAGTGACGTCGGATAAGGCGTCGGGAAAGAGGAAGAAATGCGCTTAAAACAGGGTTTTGTAATGCACAATATCGGCGACGAATATATGGCCGTCGCTACCGGGGAAGCCGCGAAGGATTTTAACGGAATCATAAGGGGCAATGAGACGGCCGCGTACATTTTCGGGCTTCTTCAAAAAGAGACCACCAAGGAGCAGGTAGTGGATGCCGTGTGCGCCGAATACGACGGTGACAGAAAAGATATCGAGGAAGATGTCGAAAATATAATCGCGAAGATGAGAGAAGCGGGATTTCTCGAAGAGCGGCCAAATGATGACTGAAGGCGCGTCCGACCCGCGCGAAGCCGCGAATGTCAGGGAAAAGATAAGACTCGCGGATGAGCTCGCGGCGGGAAGAAGCGTAATCACCTTTACGAGCGGCAGCAGCATGGAACCGCTTTTACACGATAAGCGAAAAAAACGCGCGACGCATGTGCTTATAAGGCCCGCGAGCGGAGAGCCCGCCGTCGGGGACATGCCTCTTATGCGAAGAAGTGACGGCTCTTATATGCTCCATCGCCTCGTGGGAATCGAGAGGTCGGGCGGAGCGTTTTATTATGTGACGCGCGGAGATAACTGCGTAAGAAGCGAGAGATTTCCAAGCGAGGCTCTCGTGGGCGTCGTAACCGAGATTTACCGTGGGGAAAAGACGATCAGGGTGACGGACGCCGGATATAAGTTCTACGTGCGCGTCTGGATGGCGACGTATCCCGTGAGAAAGATTTTCCTTAGAGCGAGGGGACTTGCCGCGCGGGCGCTTACCGTATTAAAAAATCACGGACGCGGATGAGGTTTTATGGCCCGAAAAGAGCTTAAGTGGCTGCAAAGCGCGGCCGACGGTAAAAAACGTTATATCGTCATCATTACCTTGCTTAGAGTTATCCTGAGCGTGAGCGGCGTCGCGTTCGCCCTGATTTTACGGGAAGTGATAGACTTCGCCGTGGCGGGCGATAAAGACAGCTTCTTTTTTTATGTCGGCGCGGCGATATGCCTCGTGGCGCTTCAGATAATATTAAGAGCGGTTGACAGACAGCTTTCCGAGAGTACTAGAGCGGACATAGAAAACGCCTGTAAGTTAAAGGTCTATTCGGGGCTTTTGGAGAAAGATTTCGCCTCCGTAAACGCGAGACACTCCTCCAAGTGGATGAGCCGCATAACTTCCGATACCGTCGTCTGCGCGAACGGCATAGTCGATATCATACCGGGCGTCACGTCTCTTGCGGTGAAAATGGTGTCGGCCTTCGCCATGATCCTTACGCTTGAGCCGAAACTCGCCTTTATACTTCTCCCCCTCGGGTTATTCGCCTTTCTTTTCACCTCCGTATTCAGAAAGAAAATGAAAAGCCTGCATAAGGACGTTCAGGAAAAGGACGCCGATCTTCGCGCCTATATGCAGGAAAACTTAGGAAGCCTTCTCGTCCTGAAGGCATTTTCCGCCGAAAAAGACAGCGAGAAAAAAGCGGATGAGAAGATGGCGGCTCATAAGAGAGCGCGGATGAAAAGAGCCGTATTCTCAAACGCCGCGAACTTAGGGTTTTCCGTGGCGATGAATGCCGTCTATCTTATAGGGGGTGTGATTTATTGCGGATACGGTATTTTGAACGGACGTGTCACGTACGGGACATTTACCGCCATTTTGCAGCTTGTGGGTCAGATACAGTCGCCGCTAGCGAACATCACGGGATATCTGCCCAGATATTACGCCATGATTGCGAGCGCGGAGCGGCTTATGGACGCCGAGAAGTATGAGGACGACTGTCGGGGAGAGTCACTTACCGCGGGCGAAGCGGAAAAATATTACCGCGATGAGTTTATCGGAATCGACTTCAGGCATGTGACATTTACTTATCCTTCCGGGGAGGAACGCGCGGATCGGACATTGGCGCTAAAGGATCTTTGTCTCAGCGTTAAAAAAGGCGATTATACGGCGTTCGCGGGGGAATCGGGCTGCGGAAAATCGACCGTTTTAAAGCTCATTTTGGGTCTCTACGATCCGGATGAGGGCGAGTGCGTGATCGAGGGGAAAAGCGGTGAAAAGCGAATCGACGCGTCTTTTAGGAGACTTTTCGCTTATGTTCCGCAAGGAAATTATCTCTTAAGCGGCACCATACGTGAGATCGTGACCTTCGCGGATAAGAGCCGCGCGCGGGACGATAAAGCGATAGAAAAGGCGCTTCGAATAGCGTGCGCTTATGATTTCGTAAACGGGCTTGATGAGGGTACGGATACTGTCCTGGGAGAAAAGGGTCAGGGCATATCGGAAGGCCAGATGCAAAGGCTCGCCATCGCGAGAGCGGTGTTTTCGAAAAGGCCGATCCTTCTTCTCGACGAGGCCACCGGTGCGCTCGATGAAGAAACCGAAAGCCGCGTGCTCGCAAACTTAAAGAGCATGACGGATAAGACGGTCATCATCGTAACGCACAGGAAAAAGGCCTTCGAGATCTGCGATAAAATCATATACTTCACGGAAGGAGGCGTAAGGGCGAAGTCGCCTCGCGGACAAAACCCTTTGTGAAGTCGATCAGTCTGAGAGCTTTGACTCGGCGTCCGCGAGTTTTATCGCTCTTACCTTAAGCGGAAGTCCGAATAATGTTATGAAGCCGTCCGCGTCATGATGATCATAGAGTTCGCCTGTCGTGAAGCTCGCGAGAGATTTATCGTAAAGTGAGTAGGGGGACGTCGTCCCGGCCTTTATGATATTGCCCTTATAGAGCTTCATTTTCACGGTGCCCGTCACGTACTTTTGCGTGGACGAGACGAAAGACTGGATCGCCTCGCGAAGCGGTGTGAACCATTTGCCCTCATAGACGATCTGAGCGAATCTGCTGCCGAGTTCCTTTTTCATTTCCAAAGTCTCGCGATCGAGGATGAGTTCCTCCAGCTGCCTGTGAGCCTCCATGAGGATGGTTCCGCCGGGTGTCTCATATACGCCGCGCGATTTCATGCCGACGACGCGATTTTCCACGATGTCCACTATACCGATTCCGTGTTTTCCGCCAAGCGCGTTCAGCTTCCTTATGATATCCGAGACTTTCATTTTCTCTCCGTTTAAAGAGACGGGCACGCCGCTTTCAAAAGACATCGTGATATACTCGCCTTCATCGGGTGCCTTCTCGGGCGTCACGCCGAGCACGAGCAGATGTTCGTAATTCGGCTCGTTCGCCGGATCCTCAAGCTCCAGCCCCTCGTGGCTTATGTGCCACAGGTTGCGGTCGCGGCTGTAGCTGTGACTTGCGTCAAAAGGAAGAGTAATGCCGTGAGCCTTGCAATATTCGATTTCGTCCTCGCGTGACTGCATGGTCCATTTATCCGTCATTCTCCAGGGAGCTATGATCTTAAGGTCGGGGGCCAGAGCCTTGATGGAAAGCTCGAAACGTATCTGATCGTTACCCTTTCCCGTCGCGCCGTGGCAGATCGCCGTCGCGCCTTCCTTTCTCGCGATTTCCACTAATTTTTTTGCTATGACGGGACGCGCCATGGATGTTCCGAGCAGGTATTTATTTTCATAAACGGCGCCCGCCTGCACGCACGGCATGATAAAATCGTCGCAGAACTCATCCGTGATATC
>CAYLRF010000032.1:17236-19847 GCA_964385995.1 uncultured Faecalimonas sp.
CGTGCATACTATAGACTTGTTTTTGCATAAAATCAAGCGAAATTTGCAAATCCCTTGCATTTTATTCATTTTCAATGTATTATTATGCGGATTTATGAGGTTCGCAAAAAAGACGCGGGAGAGCCTGCGACTGACTTAAGGGACGCGGAGGCGATAGCAGCTTTCCCTTTTTAGAGGTTAAGGTCACGCGGCCTGCCGCGAACGGCGCAAATCCCGAAATTCAAGACGGTGTCATTAAGGGGTCGGTGTCAGGCGGGCTATAAAAGTAAAAGGAGTTTGTAAGGATGATAAAAGCGGGAATCATCGGATCTACCGGATACGCGGGAGGCGAGCTGGTAAGGATATTATCGGGACATAAGGACGTCAAGGTTATATGGCTCGGATCGAAAAGCTACGTCGGTCAAAGCTACGCTAAAGTTTATCCGAACATGTCGGGCGTAACGGGTGATGTATGTAAAGAGGATGATATCGCGGCCTTGGCAAATGAAGCCGACGTAATATTTACCGCGACGCCGCAGGGACTGTGTTCGTCGATGGTGAGTGAAGATATCCTGCGAAAGACGAGAATCATCGACTTAAGCGCGGATTTCAGGCTGAAGGACGTCTCGGTGTATGAGAAGTGGTACGGGATAAAGCACGAAAGTCCAAAGTTTTTGCCGGAGGCTGTTTACGGGCTGTGCGAGATCAACAGGAGCGATGTGAAGGGCGCCCGTCTCGTGGCGAACCCGGGGTGTTATACGACATGCTCCATCCTCACTGTTTATCCGCTCGCGAAGGAAAAACTCATAGATATGAAAAGTCTTGTCATAGACGCCATATCCGGAGCGTCGGGCGCGGGCAGGGGAGCGAAGACGGAAAATCTTTTCTGTGAGATAAACGAGAATGTCAAGGCTTACAAAGTTGCCTCGCACAGGCATACTCCCGAGATCGAGGAACAGCTCTCCTACGCTTCGGGAGAGGACGTAAGACTTAGTTTCACGCCTCATCTCGCGCCGTTTAACAGAGGGATACTCGTCACGGCTTACGCTTCCCTTAAAGAGGGCGTTACCGGTGAGAATATTCGGGAGGCTTATGAGAAATATTACGGGGATGAGAGATTCATCCGACTTTTGGGAGAGGGAGTATGCCCCGAGACAAGATGGGTAGAGGCAAGTAATTACGTAGATATAGGATATGTCGTCGACGGACGCACGGGCAGGGTCATCATGATGGGAGCCTTGGACAATCTCATAAAGGGCGCGGCCGGACAGGCGGTTCAAAACATGAACATCATGTTCGGACTGGATGAGGCTGAGGGCATCGGCATGGCCCCGATGTTCCCGTAGGACGAGGTGTGGTTCCGGACGCGCGGGGATTTTCGCGAAATCCGAACATTGGACGGGAGCCGTGGGGCACGCAGCGTCGGACAACCGTGACATCACTTTTTATGCTGATGGCGTTTTATCCAGGCAGCGTTTTATTCCAACATCATTTTATGCTGTCAGAGCTAAAGAGCCTGACTCACGACAGGTTTGAATGTCGGTGGCGTGTTCCGGCGGGTCAAAGGGTTCGTTCACCTTGCCTCAGTATGCGGATGAAATACGATATCAGAGCAAAGGCCCTTGAAACACGACAGATTCACATTCAGGTGGGAGAAGTGGGCTTTCTGCTCGCCACAATATAAGGATGAAGCAGGAAAGTCTCTGTAAAATCCGAATATGGGACAGTACTCACCAAGTGCGCAGCGTCAACGAACAGTAATATCACTTTTCGCGCCGAGACCGTTATAAAGGGAATAAGATCAGTGCCGACAATTACCTGACACATATGGTACGCGTAAGGTACATAGAAGGTACGTAAAGGGTACATAAAGGGTACATAGAGGCACATAAGCAGGGGGCGGGATTTCATGATCAGGACAATGACTAAGGATGATTACGATGAGGTACGGGCCCTCTGGCTTGGAATAAAGGGCTTCGCAATAAGGAGCGTGGATGATTCGAGGGAGGGCATAAGGCGTTTCTTAGAGAGAAATCCGAAGACCAGCGTGGTCGCCGTAGAGGACGGAAAGATAGTGGGAAGTATCCTGTGCGGGCACGACGGGCGAAGAGGCTGCCTTTATCACGTATGCGTGGCCGAGGAGTATCGAAAGAGAGGAATAGGCAAAAGCATGGTTCTCGCCGCCGTCAGCGCGCTTGAGGCGGAGAAGATCAGCAAGGTCTCACTCGTCGCATTTACGGACAATGACATCGGAAATGCCTTCTGGAAGGAAATAGGCTGGGAGATGAGACGCGACATAAATTACTACGACCTCACGTTAAATGCGGAAAACACGACCGCGTTTAACGCGTAGATATAAAGTCTCTGTGTTCGTATCGCATGTGTCGGGAAACGGAACACGACCGCGTTTAACGCGTAGCGTAAATATAAAGGCCGGAAACGAGGAAAGAAGAGAAAGGAAATTATGGGAACGAAGGAAAAATCGGAAACGGCAAACGGATATCACGTGAAAAGAATACCGGGCGGAGTGACCGCCCCGAAGGGTTTTTACGCGTCAGGGGCGGCCGCCGGAATTAAGTATGAGGGCAGGGACGACATGGCGCTTATTTACAGTGACGTACCCTGTGAAGCG
>CAYLRF010000033.1:0-1856 GCA_964385995.1 uncultured Faecalimonas sp.
GCGGCCTATATGTCCCGCTTTCGAAACGCCTTGACTTTCGGCTCCTTTCAACTTAATATTAAGAGCGGACGGCGTGGCCTGAAGGTAGGTTTAAGCGCCGGATCCGATGGTGCGTTAAAATCCCCGACGCATTGAAGATCCCGTCGAAGTTAACGAGTCGCGGCGTCACGATCTTTCAGGGCTCGCGTTTGAAGTTTAAAGTAAGTATTTGACGCACCGGGTGCGTCGGAAAAGAGGTAAGCATGAAGTCTGTGAACATTTCCTTAAATTCCATCGACAAGGTCAAATCCTTCGTCAACACCATCAGCAAATACGATTATGATTTCGATCTCGTCTCCGGAAGGTACGTAATCGACGCCAAATCCATCATGGGCATCTTTAGTCTGGATCTTTCCAAATCCATCACGCTCAACATACACGCCGACGACATCGAAGCCGACAGGATAACCGATGCTCTCTCCTCTTATATAGTTTGATGACATCAGGCTTCAATCTCCATTATCTCGGCTGTTTTTACCGCCTCGTCCATCAGATCTTTTATATCTCCTCCGAGCCGCGCCTCCGAACGCCTTATGGCGTTTATGTTCGGCTTGGTCACGGGGTGCTTCGCGACGAAAACGGTGCAGCAGTCCTCAAAGGGCTGTATCGAAGTCTCGAAAGTACCGATCTTTTCCGCCAGAGCTACTATTTCCTGTTTATCGAATCCGACAAGCGGCCTGTAAATCTGAAGGTCGCATACGTCTCCCGTGGCGGCGAGACTTTGCATGGTCTGGCTTGCCACCTGACCTATGCTCTCTCCCGTGACTGTGCCCAGGCAATTATCCTCTTTCGCGAAATGTTCGGCTATCCTCATCATGTAGCGCCGCATGATAACGGTGAGTTCGTCATGCGGGCATTTATCGTAAATGGCAAGCTGAATGGCCGTGAAATTCACCACGCGCAGACGTATCGTCCCGGCGTAGAGCGACAGTTTCTTCGCGAGATCGATGACCTTCTGTTTCGCGCGCTCACTCGTATACGGCGGCGCGTGAAAATAAACGGCCTCTATCTGTACTCCCCTCTTCGCCATCATATATCCGGCCACGGGGCTGTCTATCCCTCCGGAGAGAAGAAGCATGGCCTTCCCGCCGGTCCCGAGCGGCATACCTTGCGCCCCCGGTATTGTCTCCGAATAAAAATAAACCCGCTCTCTTATTTCCACAAAAAGCCTTACATCCGGATGATGCACGTCGACCTTAAGACCGGGACAGGCCTCCAATACCGCCCCTCCCAAATCGGCCGCCACCTCCATGGAATTTAACGGATAGCTTTTATCGCTCCGTCTGGCCTCGACTTTAAACGTGAGTTTATCGTCGCCGCAGACGCGTCTCATATACGCCGCCGCCTCGCGCCGGAGGTTTTCGATACTTTTATCGTCCGTGCGCCTCATGGGACAAATACCGACTATGCCGAACACATGTTTTAACGCGCGCACCGTATCCTCGTAATCGCAGTCATCATTACATTCGACATAGATCCTGCCCGAACGGCCGTAAACATCAAAAGTGCCGCCCGTCCTTTCGAGAGCGTACCTTATCTGATTTACAAGCGCTTCCACGAATAAATGGCGATTTTTTCCCTTTACGCCTATCTCACCGTATTTGATAAGAAATGATCGGCTCATCTTCTGCGCTCTCCCGGCGCTTGTATAACTTCGCTTCGTGAAATCCCCGGATCACGTTTTATTTCCCGACGTCTGCGCTCATACGATATCTTCGCATTTTGGCATATCTGCGTCCGATACCTTCGCGCTTTGACATATCAGCGATCCGATATCATCGCGTTTTGACATATTTGCTCATACGATATCCTCGCGC
>CAYLRF010000033.1:1956-13549 GCA_964385995.1 uncultured Faecalimonas sp.
AGCGCGTCCAGGGTCGTATCCAGATCTTGCTTCGTCGTAAATTCCGACAGACTGAAGCGAAGAGTCGACTTTAAATATTTATCCTCTGCCTTTATGGCCTTTAGCACCGCGCTGACACCGGGGTGATGTGATGAACACGCCGACCCCGACGAGACGTATATCCCTCTTTCCTCGAGCGCGTGAAGAAGCGTCTCCGCCGGAACGCCGGCAAAACCCACGCTTACTATCCCCGGCGCGTCACACCCTTCTTTATAACCGTGCGCCTTCGTATCCGGGATTTGAAGAACACGCCCGATGAAATAATTTTTAAGGCGCCGCATTTTCGCCGTCTTTTCCTCAAGATCCGTATATGAACGCGCCGCGGCCTCGGCAAGTCCCGCGATACCGGGGACATTCTCCGTGCCGGAGCGCAGTCCTTTTTGCTGCCCGCCGCCGTGGATTAAAGGGCGACATTTCACCCTCGAATCGACGTACAGCGCTCCCACGCCCTTCGGCCCGTGGATCTTATGACCGCTTACGGAAAGAAGATCTATCCCCGCGCGTTTGGGAAATACCCGGTATTTGCAAAAGCTTTGCACCGCGTCCACGTGAAATAATATGTCGGGGCAGCGGCCCTTTACGATGCGCGAGGTCTCCTCAATCGGCTGCACGGAACCTATCTCGTTATTCACATGCATGACTGAGACGAGAACGGTATCGTCGCAAATCGCTTCCTTAAGAGCGTCAAGGTCCAATATCCCGTATCTGTCCACCGGGATATATGATACCCGAAATCCCTCCTTTTCAAGGTGACGCGCCGTCTCCGTCACGGCGGGATGTTCCACCGACGACGTGATAATATGTTTTCCCGAGCGTATCGCCGCTCTCGCGCAGCCTTCTATCGCCAGATTGTCGCTTTCGGTTCCTCCCGACGTGAAATATATCTCGTCTTCCGAAACTTTTAAAATATCCGCGAGTACCTTCGCCGAGTCCTTTACCACGCGTTCGGCCCCGAAGCCTTTCTCATGAAGAGACGAGGGATTGCCGTAATCATAAAGAAGGGCCTGTCTCATGACATCCGCCACGCTGTCGTAACACCTCGTCGTGGCCGCGTTGTCAAGATATATTTCCATCCTATCTCTCCCGTTTGCCGCTAATCTTCCAGCAGATACATCAGAACCGAAAGGACGGCAAGGGGCGCCGTCTCAGTTCGAAGTATCCTTTTCCCGAGCGTGATAAGTCTCGCGCCCGCTTCTTTTGCAAGCGCCGCCTCATCCGCGTCAAAACCTCCCTCCGGTCCGATAAAAACTCCGATCGACTGACCGGGTGTAATGGCGTTCAAAACCTCTCTCGTGCTTTTCATGTCGGACGCGAGCTCATACGGCATAAGAATCACATCGAGACGCAAAGCTTCTTTAATCGCCTCGGCGAACGTCATTATTCCTGAAACAGCGGGAATGATGTCTCTTCCCGACTGTTTCGCCGCGCTCTCGGCGATACGCTGCCATCTTGCCTGTTTCTTCGCGAAAGCGTTCGCCTCCATCCTTATCACGGATCTTTCGGTCCGTACGGGAATGATCCCGCGCGCGCCAAGCTCCACGGCTTTTTGGATGATAAAATCCATCTTATCGCCTTTTGGAAGGCCCTGAAAAAGATATATATTCAAGGGAAGCTCCCCGCGCGGCTCTTCCTCTCTCAGTATGTCCGCCGTCACTTTGTCCGTACCGATACTTTTGATCTCGCACAGAAACCGTCTGCTTATTCCGTCGCAGACGCGTATCTCATCTCCCGGCTTCATCCGAAGCACGTTTTTTATGTGCGAGACGTCGGATCCTTCTATCACGACCCGTCCGTCACGGACTTTGTCACTTGTTATGAAAAATTGATGCATTATCGCTCACATCCCGCGTTTCGCGGCATAACCTTCCGTAAGCAAACTGCCGCGAGACTTCTGACGGTATCACGCTCTTTCGAGTTTCGGAACTTTATGAAAAATCCGCGTCATATCTTCCTTCCCGTAACGCGCGACCACTCGCCTTCAGTCTCTGTCTTAATGTCTTCAAATCCCGCTTCGCGCATGGCCTCCTCTATCCTCTTTGCCTTTTCGTTTAGGATGCCGGATGTGATATATAAGCCCCCGCTTTTTACGAGACGCGAAGCCCGCGGCATGAGCTTTAACAATACTTCCGCCAGGATGTTCGCCGTCACGATGTCATATTTTTCGCGGGCAATTTCCTGCGGAATCGCTCTCTCGTCCGTCATGTCGCAGATAAAGACATCGTACTTATCCTCTGAAACGCCGTTTGCGGCCATGTTTTTCGCGACGGCGTCACGGACAGCGGGGTCGATATCGACAAAATCCACGTGCCTCGCGTTTGATTTCACGGCAAGGAGCCCCAGTATCCCGCTTCCGCATCCGATATCAAGCATCCTTTCCCCGCCCGATACATTCCCGCGGATCGAGCGCATACAAAGCTGCGTCGTCTCGTGCTTTCCGGTGCCGAACGCGCTCCCGGGGTCTATGTAAAGCGTAAGATTACCATTTCTTTCGGACTCGTCTTTTTCCCACGAAGGTATGACGGTTACGTCTCTGACAGTGAATTTGTGAAAATACCGTTTCCAGTTATTAGCCCAGTCCTCATCCGCCGTCTCCGATTCCGTGACGGTTCCGTCCCCGATATCCGTAACGCCGCGAAGCAGGTTTAATCCCTCCCTGACCCGCTCCCGAACGGCGCCCGCGTCCTCATCCTCACCGGTATAAAAAGTGACGTATGCAAAGCCGCCTCCTCCGGTAACCGGAGGTATATCCACGAACATCCGCGCGGCGTCACTTTCGCTTAACGGAAGATCATCCTCGATCTGGACGCTTTCTATCCCGAGCCCGTTAAGCATGGCGCAGACCGCTTCCTCCGCCTGCGGCAAAGTCCGTATGCGAAATTTATGCCAGTTCATGTGCTTAAATATCTGCCTCTTTCCCGGCGCTCCCTCCACGTAAAAACGGCGGTTTTGTCAAGTGTTTAAACGCGGACGTGCCGAATGTAAGCGCGGCTTATATGAAATTACCCCGCGATCGAGTTTCCCGTATATAACCTGTAATACCTGCCCTTTTCCTCAATCAGCTGCTCATGCGTGCCGCGCTCTATGATCTCGCCGTTTTCCAGCACCATGATACAGTCGGCGTTGCGCACAGTGGACAGCCTGTGCGCTATGACGAAGGTGGTTCTTCCGTGCATAAGTTTATCCATGCCGTCCTGGACTATGCGCTCCGTCCTCGTGTCTATGGAGCTTGTGGCTTCGTCAAGTATGAGTACGGGAGGATCCGCGACCGCCGCCCTCGCGATGGAAAGAAGCTGTCTTTGCCCCTGGCTTAAATTGGAGCCGTCGCCTGTAAGCACCGTGTCATACCCTTGAGGAAGGCTTCGTATGAATCCGTCGGCGTTCGCGAGCTTCGCGGCGTTAATCACCTCTTCGTCGGTAGCGCTTAGCTTGCCGTATCTTATGTTATCTTTTACGGTGCCCGTAAAAAGGTGCGTATCCTGCAGCACGATGCCGAGCGACCTTCTTAAGTCGTCCTTTTTGATCTCATTTATATCTATACCGTCATAGCGTATTTTCCCGTCCTGTATGTCATAGAAGCGGTTGATGAGATTCGTTATAGTGGTCTTTCCCGCGCCCGTGGATCCGACGAAGGCGATCTTTTGTCCGGGTGTCGCGTAAAGTCTGATGTCGTGCAGTACCATCTTGTCATCGGAGTATCCGAAATCGACGCCGTCAAACACCACGTCGCCCTTAAGTTCCACGTAAACCGGCTTCTTTCCGCTTCGCGCGTCCTTCCACGCCCACATGCCGGTTCTTTCATCCGTCTCGACGAGAGTGTCATTCTCACGCTTTACGTTCACGAGGGTTATGTGCCCGTCGTCCACCTCCTGTTTTTCGTCCAGGATGTTAAATATCCTCTCGGCTCCCGCGAGCGCCATGACGACGGCGTTTATCTGCTGGCTTATCTGGTTAATCGGCATGTTAAAGCTCTTGTTAAACTGCAGGAAGCTCGCGAGGCTCCCGAGCGTGAATCCCCACACATTTCCTATGGCGAGCATACCCCCTACTATGGCGCAGACGACATAGCTTAAATTACCCATCTGCGCGTTTATGGGCCCCAATATATTCGCGAAAGTATTCGCCTTGTCCGAGCTGTCTCTTAAGGCCTCGTTTAACTTCGCGAATTCTTCCTTGTTCGCTTCCTCATGGCAAAATACCTTCACCACTTTCTGCCCGTTCATCATTTCCTCGATGAATCCGTTTACCCGGCCGAGATTTTTTTGCTGCTCCATAAAATAACCGCCGCTTTTGCCCGCCACCTTCTGCGACGTCTTCAGCATGATCGCCACCATAAACAGCGTCACGAGGGTAAGCGGCACGCTAAGGTAAAACATGCTTACAAGGACGCTCACTATGGTGACAGAGCTGTTTACCAGCTGCGGTATGCTCTGGCTTACCACCTGACGGAGCGTGTCGATGTCGTTCGTATATACGGACATGATATCGCCGTGCGAGTGCGTGTCGAAATATTTGATCGGCAGCCGCTGCATATGAGTGAACATGTCGTTTCTTAAATCCCTTAACACGCCCTGCGTGACATTTATCATAATGCGGTTATAAGCGTAGGTGGAGATAACCCCTATGAGGTAAAATCCCGCGACCTTCACTATGGCCGTAAGAAGCGGAGTAAAATCGGGCTGATCCGCGTAAAGCAGCGGCTTTATGTAATCGTCGATCAGTCTCTTTTGAAACAAAGTGCCCTGCACGTTCGCGAGGACTCCGACGCAGATGAGCGTGACCACCGCCACGTAGTGCCATTTATATCTGCTCATGATGTAACTCATGAGACGCTTAAATATCTTGCCCGGGTTTTTAACCTGAGGCTTCACGCCCCGTGGCACTCTTCCCATAGGTCCAGGCATATCCTAATCACCCGCCTTCTCATCGAAATCGCCGCCGCCTTTTGTCTGCGACTCATAGACCTCGCGGTAAATCTTATTTCTGCTTAAAAGCTCCTCATGCGTCCCGAAATCATCCACACGGCCGTTATCCATGACGATAATGCGATCCGCGTTTTGTAGACTCAGCACGCGCTGCGAAATGATAAGTTTCGTGATATTCGGTATCTTCTCGGCGAACGCCTTTCTTATCCCCGCGTCGGTAGCGGTATCGACGGCGCTGGTGCTGTCGTCAAGTATCAGGATCTTCGGTTTCTTAAGCAGTGCCCTCGCTATGCAAAGTCGCTGTTTCTGGCCGCCCGACACATTGGCGCCTCCCTGCTCTATGCGGGTATTGTATCCGTCGGGCATTTTTTTTATGAACTCGTCGGCGTGCGCCGTCTCACAGGCTTCTTCGCACTCCTCCAAAGTGGCGTTTTGATCTCCCCAGCGAAGGTTATCCAGCACTGTGCCTGAAAAGAGCACGTTTGTCTGCAGCACCACCGACACGTTGTTTCGAAGCGTCTCGATGTCGTATTCCCTGACGTCCCTGCCGCCTACCAGCACCTGCCCTTCCGAAACATCGTATAGGCGGCTTATGAGATTTACGAGGCTGCTTTTCGCGCTTCCCGTGCCGCCCATGATTCCGACGGTCTCGCCTGACTTTATGCTTAAATTGATGTCTTTTAACACAAACCCCTGAGCGTCTTTCTTATAAGCGAAATTCACGTTTTTAAATTCCACGCTCCCGTCCTTTACCTCATAAACGGGATTTTCGGGATTGGTGATGTCGCTTTCTTCCGACAGAACCTCATAAACACGCCTCGCGCTCGCCATACTCATGGTGAGCGTTACAAATACCATCGAAAGCATCATAAGATTCGAGAGAATATTCATGCAGTAAGCCAGAAGACTCATGAGATTTCCGGTAGTAAGCGTGTCGGAGACTATCATCTTCGCGCCCAGCCAGCTTATGAGAAGAATGCAGCTGTATACGGTAAACTGCATTATGGGGGAGTTGTAGACGATATTTTTCTCCGCCTTCACGAAAATCTTATAAATATTCTCACTGGTTTTCTTAAACTTACTTATCTCCTCGTCCTCGCGGACATAAGCTTTTACCACGCGCACCGCGGTGACGTTTTCCTGAACGTTTGCGTTCATCTCGTCATACTTCGGAAACGCCTGACGGAAATATTTGGTAGCGTGCACCATGATAAACGAAAGGGCCGTCCCCAGCACGATCACCGCGACAAGGTAAACAAGAGCAAGCTTTTTATTTATGTAAAATGACATCGCCATCGCGCATATCAGGCTGACCGGGGATCTCACGAACATGCGCAGCGTCATCTGGTAGGCGTTCTGGATGTTCGTGATATCCGTCGTAAGTCTGGTCACGAGTCCCGCCGTGCTGAACTTATCTATGTTCGCGAACGAGAAAGTCTGGATATGATCAAATACCGCCGTCCTTAAGTTTTTCGCGAAACCGGTGGAAGCTTTCGCGCCGTATTTTCCGCCCGCCATGCCCGCCAAAAGACCGAGGACGGCCGCGACCAGCATAACCGCCCCGGTCTTATAGATGTGCGGCATATTGCCTCCGCTTCCTTCGGCGCCCACGCCCTCGTCGATGATGGAGGACATGAGAAGAGGTATAAACATTTCCATCGCCACTTCCGCGATCATAAAGAGCGGAGTGGCGATCGAGGCTTTCTTATATTCTTTGACCTCTTTAAGCAAGGTCTTAAGCATATACGCTCATCCTTTCCGCTAAATCAAATCTTCCTGACGCCGCCCGCCGCGCGTTTCTCACCCGTAAGACTCCCTCGGCGCGGCGCGGCGCCCGCTCAAGTCGGAACCGTTTCGCCTCGGGCCTTGACCATCGAAAGAGCCGTCCGCCGCTACTTCTCTCCCTCGATATACAGCACGCCCAGCGTACCGGGGCCGCAGTGACTTGATATCACTCCGCCAGCTCTCGTGACCAGTATCTCATCGAAATACGAAAGCTCTTTGATATAGGCGTATACGGCGTCCACAATGGCCTGATCGCAGCCGGAGTGTGTGATAAACACCCTGTCCTTTTTCGCCGCCGTAAGCTGCGGTTTCATATCCGCCACATACTGCATTATCGCTTTGTCGAGCCTTCCGCGATACTTGCGTCCGGTATCCATCTCTCCGTCCTTCACCAGTATCTTCGGGTGAATGGTAAGCGCCGTGCCCACAAGTGCGGTCACGCTGCCGCACCTTCCTCCTCTGTGAAGATAGGTAAGCGTGTCAACCACAAAGCTCGCCCGTACCCTGGGGCGAAGTTTTTCGATATACGGCACGATTTCCCCGGCCGATTTACCCTGCGCCGCCATGATGGCAGCCTCGATCACCAGATGACCGCCGCCCGATGAAAGATTCGCGGTATCCACGACATGCACCCGATCGGCGAGATTCATATCCTCCGCCGCGAGTCTCATGACTCTGACTGTGGATGACATCTTTTCGGAAATGGCAAATAAGATCATCTCGTCACAGGAGCCGGCGTATTTGGCGAGAGTCTCCTTCACATCCTCCACGGAAGCGGCCGACGTCTTCGGGACGGTCCTGTTCTTCTCCGCCCACTTATAGATCTCATCGGGCGTAATCTCATCGCCGTCGCGGTATTCCTTATCATCCAGCACTATGTGAAGCGGAATGATGTCTATGTCGTATCTTTTAAGCAGCTCCTCCGAGAGATCGCACGTGCTGTCCGCTATGACTTTAACACTCATAAACTGACCACATCCTTCGTTTTTTATGAATCCGAAACATCCGCCTTTACCGCGATACCCAGCTCGTCAAGCTGAAGCTTCGTGACCGGCGCCGGCGCCTTTGTCATCAAACAGGACGCGTCCTTCACTTTCGGAAACGCTATCACGTCCCTTATGCTGTCCGCACCCGCCATCAGCATGACGAGCCTGTCAAGCCCGTAGGCAAGTCCCGCGTGCGGCGGCACGCCGTACCTGAACGCCTCCATGAGAAAGCCGAACCTCTCGGCCGCCTCCTCTTTCGTGAAGCCTATGACCTCGAACATTTTCTCCTGCAGCTTAGTATCGAATATACGCACGCTCCCGCCGCCCAGTTCCGTGCCGTTTAGGACGATGTCATAAGCCTTCGCCCGCACTTTCCCGGGATCCGTATCCAAAAGAGGAAGATCCTCGTCCATCGGGGATGTGAAGGGGTGGTGCATGGCCTGATACCGCCCGAGCTCTTCGCTCCACTCGAGAAGGGGAAACTGCGTCACCCAGACGAATTTGTACGCGTTTTCGTCTCTGAGACCGTTCTCATCGGCGAGGTAAAGACGGATGTTTCCGAGAACGTCCCACACGATCTTATCCTTATCGGCCGCGAAAAGCAGGAGATCTCCCGCCTTTCCGTCCATCGCCTTTATTATGTCATTTAATAAATCATCCCCGATAAATTTCGCTATGGGCGACTTTATTTGTCCGTCATCCGCGATTATGACATGGCAAAGACCTTTCGCGCCGAAGTCTTTCGCGAGATCCGTAAGCTTATCAATCTTCTTTCTCGGCATCCGCCCCATACCCTTGGCGTTTATCCCGCGGACACTTCCGCCGCTTTTTACGGCGTCCCGAAAAACCGCGAAATCGCAGTCCGCGACGATGTCCGATATGTCGGAAAGCTCCATCCCGAATCTCATGTCCGGCTTATCCGAGCCGAAGCGATCCATCGCCTCCCGCCATGTGATTCTCGGGATGGGAAGCGCAACGTCCATTCCGAGAATCTCCTTGAACAGCGCGGCGATGAGTCTTTCATTTACATCTATCACGTCCTCCACATCCGAAAACGAAAGCTCCATGTCTA
Organism: uncultured Faecalimonas sp.; assembly: GCA_964385995.1. Taxonomy (GTDB): domain Bacteria; phylum Bacillota; class Clostridia; order Lachnospirales; family Lachnospiraceae; genus CAYLRF01. The sequence continues at coordinate 10,761 of CAYLRF010000033.1, forward strand.
TCTGCGTAAATTCAGGCTGCCTGTCCGCCCGAAGATCCTCGTCGCGGAAACACTTCGCGATCTGAAAATATCTGTCATATCCCGCGCACATGAGAAGCTGCTTATAAAGCTGAGGCGACTGCGGCAGCGCGTAAAAACATCCCTGATGGACGCGGCTGGGAACCAGATAATCTCTCGCGCCCTCGGGAGTGCTGCCGATTAAAACCGGCGTCTCAATCTCCAAAAATCCCTCGTCGTTAAGAAAGCGCCTCGTGACGGCCGCTACCCTGCTTCTTAACATGAGATTTCTTTGCAAATCCGGGCGCCTCAGGTCCAGATAACGGTACTTAAGCCTCAGCTCTTCCTTTGTCTTTATGCCCTCCTCTATGGGAAACGGCGGCGTCTCGGCCTCCGAAAGAATACGAAGGTGATTTACCCGCACCTCGATTTCTCCCGTCGCCATCTTCTCATTGACCGCGCCCGAGCGGAGGGCGACTTCTCCCACAGCGGCGATGACATACTCGCTTTTAAGCCTCGCGGCCTTCGCGAAATCTTCGTCACTTGCCGCTCCGTTCTCGAAAATGAGCTGGATCACGCCGGAGCGGTCGCGAAGATCCACAAAAATTATGCCGCCCTTATTGCGGCATTTTTGAACCCAGCCCATGAGGGTCACCGTGCTTCCCGCGTCGCTTTTTCTGACCTCGCCGCACATGTGACTTCTTTTAAGGCCCTTCATTGATTCTGACATGTCGGTCTCCTATTTTGAACTGAATATTTCTTCTATATCGTCATACCCCCGGGCGGCGAGCTGTTCCTTTTGAAATTTCTTATTTTTCTTCATGTTCACGACCAGCACCCGGCGCCCCGCTTCGCGCTCTATGGCAGCACGCCCGAGCGCGTCCGCGACCTCAGCGTCCGTAAGTCCCTTTTCGAGCAGATACGCCTTCTTCACGCTGTTTGACGCCGGAAGACCTTTGTCTTCCAGAATCCGCATGACGATACGCTCAAAGCCTATGGAAAAACCGCACGCGGGCGTCGGCTGTCCGGTAAATCTTTCGATCATCTTATCGTAGCGTCCGCCTCCCGCCACCGATAAGCCGCCGTCCTCCAAACGAATCTCGAAAATCGTCGAAGTATAGTACGACTGGCCTCTTACGAGAGTAGGATCAAATACCACCTCATAGTCCGCGTCCTTCGCCGCCGTAACCCGCTTGATAATGCCATCCAGTCTGTCGATCGCGCCGGTACCGCAAAATCCCGCGAGCTCATCGCGGCAGTATCTTAAGGCATCGGGGCCACTTCCCATCCGCCCGAACATGTCAAGGTAGGCCCTGACAGCGTCCTTATCATACGGACCGATTTCGGCTATCTGCCTTACGGCCTCCTCATCTTCTATCTTATCCGTCTTGTCAAGTATGATGAAAACGTCGTCGAAATCCTCTTCCCTGAAGCCGCTTTTTCTCGCCATGGCCCGAAGGATGTCCCTGTCGTTTATATATACTCGAAAGCCGGTAAATCCCATCTTCGAAAGCGCCGACGACGTGGCGAGGATAAGCTCGCTCTCCGCTAAAATCCCGGGTTCCCCTATGATGTCTATATCGCATTGTGTAAACTCTCTGAAGCGCCCTTTTTGGGGTCTGTCGGCTCTCCATACATTTCCCGTCTGCAGCGCCTTAAAGGGCGATGGAAGCTCGCTTGCGTGCGCGGCGTAATATCTCGCGAGAGGCAGCGTGAGATCGTAGCGCAGACCGCAGTCCGCCAAAGTGTCCGGATCGGCATCCGCGCGCGCCGCCTTAAGCTTCTCCCCGCGTTTTAATATCTTAAATATAAGCTTCTCATTGTCGCCGCCCTGCTTACTTAAGAGATTTTCGATATGCTCTACTGAGGGCGTCTCGATGAGCGTAAAGCCGAACGAAAGATAAGTATCCTTTATGATCTTAAGCAAGCGCTCCCTTATCTCCATCTCCTCGGGAAGTATGTCTCTCATGCCCGTAACGGGAGTTTTTATTAAATCCATGACTTCTTTTTAAGCCTTCCTTGTTCTGCGCCGCGCAGGACGCGTTTTTTTAAGCGGTAAGTCTCGCGCTTTTTTAAACCACGCGGGCCGAAAGCCGTCTTATGACATCCACGCCTTCTCTTCTCCGATAGTCGTCATGTCACCGTGGCCGGGATAAACCGTCACTTCATCGGGAAGCGTAAAAAGTCTTCCCCTTATCGAGCCGAAGAGCTTACCTTCATCCCCCGTCGGAAAATCCGTCCTCCCGACACTGCGATAAAAAAGCGTGTCCCCGCTGATCAGCGCTCTCTCATCTTCCAGGTAGTAACAGCAGCTTCCCGCCGTATGCCCCGGGGTATGAATGACGACGATACGTATTCCCGCTATATTTATTATCTCCCTGTCCTTTAAGAGGCACGCTTTATCGTAAGTCACGGGACGCCCGAATGTCTCCGACATGTTAAGCGACGTATCCGCAAGAAGCGCCGCCTCGTCCTCATGGGCGTACACCGGGATGTCATAAGCGCTCTCCCACCCGGCGATTCCCGTTATGTGGTCGAAATGTCCGTGCGTGAGCAGGATGGCGACCGGCTCGTAACCCCTATCTTTAACGTATTTTAAGATATCTCCCGGGCAGGCCGCCGGATCCGCGACGGCAAGCTGACCGGCGGCTTCGTTTATTATAAGATAGCAGTTCGTGTACATATGGCCGAGAACGTACCGCTTGATTCTTATCCCTTTCATTCGGATTTCCCTTCCGCGATCCTTATCCCGCGCCCGCGCCGGCAGTCTTAAAGACTTTAACCTCTCGTGC
>CAYLRF010000033.1:13649-17859 GCA_964385995.1 uncultured Faecalimonas sp.
CCGCTTATCTGCCTGAGTTTATCCGCGAGGCGCTTCAGTTCGTCCCTGTCGCCGACGGGGAAACTTATCTCCATCGTCGCCACGTTCTGCTTGCTCGTGCGGGTATTTATGGAGTCTATGTCGATGTTGCTGTCAGCGAATACCTTGGATACCTCCATAAGCAGACCCTGCCGGTTGTGGGCATAGACCGTGACACCCGTAAGATACTCTCCCCGCTCCTTCGTGATACCCGTATCCCACTCGGCGTCTATCAGGCGTATGCGCTCGGACTCGGAGAGGTTCATGATATTCACGCAATCCGTCCTGTGTATGGACATTCCGCGGCCTCTCGTCACAAATCCCACTATCTCATCTCCCGGAACGGGATTGCAGCATTTTGAAAAACGCACCGACATATCGTCGATGCCCCTTACTATGATTCCGGTCTTTGATCTTGATAACCGCGCCCTTGTTTTTACGGCTTCGTTCACGCGCTCGGCGATTTTCTCGTCCGCCAAAACTTCCCTGTGGTCTCTTTGGTATTCCTCGAGGAGACGGTTCACCACCTGTCCCTCTTTTAGGCCTCCGTGTCCGACCGTGGCAAGTACCGAGTTCCAGTCCCTGAAACCGTATTTTTGCTGTACCGCCTGCATGTAATCGGGCTTAAGCATATCGGAAAGCGTAAGGCCCTTCGCCTTGCAATAAGCAACAAGAAGGTCCCGTCCGCGTACGATATTCTCATCCTTAAGCTCTTTTTTAAACCACTGGTTGATCTTATTTCTGGCCTGCGTGCTCTTTACTATTTTCAGCCAGTCACGGCTGGGGCCCTTCGAGTTCTGCGACGTCAATATATCGACTCTGTCCCCGTTTTGGAGCTGATAGTCGATATTTACGAGTTTTCCGTTTACCCTGGCTCCCACCATGCGGTTGCCGACGGCGCTGTGAATGGCGTACGCGAAATCGACGGGAGTGGAACCCTTCGGCAGTGTCTTTACATCGCCTTTCGGAGTGAAGCAGTACACATCGTCCACGAAGAGATTCAAGTCGCCCTTAAGGAGGCTTAAAAACTCGCGGTTGTCGGTATCCTGCTGCCACTCAAGGATCTGCCTAAGCCAGCTTAGCTTCTCCTCCTCGCGGGTCTCGATATTCTTCTTGCCGTCCTGTGACTCCTTGTATTTCCAGTGCGCGGCTATGCCGTACTCGGCGGTCTTATGCATTTCCGCCGTGCGAATCTGTATCTCAAAAGGCTGCCCCGTACTGCTCATAAGCGTCGTATGCAGCGACTGATACATGTTCGGCTTCGGCATCGCTATAAAGTCCTTAAAGCGTCCCGGGACAGGCGTGTATTTTTCATGAATGACGCCGAGCGCGGCATAACAGTCCTTCACCGAATCCACGATGATGCGCACCGCGAAGAGATCGTAAATCTCGTCCACGGTCTTGTTCTGGTTCACCATCTTCCGGTATATGCTGAAGAAATGTTTGACGCGTCCCTTAACCTCCGCCTTTATGTTCGCCTCTTTCATATATTCGGAGACTTCCCCGACTATTTGAGAGACGAACTGCTCCCGCTCTGTCTTTCGCTCGTTTACCTGACGGACAAGATCGTAAAAGACGTCGGGCATGTAATATTTAAGCGCCAGATCGTCCAGCTCCGTCTTTATTCTCGATATGCCGAGCCGCTGGGCGATGGGCGCGTAAATATCCATCGTCTCCTTGGCTTTCTCCCTCTGCTTCTCCGGAGTCATAAACTCGAGAGTTCGCATATTGTGCAGGCGGTCGGCGAGCTTAATAAGGATGACCCGTATATCCTTCGCCATGGCGAGGAACATCTTTCGCAGATTCTCCGCCTGAAGCTCAAGCTTATCGGCGGAATACGAAAGTCTGCCCAGCTTTGTGACGCCGTCGACCAGTGACGCCACGTCGCTTCCGAAGAGTTCCTCTATCTCCTTAACCGTCATCACGGTATCTTCCACGACATCGTGAAGGATACCCGCCGCTATCGTCTCTTTGTCAAGCTCCAGATCCGCGAGGATAATGCCGACCCACAGCGGATGGATGATATAAGGCTCGCCGGATTTACGGAACTGACCCTCGTGCAGCCTTTTCGCGGTCTCAAAAGCTTTCCCTATCATGCTGATATCGTCGGAGGGATGATATTTGCGAATCCTGTCCGTAAGCCTCTGATAAAGTTTCTCGGGATCCTGATAATCCTCGGGGTTCATCACGGCATGGCCGTCGACTGTCTCAAGCCCGGTATACGGTTTTTCCAAACTGCTCTCGTAAGCCACTGCCGTCACCCCCTCTCCGAATCGTCCGAAAAACTCATTGTCTGCCGTTATTTATTTCCCAGGATAAACCAGCACCGAATCCACGTCGTATCCTTTAAGCTTCTCCCTGCCGTTTAAGCCGGCAAGCTCCATTAAAAATACTATCTTCACCACGACGCCCCCGAGCATTTCCACAAGGCGCACGATAGCCTGCATGGTGCCTCCCGTGGCCATGAGATCGTCGACTATCACCACCTTCTGCCCGGGTTTCACGGAGCTTTTATGCATCTCTATGACGGCGCTTCCGTACTCGAGATCATACGCGGTCTTTACCGTCTCGCAGGGGAGCTTTCCTTCCTTACGCACCGGAACGAATGATTTGCGAAGATTATACGCGAGCGGCATACCGAAGATAAACCCCCGCGACTCCGGTCCCACTATGACCTCAAAGTCCGTCCCCTCCACCTTCTTTTGAAGCAGATCGACGGCCAGATGAAGCCCCTCGGGGTCCTCCAGAATACTTGTGATATCCCTGAAAATGATACCTGTCTCCGGAAAATCCGGGATACTTCGCACATATTCCTCTAATGATTTCATGGCGTTAAACTCCTCCGATCAGTAATAGTCGCCCGATTACTCACAGCCTGTTTAAGACCCGCGAAAACCATAGGTAAGGCGCACAATAAACCTCGTTAAACAATACGCTTCCGCGCGCGTCTTTTTAAGCGTCGATTGCCGTCGCGGCGTATGAACGCACCGCAAACAATACGCTCACACACACGTCTTTTTAAGCGACGGCAAAGTGCGTCGCAAGGCGTATCGCGCATGCCGCAAGCCGCGATATAGTATATCACTACCCCGACAAATTGACAATTATACCGCACGGACAACTTTGCCGCCCGGCATCTTACCGGGCGATTACTTTGACGACCGTCCCGGGAGGCCCGGGCCCGCCAAAGAGCCGACCGAATATTGAACTTGCCGACACTTTTAGGTTATAATAATGAAAAACGAGCGCAAGATTTATCGCCCACCGGGAAATGGGCGCAAGATTTCTCGCCCGCGGCACAATGAAAGTTTTGAAGGCGGAAACGAAAGCCATGAACATCACTGATTTCGCATGAGTCTGGTTGGCCCCGTCGGCAATTAAAAGGAGGAATCTGTAATGTCCGCGAATTTAATAATTTACTACTCGCGCAAGGGTGAAAACTATGTGAACGGCTCCGTGAAAAATCTCGACAAGGGCAACACAAAAATCGTGGCCGAATTTATCCGAAAGGCGGTGGGAGGCGATTTGTTTGAGATCGAGCCGGTAAAGGAATATCCCTCCGATTACCGCGAGTGTACGGATGAGGCAAAGAAACAGCAGCGTGAGGACGCGAGGCCGGATCTTAAACGCTACCTTGACAGCATCGCGGATTACGACAACATCTTTATCTGCGGCCCCTGCTGGTGGGGCACCTATCCCATGGCGATGTTTACGCAGCTTGAAAGACTCGACTTCACCGGCAAAAAAGTACTTGCCGTCATGACACATGAGGGGAGCTGGCTCGGCTCCTGCGAGCGGGATCTGAAGAAAATATGCAAAGGCGCGACGTTCGGAAAAGGGCTTGCCGTTCACGGAGCCGACGCGGCGGAATCGGAAGCCGTCGTCGCTTCATGGGCAAGGAAGGCGCTGTTATGAAAAATGATGATTATCGCATGACTTATGCCTGATTTTACACTGAACACGGGCGCCTAAGCTCACAGCCTGAGCCCGGTGCCCGCGTTGGAAATATAACATATATTGGCGAATAGCATATATTGGTGAGCTGCGCGACTTTTTTCGCGATTTCATCTAATGTGTGAGAACCGCGCCTTTATCGCAGCATCTGCCTTAACTTAGCCGCAAGAAGTCTTCCGGCTTCCTCCGCCTCCGCGACTACCGGATGTCCCGACTCGGCCGCGGGGAACACCACGTT
>CAYLRF010000034.1:0-17455 GCA_964385995.1 uncultured Faecalimonas sp.
GGCTCCACCACGCTTATGTCCGCGACCTTATACGTAAGCGTCCTCCCGCACGTTTCGACAGTGAAAATGTCTCCCTTTTTAAGCTCATCAAGTCTCGTAAACATGGCCGCCGCGGGCAGTCCCGTGTGCCCCGTGAGAATGGCGTGGCACCCTTTGCCGCCGACCGGTATCGACGAACCGTAAAGCAGCCCCGCGCCCCTGTACAGGGCGCTCTTATCAGTGCCCATTATTATGGGAAGCTCGGCGTATATTTCTGGTATTTTTAATGTGCCTATTATCTCGCCGTCCTCATAGGGGGATTTAAGACTCTCGGGAAAACCCGCGACTTTCGCGGCGTTCGCGGTAAGACGCCTGTTATATTCTTCGGCCGCGGCGAGATCTTCCGCAAGTTCCTTCTTACGGACTTTTTCCGATTCTTCGCTTTCGTATTCCTTTACGTTTCTTACCACTTTATGCTCTCCGATAACCCTTACCGCAAGGGGCAGGGCGCAGATAAGACAGGATGAGACGATAAGAAGCGCTTTAAGTTTTTGTCTTCCCCCGTTTTTTCTCACGTCTAGGATCTTGGGCCGCCCTTCTTTCGACGATTTTTGCGCTCCATAAGCAAAACCGTACCGAGCAGGATGAGCCCCGCCGCCGTCGGGATGATAATGCCTCCGGCACCTGTCGCCGGCAGCCTTGTGCCGACATAGTTTGTAACCGACATGTTAAGCTCGCGATCCGCCTTCGTGCCCGAAAGAGTATACGCGCCGCCCGTCTCCTGCTTCTTCCCGTTTATATAAAGCTCGAAAATATCACGCGCGGGGGTTGACTTTACCTTTATCTCGGTCACGACGGGGTTCCCGTCCTCATCAAGAGGCATCCTGTAACCGTCGGGTGCCTTCGTCTCAGTCAGCCAATAACTCACTTCGCAGCTTAAGCCGGCAAATTTAATCGTCCCGTCATCTTTGGTCTCCTCCTCTTTTATGAGCGACTTAAGATCCTTGTCGGCGTATAACGCGAACCTCGCTCCCGCCACGGCCTTTCCCTTATCGTTTAACTTATGCACGATGAGCGAAAACGGCGCGACTTCATCCTCGAAAGTGACTGACCCTCCCGCGCCGAGCGACTCGCATTGGACGAGTGACGTGTTCTTTGACGTAAATGTGATCACATTGTCCTCGCTGACGGTAAATGTCACGGTTTCGCCATTTAGAGTATATCCGTCCGCCGCCTTTATCTCCCGCAGACTGTGTTCGCCGTAATTTAAAGCGGTAAGCAAAAGCTTTCCGTCACTTCCGGTTGCGAGCGTCTCCTTGCCGCCCGGGTACGTATGCTCAAACGTCGCCCCGCTTATGGGGATCTTCGTGCCTTTCTGGTATTTTATGACTTCCAGATCAAGCGTGGCCTCAGACGCCAGCGGAGCCGCGAAAATCCCCGATCCTTCCTCCGTCCCTTCACCTTTTATCTCCACTGTGAAGATTTCGTCGCTTAAAAGATAACCCTCCGGCGCTTTTACCTCCCTGATGGTGACGACCCCTACGGGAAGCGCGGGCGCGCCGTCTTCGTCCTTATAAAGCTCATCTCCCGATATGAAATGCTCGCTGTCGTAACGGCAGTATCCGTCCTCATCCGTCTCAAATACCCATGTTCTAACGGCGCTTACGTCTTTCGGATTTTCGGCCTCAGCCGCCCTTCTTTCCGCGGCCGCGTAATATTTCATCTCGTACCGCGCGTGTGAAAGCGGCATCTCATGCGAGCTTTTTCCCGCCCTTGTCTGCTTTTTCACTTTCTTTAAAAATACATCCACCGGGTACATCTGAGGCGCGTCGGAAAGCTCTAAGATGACGGTATCGTCCTTTACCTCGACCCTGTGCGCCTCTTTATCCAGCGTGTATCCTTTCGGCGCTTTTATCTCCTTTACCCAGTAGACAGTGTCTTCTTCTACCTCAAGCGCTTCGCTTTCTCCGTCGGCGTCGGTGATTAAAGTCCCCGCCAGATCCTCTTTTTTGCAGTCCTTATTTTTATATACTCCGTATACGGCGCCCGCGAGTGAGTAACAGGGATTGCCTTCCGTCACTTTGCTGTCGGCGGATTTTTTCATGAGCTTAACCTCGGGCGTTGAAATCCTCGGGTTATGAAGCGTCGGAAACTCAGGCAGCATTACGACGGGTTCTCCTTGCGCGTCAAACTGCACGCGAAATCCGATCGCGGGCACATTCCAGTTCGGATCGATATTCTCATCCCCCAGCAAATGCTTCTCGGGCGAGACCGTCTCCTTTATCATGTAATAATATCCCGTGGTCGGTATGCCCATCTCGGGCGTGATATCCGGCAGGTTATAATACGGGATGGCCGCGTCGCACGGGAAAGTAATGGAGTATGAACCGTCGCCGTTATCCGTAAAGTCTCCCACCCGGATAAGATAGTCGCGCGAATCGCCGGTATGCACCGCGTCGGGATTTCCTATGTCATATCCCCACAGCTCGAATTTCGCGCCTTTTAGGGGTTTTTCGGTATCCGTCTCTTTTTTATAAATAGTGACGCTTACTTCCTTCGGATGATCGAGAAAGACAAATCCCCACTCCGGATGCTCAAAGCCCGAGTCCTCCAGTGTCTTCGCGTGCCAGCTTCCGTTTTCATCCAGATAGAAAACCCTTCCGTGCGGAGCGCCGTACCTCGCGTCGTCCGCGACCTCGGCATCGTTATATAAGGTGAACTCTCCCGTATATCCCGCGGGAGCGATTTCCTCGCGCACCATGAAGTATCCTGGATTATCGGACTGGCCTCTTGTGATACCCGAAAATGTGTAAGTTCCGTTGCCGGTTCCGTCCGGATTCGTATTCTCCGTCGCGCGGCTTATGGCTTTTGAGTAATTCTGCGTGCCGTTATCCCAGCCCCACAGGCTGAAGATCGCGCCCGCAACCGGCATGTCCCGTTTAAACCAGTCACGATATACCTGATCCGATGTGGTGCGCTTGGTGATCGTAAGGGGAAGATCGGATCTTATAAGGCACGCGACATCCTGAATGTTTGATCCCGTGCCGGACGTATGGACACGGTATGCCCTAAATCCCCATATGATCGGATCCTCCTTTCCGGCCAAAAATCTGTTGTAATATTCCTGCGCCCTGTTGCGGCTTGATGTATCTCCCCCGCTCAGTCCGCAAAGATACGTCGCGGCGTCAAAATCCGCTCCTCTGCTGCCAAAGTAAATCCCGTAATACCCCGGTCCGTCGGGGCCGTAATATATCGCCTTTCTCACGCGCTCATCGTCCCACTCAGTGGCGGGAGCGGTCCTCGCGGTGTTATTCGCCCATTGTCCGCGGCTGTTCTGGCAGCAAAATCCGTGGCCTGTGGCGCCTTCCACGTCGAAATACCCGTTATTTGCGCCGACGGTCGATCTGCCCCTTTGCCAAACGGTTACATTCTGACCGTTTACGAACATGAGCCTTACGTCCCCTTTCCCGGCTCCGGTCATAAAAGCTCCCGCCTTACTGACGGCATTCGCTCCGATATTTCGTGTGTCCGCGCCGGTATCCAGGGCATTCGTGCCGGCGTCCGGGGCGTTCGCGCCGGCGTCCCGGGCATTCGCGCCGGTATCCTCTCCCGTAATATCCTTCACACCTTCATCCGTGCCCGCGAACGCGACGCCTCCCACCAGCAGTAAAACGCTCATAAACGCGCATACGAGCAGCTTCATTTTCAGTATATGTTTTTTTCTCGCATCCATCTTCGGTTAAAATTTCCCTCCTTTGCCGAATACATTTTCCAAACGCCGTCAAACTCTTAAAGGAATTTCCATGATGAAAACTCATGGCAAAATACAGATAATCTTACGGTAAAAAGAAACTCATGATGAAACACAGATAAACCCATGGCGAAGAAACCATGATAAAATACAGATAAACCTATGGCGAAGAAACCATGATAGAAAAGAAATGTCCGAATGAAAATTACAGAAACTTTAAAAGATCGCCAGATATACAAAACAACTTTATAAACTACTGTGCCAAACTCTACCCTGCCTGTTTATATGTCACGGATTGTTTTTTAAGCCTTATAAAACAATCCGGCTTATACGCGCATAACAACCGCCCCCTCCCTTCCAAGTCAAAAAACTCCTAAGCTTCTGCCTCTTAACACGGAAATCCGGGATGAACATCCCAAAGACAAAAAAGAAACTGTGCGCCTGAAAGTGATGTTATCTTAATCTTCAACCGGCCCTTTGTCAACGGGTTTTGAGAAAATTTTCTTGACAAGTTGCCCTGGTATATATGAGAATTATGCGCGAAGAGACGCCTTACGATGTGCGATTCGGAAATGAAAAGTGCCTTTCGTTGCGCGGTTCGGAAATAAAAGGGCGCCGTTTAATGCGCGGTCCGGAAATGAAAGGACCCTTTTCGATGTGCGATTCGGAAACGAAGGACGCCTTTCGTTACGCGGTTTGGAAATGATGGGGCGCTTTTCGTTGCGTGTTTCTGAAATGATGAGGCCCTTTACGATGTGTGTTTTTCGTATGACGATGTGTTTTCATAGTCCCGGGGGAGTCGCGTGCTGATAAAAAACGGTCTTGTGACGGATCCGGCGTCGGGACTGTGCCGCCGTATGGATCTTCGAACTGAGGGGGATATCATCTCAGAGATGGGAAATCTCACGCCGAAAGACGCGGATGAGAAAATCATCGACGCTTCCGGTCTTACCGTGGCCCCGGGCTTCATCGACAGCCACGCTCATTTCAGGGATCCGGGCTTTACCTATAAGGAAGATTTGCACACGGGGTCGCTAAGCGCGGCAAAAGGCGGGTACACATCCGTCATCTGCATGGCAAATACCGACCCGCCCGTGGATAAACCCGAAGTTCTTCTCGACATATTAAACCGCGCGAAAAATGAATCCGTCCGTATATATCAGGCCGCCGCGGTAAGCAGGGGATTAAAGGGAAATGAACTTACCGACTTTGAGGCTCTCGCCCGGTCGGGTGCCGTATCTTTCACGGACGACGGCTTCGCCCTCATGAACGAAAAGCTTTGCGAAGAAGCCATGCGAAAAGCGGCGAAAATTCATAAGCCCCTCTGCCTTCATGAGGAAAATCGGGATCTGATCGCCGAAAACGGCATAAATCACGGGAAAATATCCGAGTTTTTCGGGATAGAAGGCTCTCCCGCCGAAGCCGAGGAGAGCATGGTAAAAAGAGACTTAAGGCTCGCCCGCGCGACCGGAGCCAAGGTCGTCATACAGCACGTAAGCAGCGCGGGTACCGTAAAACTTATAAGGAAAGCGAAAGAATCCGGCGTAGACGTTCACGCGGAGGCGACTCCTCATCATTTCGCTCTTACGGAAGACGCCGTTCTCACAAAAAAAAGCCTCGCGAAGGTAAATCCTCCCATCCGCGCCGAGAAAGACCGGCTCGCGATCATAGAGGGTCTGCGCGACGGCACCATCGACATGATAGCGACCGACCACGCGCCCCACTCGGACGCGGAAAAGGCGGCACAGCCTTTTTGGACGGCGCCAAGCGGCGTTATCGGCCTTGAAACCGCCTTCGGCGCGGGGATGACTTATCTGGTAAGACCGGGACACCTCACGCTTATGCAGCTTCTTTTTAAAATGACCTGCGCTCCCGCGAAAGTCTACTCTCTTCCCGGAGGCCGTATAACCCCGGGCGCGCCCGCGGATCTTACCGTCTTTGACCCCGACAGGGCCCGAAGGGCGGATACATTCGCGTCAAAGTCATCTAACTGCGCCTTCGCGAAAGAGACGTTATACGGGTTGATCCGATATACTGTCCGCGGCGGAAGAATTATTTACGACTCGGAAAATAAGATACGAAACGACGAGCTGACATAAGGGCTTTTGGTCCGACTCTTTAAGATCCGGGCGCGGCTCTCGGAGGAAGATTTTATGAAAGTATTGATTTTATCATGCAGCACCGGCGGAGGACACAACACGGCGGGCAAAGCCATATGCGAAGCCCTTCGCGCCAAAGGGCATGAGGCGCTGATAGAAGATGCCATGACCTTCGGCGGCGAAAGGCTCACAAGATTTGTAAACGGCACCTACATAGGCATGGCCAGACACTTCCCGAGACTGTTCGGAATGGTATATAAGCTCGGAGATCTGGTAAGTTCCAACAGGCGAAAATCCCCGCTGTATTACGCGAACAGACTTCTCGCGAAAAAGCTTTACAAATATATCTCTGAAAACGGCTTTGACGCGGTCGTTGTCTCCCATCTTTTTCCGGCCGAGATACTGACCGCCGTACGTAAGCGCCTACCCGACGCGAAACTTCCCTATACTCTGGCGATTACCACGGATTACACCTGCTCCCCGTTCTGGGAAGAGACGGATTGCGACTGCTACGTTATCGCGCACGAGGCTTTGACCGCGGAATACGAAAAGGCCGGACTGGATGCGGAAAAGATCCGGACTTTCGGCATACCGGTCTCGTCCGCGTTCTCGGCTCCCTATGACGTAAGCGACTTAAGACGCACCGCCGGCATACCCGAAGACGCGCACGTCTATCTCATCGCGGGCGGAAGCATGGGTTACGACCTGATCAGCAGATTCGCGCTCGAATTTGCCGAGGGATTAAACGAAAATGAATACGCGGTGATCGTATGCGGAAATAACAGAAAAATGCACTCGTACTTAAGAAGACACCTTTCCCGTTACACGAATGTAAAAGTCATAGGGTTTACCGAACACATGGCGAAATACCTCTCACTCGCGGACGTATTTTACTCCAAGCCCGGCGGAGCCTCGTCGACCGAGGCCGCGGTCAGAAACATCCCTCTGGTATTTCTGGACGACATCCCGGGGTGCGAGACGCATAACAGGGAATTTTTCATATCGCACGGCATGGCCACGAGGGCGCTGAACGTGCGCGAGGCGCTGACTGAGGGAAGGCGCCTTTGCGAAAGCAAATCGTGGGGCAGGGCGATGAAATTAAATCAGCGCAAATGTATCAATAAAAATGCCGCCTCGGATATCGTGAGTTTCCTTGAAGAGCAGGTGGCCGCCGCAAATTCCGATAACGGTACGGAGGCGTGACATGATTCTAAACTTCGCGATATGCGTCCTCGCGGGTTATGTATCCGGCAGCGTTCTCTACGGATATATTCTCCCGAAAGCGATAAAGGGCGTCGATGTGAGGAGCAAAGCGGGCGACGCCAATCCCGGCACGGCCAACGCCTTTTTATATGCCGGCGGCGGAGTCGGGACGGCGGTGCTCATCGCGGATCTCGCGAAAGGATTTTTGCCTGTATATCTGGCTCAGCGCTTCGTGCCCGTAAATCATATCTGTTTCGCGCTCGTCATCGCGGCTCCCGTTATCGGGCACGCGTTTCCTCTTTTCGGAAAGGGCGGCAAATGCGTGGCCGTATCCTTCGGAGTGCTGGCGGGACTTTTCCCGATTCTTCGCCCCTTTGCCATACTTGCGATCACCTATATCTTCTTCTCGGCCGTAATCGTCATCAGGCCGCACCGTCTGCGCAGTATCGTCACATACGCGATTTTAAGCATAGCGACCTTCGCGCTGTGCCGGACGGCGTCCGTGAGACTGGGGTGTCTTTTGGTATCGGCCGTCGTCATCGTAAGGCACGTCACGGCGCAAAACGCGGGCGAGGCGGGAGAACGTGGAGTCTTCCTTTTCGGGAAAATAGGAATTTGGCAGGAAGCGAAAGCCGGCGCTGTCGAAGAAACGGTCGTGTCCGCGAGCAGCGCCGATGAAATCACTGAAGAAGCGGCCGGTAAAAGCAGGATTAAAAAAGCGAATCAGAGCAGATAATTAAGGAGGATTTCATAAATGACGATAATTTCCACAGAAAAAGCGCCGAAGGCGGTCGGGCCTTACTCACAGGCCATTGTAAATGAAGGGATCCTGTACAGCGCGGGACAGATAGCTCTCTCACCCGAAAGCGGAATTATAACGGAATCAACCGTCGAGGGACAGACAAGGCAGGTCTGTGAAAATCTCGGCGCGGTACTCGCCGCCGCGGGCTCATCGTTTGAAAAGGTCATAAAGACTACATGCTTTCTCGCGGATATGGGGGATTTCGAGGCTTTTAATAAAGTTTACGCCGAATATTTCACCGGGAAACCCGCAAGAAGCTGCGTGGCGGTAAAGGCTCTTCCCAAGGGAGCCCTATGTGAAATAGAAGTGATCGCCGCCGTCTGAAGGCGAAATCGGCGTAAGCGTCATAAGACGGGATATTTCCCGTCAAAGCACGCCTTGCAAAGAGAGAGACCTTCCGTCATCCCGTCAAGATCGTCTATGTCAAGATATCCGAGAGAGTCGGCGCCTATGCGGTCGCATATTTCATCCGGAGTGAACGCGTGAGCGATAAGCTCGCCGTTACCCGGGACGTCCGTGCCGTAAAAACAAGGATGGAGAAACGGAGGGGAACTTATGCGCACGTGAACTTCCGCGGCGCCCGCGCCTTTAAGCATATGAATAAGTCCCGCCATCGTAGTGCCCCTTACGATCGAATCGTCTATCAGCACCACCCTCTTACCGTCAACCACCGTCTTAAGCACGCTGAGCTTAAGCTGTACCGCCGTCTCGCGCTCTTCCTGCGTCGGTTTTATGAACGTGCGTCCCACATAGCTGTTTTTTTGAAACGCCTGCGCGAACGGTATGCCTGATTTACGCGCGTATCCCACGGCCGCCGTCAGCCCGGAATCGGGCACTCCCACGACCACGTCAGCCTCCACGGGGTAAGATGCCGCGAGAGCCTCTCCCGCTTTTATCCGCGCGTCGTATACATTTACCCCGTCTATCGCTGAGTCAAGTCTCGCGAAATAGATATACTCAAAGACGCAGTGAGCGATCTTTCTGCCGCCGGGTCGAATGTCCGACGCGGCAAGTGTCATGTCGCTTTTGACTCCCTCTTTTGTGACGGTCACTGTTTCTCCGGGGAGTATGTCGCGCACGAACTTCGCGTTAAGACACGAAAAAGCGCAGCTTTCGGAAGAGAGAATATAGCTGTCGCCCAGTTTTCCGAGGCAGAGAGGCTTTAAACCGTAAGGATCGCGCACTCCGATAAGCTTGCGCGGACTCATGACTATGAGGGCGAACCCTCCTTTAAGAAGCTTCGCGGCGTTTTTCACGGCCTCCTCGGCGCTTGTCGTCCTCGTCCGCTCCTTCGCTATCTGACAGGCTATGACTTCCGAATCGGATGTCGTGTGAAAGATCGCGCCCGTTTGCTGCAAGGAAAGTCTAAGGCTCTCAGTGTTTACGAGATTGCCGTTATAAACCAGGCCCAGCGTGCCCTTAAGGTAATTTAGGACGAGCGGCTGAGCGTTTCGCACACTGCTCTCACCGGTCGTCGAGTAACGGACATGACCGATACCTATGTCGCCTTCCAGCTTCTCAAGCGTCTCCTGCTTAAAAACCTCGCTTACAAGGCCCATATCCTTGTGATAGGTTATGTTCCCGGCGGGGCCTTTCGTGTCGCAGACCGCTATGCCGGCGGATTCCTGACCGCGGTGCTGCAGGGCGCAAAGCCCGTAGTAAACCGACTTCGCGACATTGCGCCCGTCAGCATTCATCATTCCGAAAACGCCGCACTCTTCCCTCGGTTTGTCACAGTAAGGATCCCCGGCGGATGAATGGTGCTTCTTTCGCGTATCGGTGATAAGGCGTAAGTCTTTTGCTGTCATGTCATCTGTCATCTCGTACGCTTCCCTGCTCACCCCACGATCTGACTGCCCGACGCCATCCGCGCTTCGCCGCTCGACACCTTCGGTTTATCATCACGCATCGTGTCGCGTGTTTCGCGGCTTCGGCTCACCGGACAGGCCCACGATCTGACTGCCCGCCGCCGCCACCCACGCCGCGCCGCGCGACACCTTCGGTTTATCATTGCGCTCTGTGTCGCGTGTTTCGAGACTTCGGCTCATCGGACAGTCCCACGCTCTGACTGCCCGCCGCCGCCACCCACGCCGCGCCGCGCGACACCTTCGGTTTATCATTGCGCTCTGTGTCGCGTGTTTCGCGGCTTCCGGTTCATCGGACAGGCCCACGATCTGACTGCCCGACGCCGTCAGATGGAATACAGCAGATCTTCATAGCTGGGGTACGGAAGGATGTCATCAGGCATCAGCTCCTCGGCGGCGTCGCACAGCGAGCGGATTTCCTCCATGGCGGGAAGGATGGTGTCGTGATAGAAGAAGGATGCCTCCTTCATATCTTCGATATCCTCGGCCGCCTTGATGTCGTCGCCGAATTTCTCCGTAAGAGCCGCGATTTCATCATAATATCCCGACAGCCGGGTAAGAAGCTTCTTTTCCGCCTCGCACTTAAGTCCCGCCGCGGACTCCTTGTCACCGATCGTGACGCAAAGTTCATCCTGATAGTCCAGAAGCGCCGGCATGAACTGACGGCATACCATTTCCCTTAATGTCCTTGCCTCGATGTGCATTGTCTTGCAATAATTCTCCAGCAATATCTCATATCTGGAGTAAATCTCGCCCTCGGTGAAGATGTGGTGAGAAGTAAAGAGTTTCACATTCTTCTCTGCTATGAAAGCGGGAAGCGCCTCGGGCGTCGACTTGAGATTATAAAGACCCCGCTTTTCGGCTTCCTTTATCCATTCGTCCGTGTATCCGTTGCCGTTGAAGATGACTTTCTTATGCTTTACTATGGCCCTTTTCACGAGTTCGTGCACGGCGGACTGCATTTTCTCTTCCGGCGTATCTTTAAGCTCTTCGTAGAACTGACGGAGCGACTCGGCCACGGCGGTATTTAACACGATGTTCGGCCCGGAGACCGATACCGAGGAACCCAGCATACGGAACTCGAATTTATTGCCGGTGAAAGCGAAGGGCGACGTGCGGTTGCGGTCGGTATTGTCCCTGAAGAAATGCGGCAGCACCGTGGCGCCCGTCTCCATCTGAACTTTCTGCTGCTTACCGAAAAACGTGTCATTTTCGATGGAATCAAGTACCTGCATGAGCTCGTCGCCCAAAAATACGGATACCACGGCCGGAGGAGCCTCGTTCGCGCCCAGCCTGTGATCGTTTCCGGCGCTGGCCACCGAAAGTCTCATAAGATCCGCGTACTCATCCACCGCCTTAATGACCGCCATCAAAAATATCAAAAACTGCGAATTCTCCGCGGGTGTGCGCCCGGGTTCCAAAAGATTCACGCCGGTATTTGTCACCATCGACCAGTTGTTATGCTTGCCGGAGCCGTTTATGCCGTCGAACGGTTTCTCGTGCAGGAGGCATACAAGGCCGTGCGCGTCGGCCACTTTTTTCATGATTTCCATCGTGAGCTGGTTATGATCGGCGGCCACATTCGCGGTATCGAATATCGGCGCGAGTTCGTGCTGCGCGGGCGCGACTTCATTGTGCTTCGTCTTCGCGGGTATGCCAAGCTTCCAAAGCTGGATGTCAAGATCATGCATATATGCCGCCACGCGTGGTTTTAACGTGCCGAAATAATGATCTTCCATCTCCTGACCCTTAGGCGGCTTCGCTCCCAGAAGCGTCCTTCCGGTAAATACCAGATCCTTTCTCTGTTTGTAGAGTTCTTTTTCCACGAGGAAATATTCCTGCTCGGGGCCGACGGTGGTATAAACGCTCGTTACGTCCTTATTTCCCAGAAGATTTAAAATACGGGTCGCTTCACGGCTTAATGTCTCCATGGAGCGCAAAAGAGGCGTCTTCTTATCGAGAGCCTCTCCGCTGTAAGAGCAAAAAGCGGTGGGTATGCACAGCGTCTTATCCTTTATGAACGCCGGCGACGTGGGATCCCACGCGGTATAACCTCTGGCCTCGAATGTGGCGCGCAGGCCGCCCGAGGGAAAGCTTGACGCGTCAGGCTCGCCCTTTACGAGCTCTTTGCCGGAAAAATCCATGATAATCTGACCGTCGCCGATGGGTGTGATGAAACTGTCGTGTTTCTCCGCGGTAAATCCCGTCATCGGCTGGAACCAATGCGTGAAATGCGTGGCGCCGTTCTCTACCGCCCACTCTTTCATGGCAACGGCCACGGAGTTTGCCACGTCAAGTTCCAGGTGAGTGTTGTTCTCGATGGTTTTTTTAAGCGCCTTGTAGATGTCCTTTGGAAGCTTCGCCCTCATGACCTTGTCATTAAAGACAAGAGAGCCGTACAGTTCCGGAATGTTGGATGCAGCCATAGTTTTTCTCCTTTCGTCTCACGCTTTCTCACGCGAAAATCTCCGACTTGCCAAAACCTCCCGACTTAAAAAATCCCTGACTTACGAGAAAACCTGTTCTTAGGAAATCCCTCTGCCACGGGCGGCATACCGAAGCGACCGACGACTTTAAAACGCCGAAATCACGCTCCTTCAAGTCACCTCAGCCCTTTAAATAACAAAAAGACGCCTTGAATTTAAATATCCAAAGCGCCTTTGCTTTACAACCCGAAAGTTTACACGTAATTTTTTGATTGTCAAGCAAAATTTTTCGGGAGCGAAATTCATACGCCTCGACGGCGCGGGTCATAGGTTTTCGCCGTTGGATGCGATTACGGATTTGTACCATTCGAACGAATCTTTCAAAAGGCGCTCTCCGGTTTCGTAATCAACCCATACGAGCCCCATGCGGTCGGCGTAGCCGCTTGTCCACTCGAAATTGTCCAAAAGTGACCACACGAAATAACCGCGTATGTCGTACCCCTCCTCAGCGAGGCGTTTGAGCGAGAGAAGATACCGGTGAATATAATCGATTCTGCCGGGGTCGTGAACCTTGCCGTCGAGTGATACGCAATCGGCCATCGCGGCCCCGTTTTCCGAGATATAAAACGGGAGGCGATACCTCTCTGTCAAAAACTTCGGCGCCCAGTATAAAACATCCGGAGTCACGTACCAGCTGTTGGCGTGCATGGCCGTGCGGGCGACATTTTTTTTGCGCGGCAGAACCGTGAAACCGCCTTTTGCGTCGCTTACCCCGTAATAGCCGTTGTACAGGTTCTGGCAGTAGAAATCAAGCGGGGCGGATATTATGTTTTTAAGATCGTTTTCAAAGTTCCCCGGCAGATATTTTGCCGCCTTTTCGAGATAAGTCGGGGAGTATTCGCCCAAAATTGCCGCGTCGCTCCAGAACCCGACGGATTTCGTGAAATCTTCGATACCGTAGCCGAAATATTTTTTCCGGGCCGCCTCGACGTTTTCGGGGCTTAAGTCGGCCGGCATATAAGCCCTGCCGCACGGAGCGATGCCTACTTCTGCCTCCGGTGAATATTCGCGTATCGCCTTTACGGCCAGGCCGTGCGCCAGAAGAACGTTGTGCGCGCCCCGAACCAATTCTCCCTCGGAAAGACGTTTGCCCGGCGCATGTGACCCGACGCGGTACCCGCAGTGGAAAAACACCTGCGGTTCGTTAAACGTTATATAATGCTTTACCCTGTTCCCGAAAAGCTTCGCGACCGCGGCCGCGTAGGCTTCGAACCAGAGAGGGCTGTCGGGGTTCGTCCACGCGCCCTTTTCTTCGAGCGCCTGCGGATAGTCCCAGTGAAAAAGGGTAACGTAGGGCTCGATTCCGCGCTCTGTGAGACCGTCGACCAGATCTCCGTAAAACTTCGCGCCTTTCGGGTTTATTTCTCCCGTTCCGTCGGGGATAAGTCTCGGCCAGCTTATCGAAAACCGGTATGCCCCGGCGCCCAGTTTAGACATAAGCTCCACGTCTTCGCGCCAGCGGTCGTAATGATCGCACGCGACATCGGCCGTGTCGCCGCTTACCGCGCTTACGGGTGAGCCCCCGCCCACGTCCAATCCGCCGTTATCCTCCTCCGCTAAGAAGCTGTGCGTGAAAATGTCCCAGTTGCTTGGCCCTTTGCCGTCGCGAAACGCGGCGCCCTCGATTTGAAACGCCGCCGTGGCCGTGCCCCATACGAAATCTTTGCGAAATCCCATAAATACGCTCCTTTCACTTTTTCGACGCCCCGCGCTTTACGGGCGTATTCTACCGTACGCGCCGCGTCTTTGCAATGTCGGCACGTCTTTGGCCCAAATAATTGGACACGGGCGGCCTCTCATGTTAGAATAGGCGCGATGGTGCGACGGACCGTCACATCACGCGGCGCTTTCTTAATCCGCGCCGAATTTGCCGTTTTTGTCCGGATTAGTCGTCGGAATCGGCAGGGAACCGTCGCATAAATAAGGAGTCGTTGTCGTAAGTCGCCGCGGTTATGCGCGGCGCGTGATTCATGAAGGAGGGTGCGTATGGACAAAAGAAAAGAAGACTGTATATATGATGTTCGAGGGCTCGGCGTCGGAAAGACTTTGATCCTCGGCGTCCAGCATATGTTCGCGATGTTCGGCGCCACGGTGCTGGTGCCTATCCTGACGGGTCTTGACATTTCCACCACGCTGCTGTTTGCGGGGCTTGGCACCCTGCTCTTTCATCTTGTCACCAAGGGCAAAGTCCCCGCGTTTCTCGGATCGTCATTCGCTTTTCTCGGCGGATACGCAGCCATCGCTCCTCTCGTAGACGGAAAAAGCAATGTAAAGATGATCCCTTACGCCTGCGCCGGAGTCGCCTGCGCCGGTCTTGTCTATCTCATTCTCGCGGGTCTTATAAAGCTCTTCTCGGCTAAACGCGTCATGAAATTTTTCCCGCCCATCGTCACTGGTCCTATCATCATCGCCATAGGCCTTACGCTTTCAAAATCGGCGATTGATAACTGCGCGAGTAACTGGTGGGTCGCGTTAGTCGCTATTTTAGTCGTTATCGTATGCAACATATTCGGCAAAGGCATGATAAAAATCATCCCCATCCTCATCGGTGTGGTGGCATCGTATGTGGTGGGCATATTCGCGCATGAAGTGGATTTCACAGCCGTCAAAGAAGCGGCGTGGATAGGATTTCCCATCAGGAAAGAGATGACTGTCCTGGGGCTCTTCGACCACTTCGACGCCTCCAAACTCATCACAGCCATCATAACCATAACGCCCATAGCCCTCGCCACCATAGTGGAACACATCGGCGACATTTCCGCCATCTCATCGACCACCGGCATCAATTACATAAAGGATCCCGGCCTTCACAGGACACTTTTGGGAGACGGCCTCGCCACCATCCTGGCGTCGCTCTTCGGCGCCCCCGCAAATACCACATACGGCGAAAATACCGGCGTCCTGAATCTTTCTAAGGTCTTTGACCCGCTCGTCATACGGATAGCGGCGGGATTTGCCATACTCCTCTCCTTCTGCCCGAAATTTTCCGCCATCATACAGGTAATGCCCGCGGCGACGGTCGGCGGCATATCGCTGGTGCTTTACGGCATGATATCGGCGGTAGGAGTAAGAAACCTCGTCGAGACACAGACCGACTTCACGAAATCGCGCAACGTCATCATAGCGGCGCTCATACTGGTGCTTTCCATCGGCGTAAATTACAGCGCGGCAGGCGCCATCGCTTTCTCGATCGGAAGCGTAAACATAAGCTTTTCCGGAATCGCCATCGGCGCCCTGACGGGAATCATCCTAAACGCCGTGCTGCCGGGTAAGGATTACACCTTCGATGAGGACATCCCGAGCGATACGGGAGTGAACTTCGAGGTCGGCGCGAGGGAATGACGCTTTTTGTAAGGTAAGTTAAGCTGTCGGTAATTCTAAAGAGTAATGGGAGGATTCACACATGAACAAACTTGGAATTTTCATGAATTTCTGGGAAAAGAATTGGGCGGCGGATCATAAAAAATATATTAAAAAGGCCGCCGCGCTCGGATTTGACATACTTGAATTTCAGGCGCAGCCGCTGCTTTTGATGTCCGACGACGATATCCGGGATCTGAAAAAACTGGCGGATGACGTGGGAATAGAGCTTACATACAGTCTCGGCCTTGACAGGCGCTATGACGTGTCGTCGCTTGACGAGGATATTCGTAAAGGCGGCGTTAAATATCTGCAAGATATCATCCGCAAGATACATGTCGCGGACGGCACTCTTCTCTCCGGCGTAAGCTACGCGGGATGGGGCACCCCGGATGATTTCGCAGATTCCAAAAAACCTTACTGGGATCAGAGCATAAAGAGCATGAAGGAAATCATAAAGACCGCCGAGGACTGCGGCGTCACCTACTGTGTGGAGGCGGTGAACCGTTTCGAGACCTGCCTTATAAATACAGCGAAGGAGGCTCTTTCCTACGTGGAGGAAGTAGACAGCAAAAACATAGGCGTCCTGCTGGATACGTATCACATGAATATCGAGGAAGACAGCATATCCGACGCCATCCGTCTCGTCGGCGCAAATCGCCTCTCAAGCTTTCACACCGGAGACAATAACCGCCGCGCTCCCGGCCGCGGGCACATAGACTGGGACGAGGTGTTTGGCGCGCTGTCGGAAATCGGTTACAAGGGCCGCATCGTTTCCGAGCCTTTCGTGATGAAGGGCGGCGAGGTCGGAAAAGACATACACGTATACCGCGACCTGATTGAAAATCCGAGCGAGGAAGCCATCGACGCCGAGGCGACATACCTCATTAACTTTGAAAAATCAATGCTCAGAAAATACAACATGGCATAAAGGTAACGGCGGATTGCGTTCTTCATGTGATGTGCCAAATCGGACTGTGTACACGGGCGTTCGCGGTTTAAATAATGACAGGATATCGGGGCAGGATCCGGGCAACCGTAATATCGCATTTTGCCCCGACATCATGACAGACGAAGGATGTAGAGAAGTTTGGGAGTAGCCCTCCAAAACTACCTTGTTGATACATTATGGCGCGTCGGGAAAGCAGAAAGTTTGGAAGTAAACTTCCAAAACTACCTTGATGACGCGCGGGGGCTCGTCAGGAAAAGAGAAAAAATGGATCCGAAAAAGAAAATGCTGCCGATTGGGTACGATGATTTCGCAGCGATACGAAAAGACGACTTCTATTACGTCGACAAGACCGGACTGATTCGCGAACTCATGAAAAACCGTGCGAATGTCACGCTCTTTACCCGCCCCAGAAGGTTCGGCAAGTCACTCAACATGAGTATGCTCGCGAATTTCTTTTCCGTGGAGAGCGATAAGTCGATATTCGACGGGCTCGAAATATCTAAAGACACAGAGCTCTGCGAAAAGTACATGGGGAAATACCCGGTGATATTCCTCACACTTAAGAAGGTCGACGCGGACAATTATGAGACAGCCTTCGGGAGAGCCGTGCAGCTGATGAATGCCGTCGCGAATAAATTTGAATTTCTGGAACAGAGCGATAAACTAAGCGCTTACGACAAGACCGAATACAGAATATTGAAAGACTCTGCCATGAGCGAGAGCACATTCATGAACAGCCTTCTTACGCTTTCACGCCTGCTTGAGAAACATTACGGCAGAAAGGTCGTCCTTCTTGTAGACGAGTATGACGTCCCGCTCGCGAAAGCGAACGAGAACGGCTATTACGACCGGATGATCACCCTCATACGGGGATTCTTAGGCGACGCTCTTAAGACAAACGAAAGCCTCGAGTTCGCGGTACTTACGGGGTGTCTGCGCGTCTCGAAAGAAAGCATAT
>CAYLRF010000035.1:0-17411 GCA_964385995.1 uncultured Faecalimonas sp.
CCCGGCCCGCTTAAACGCGTCATCAGGGCGGCCTTTATATGCCGGCTTCCGGGCTTTACTCTTTCTGACCCGCTTTAGCTCCTCATCAGCGTGTCTTACGCCGCCTGTCTGCCTCCGTCTTAAAAATCCGCGGCGGAGACGATTCTAACATAAACATTACTTCTTCTTCAACCCGGCAAAACCTCCCGTTTAGGCGCTATGGCCGTAAGTTCCTCGCTTTTCCCTTTGCTCAACTCACGAAGAGCGGCAAGCGACCCGCAATTTACCCGTTGAATTTCCCACGGGCAAAACTTATAATAATCCCTGCCATAATTCTTCAAATCATTTCAGGCGGTTCCCGCCGATTTTATCTCACTGTTTTATCAAATGTTGTCGGGGAAGATAGTGATGTTACGCTTGTTTGCCGCCACGCGTCCATCGGATCCCGCCACGATATTCGGATTTTGCAGCCTCTTACCCACTTCATCCTCATGTCGCGGCGGCAAACGAACTCATATTAACCGTATCTTTTGGAGAAGTCTTACGGCGCGCCTTTTTGACCGCGCTTTTTGACTTACTTACTTGACGTATAATACGCGTCGGAAATGAGGAAATTATGTGTTTTAACGATTTTGTAACCCTGCTTAACGAAAGGGTGAACGAACTTTTGGATGAGGATACATCCTCGCGCATAGAAACAGTCACCAAAAATAACGGCGGAAAAAGAACCGGCCTTCTTATCACCCGAAAAAACAGCAACTTCTTCTCCGCCATCTATCTGGAGGAATACTATGAATATGAGCTTTGCGAAATCGGCCTGACGATAGATGAGATCGCCCGTGACCTCATAGTGCTTTACAAACAGATGACGCACTCGGGACTTCCCGACGCGGTGGATCTCAGGGATTTTAACAAAGTCAAAGCGCATCTCGCGATAAAACTCATAAACCGCGAAAAAAACGAACCCGCTCTGGATAAGGTACCCTATATCCCATATCTGGATCTGGCCGTCGTGTTTTATCTTCTCATCCGCTCCCGAAACGTCGGCGCGGCCACGGTCAACGTGACGCATCAGCTGGCTTCCTTATGGCAGACGGACGCGGCTACCCTTTATCGCCTGGCCCTCGCCAACGCGCCCCGTATTTTAAAAGCCGAGTTCCTCCCCATAAGGGAAGTGATAGGGGAGCTTTCGGGAGGTTTAAATCCCGAAGGGGACGAAGACATTTTGCGTGACGGCAAAATTCACGGTCAAAGTCACGCGCCCGGCCTTACGCGTAAAGACAGGGACTTCTTCGGCCCTGAAACGGCATATAAAAATCCGCGGAATCTCTGCCGTGAGAACCCCGCGGATACACCGTCCATGTATATACTTTCAAATAACAGGAGACAGTTCGGCGCCTCCTGCATCCTTTACGGGAATATGCTCGCGAATATATCAAAGCGCCTCGGCGGGAATTATTACATACTGCCGAGCAGCATACACGAAGTCATCATACTTCCCGCCTCGGGCGGCATAAAAAGCGAAGAACTTGATAAAATGATAAGCGAGATCAACCGCGCGGCGGTATCTGAGCAGGACGTACTCTCCGATCACGCTTATTATTACAATCGCTTCACTGATAAGGTGACGGAGCGTTAACCCGATGAACCCCCGGGCGGCTTTGTTTTAAGGCCGCCCTATTCGCCGGCGCCGTCGCTTTCGGCGGAAGAGTCGTCTTCGGTCTCATCCTGCTTGACCGTGATCTTGATGTCGTGCATTTTTATCTTCGCAAGAACCTTTTTATCTACCTTTATCTTTGTGTCATCACGCCATTTATCCAGCGTGTCATTTAGCTTTTCGTTTTCGCGTTCGGTAATGACACTCTCTAATTCTGTTTTAGTCGCCTCTTCGTCGCGCTTTGCCTCCATCTGTATCACGTAATAGGCGGAATCCGTCTTGATTATATCCGCGAACTCGTTATCCTGCAGTTTTTCGGCGGCGTCAAGCACCTCCTCCGGAATCGAAAGCGTCGAGTCGTCCTTATAATCTTTGCCGTAATTAAGCGTGCTTGAAGTCTTGCCCGACTCGGTCGAATACGCCTCCATGCTGCCGTTTGTCCGGGCTCCGTCCAGAAATTCCTGGGCCTCTTTTTTCACGGCGGCGATTTCCTTTTTCGACATGTCTTTCGTATTGCCGTCATCGTCGACCGTCGTAGTGTCAAAGCTAAGGTACCTGATCCGCCTTTGCGCGACGTCCTCGTCCGGCACATTCTTATCGGCGGTGTCCTTCACGGCTTTCTCGACCTTACCCGAAATCGTCTGAAGCGTCAGAAACTCGGTCACCGTATCCTCATCGGCGGATATTTTTTCCTTTACCTCTTTGGAATTTGCCTTCAGGAAGCCTGAGGCCGCTTTCGAAATAGCTTTCTTTTCCTCATCGCTAATCTCTATGCCGTAATCCTTCATGTGATCCTGCTTGATATAGAAATTCTCCAGAGAAGTCATGATATCGTCCAGGTAAGTATCCTGTACGGTCTTGTTATCTTCCGTCTCGGCGCTCCAGTCTATGTCGCCCGTGTAAACCACGGAGCCGTAAACCTGAGTCTGCTGATAGTTCTGAAACGAATTGTAAGACTCCTCATAGGGATTTTGCTGATATCTGGCGAAAAAATTCACGAGCCCCAGCGTAATCTTATGATCCCCGACCGTACCCGCTATCGCGCTTCCATCGATCTTGCCGCAGCCCGTAAAAAGAGCCGCCGTCATCAAAAACGCCGTCACCGCGGCTGTCATCCTTATCTTAAAAGATCTCATCACTGCCTCCCTGTGCTTCATATATCCGGATACCGCTTCATACGCGAAACCGGATTAAAACCACTGTTAAGTGCGATCGCCGACGTCATCCCGCGCGCATTCGTCCCGCCTCCGCGTATGGCGATTCGCGAAGTGAATTATACCTTTTTTCTCTTACTCAATCAACTGTTTAATGTCATCCAGCACCTCGCCTACGACCGTAAGTACCTCGCCGTCATCGTGGCGCCCCTGATAATCGCATATAAAAACCGGATTCGGAACGTTTTTAAATGACAGCGATCCGCCGTATTTTTCTATGAGATCCGGTATCATCTCGGCCTTCACATTCGCCTTATCGTACATGGCAAAACGTATGGCGCCCGCCTTTTGCTCTACGCTCACCACGTAAGCGCCGTGAGCCTTCGCCTTAAGGAGCGCCACCGAGAGAAGTGTCTTAACCGGCTCCGGGATCGTCCCGAAACGGTCAAGAAGTTCCGTCCTCATATCCTCATACCCGTCGATATCCGATATCGCGGCGATTCGCTTGTAGATGTCCAGCTTTTGGTATTCGTTTGTTATGTACTTTGCGGGTATGAAGGCGTTCACGTTCAGATCGATCGAAGTCTGATAATCCTTTTCGATCTCTTTTCCCCGTAGACGTCTCACCGCCTCGTTTAACATGGAGCAGTAAAGATCGTATCCGACCGCTTCCATGTGCCCGTGCTGTTCGGAGCCAAGAAGATTTCCCGCGCCTCTGATCTCAAGGTCGCGCATGGCGATCTTTATCCCCGAGCCTAACTGTGAGAACTCTTTTATGGCTGTCAGACGCATTTCGGCCGTCTCCCGCAATACCTTGTCACGCCTGTAGAGCAAAAAAGCGTAAGCCGCGCGGTTTGACCTTCCGACGCGCCCGCGAAGCTGGTACATCTGGGCAAGTCCGAACTTATCCGCGTCATGAACGATTATGGTATTCACATTCGGGATGTCAAGTCCCGTCTCTATTATGGTGGTGCAGACGAGGACGTCTATCTGCCCGTTAATAAAATCAAGCATGATATTTTCAAGACTGCCCTCCGGCATTTTCCCGTGAGCGTAGGCCACCTGGGCGTCCGGCACGAGTTCCTTTATCTTCGCGGCCATACCTGCGATACTTTCCACTCTGTTGTAGACATAATAAACCTGCCCGCCCCGCGCGAGTTCTCTCGTTATGGCTTCCCTTACCGTCTCCCCGTCGTATTCCATCACATAGGTCTGTATGGGCATCCTGTCAACGGGCGGCTCCTCTATGACACTCATGTCGCGGATCCCGGACAGGCTCATGTGCAGCGTCCTGGGTATGGGGGTCGCGGTAAGTGTCAGCACGTCCACGTTTTCCTTAAGCTTTTTTATTTTTTCCTTGTGACGAACGCCGAAACGCTGCTCCTCATCTATGATAAGAAGGCCCAGATCTTTGAAGCCGACGTCGGAACTTAAGATCCTGTGCGTGCCGATCACGATATCGACGAGGCCCCTTTTCGCCTCCGAGATCACCTCTTTTTGCTCTTTCTCCGTCTTAAAGCGGCAAAGCAGTTCTATGCGCACGGGAAAATCTTTCATCCGCTGAGTAAACGTATTGTAATGCTGCTGCGCGAGTATGGTCGTGGGGCACAGATACGCCACCTGCTTGCCGTCCTGCACGGCCTTAAACGCCGCTCTTATAGCTATCTCTGTCTTTCCGTAACCCACGTCGCCGCATATGAGCCGATCCATGATCGCGGGGCTTTCCATGTCCCGCTTCACGTCTTCGATGGCAGATAACTGATCGGGTGTCTCCTCAAACGGGAATGTTTCCTCAAACTCAGTCTGCCACACCGTGTCTTTCGAGAAGGCGAATCCCTTTTTCTCCTGTCTCGCGGCGTACAGATCCACGAGGTCCTTCGCTATCTCATCGACAGCGCGGCGCACCCTCGCCTTGGTCTTTTTCCACTCCGTGCCCCCGAGTCGCGCGAGAGCGGGTTTCGCCGTGTCCGATCCCGAGTACTTTTGTATCATGTCAAGCTGCGTGGCGGGGATATAAAGATAACCGCCGCCCGCGTACTCTATCTTCATGTAATCTTTTTCGACGCCGTCCGGGCTCATCTTTACTATCCCCCGATAGACGCCGAGTCCGTGATTTACGTGTATTACGTAATCTCCCACCCTTAAAGTCTCAAAATCAAGAAGTTTCCTGCCGTCATTCGTCTTTCTTTCGGTTTTTTTCTTAACTCTCCCGAAAATATCCGTTTCCGAAATGACGGCGTATTTTATAAGCGGATACTCGTATCCCCCGAAGGCGTGTCCGTATGTCACCATCACCTCGCCCTCGGCCGGAAAGCGCGTCTCATCCTCGCTGTAAAAGCTGTTTAATCCGTAATCCGGTAAATCAGCCGCGAGCCTTTCCCCCCTGCTTTTTGAGCCGGAGAGGAAAATAACCCGGTATCCGAGCCTTTTTTTCTCTTTTAAGTCCCGCGTCATAAGCTCAAAGCTGTGATTGTAGGGCGTAACGGCCTTCGCGTCGATATGAAAAGTCTCACGCGGCTTTAGTCTTTGGCATTTCGCGTCAAGCGCGGAAAAACCCGCCGCGAAAAATCCCGCAATTTTCGAGGCGATTTCATCGGGGGAGTATATCTTAAATGCAGTCTCACTTCGCGCCGGATCCTCGTCCTTTATGCGGCTTTCGCGCGCCTTAAAAGCCGTGTCATATTCCGCGGCGATCTCATCGCCTTTTTCCATCAGTCTTACGGGCTCATCGAGAAAGAGGACCGTGTTTTCCCTGTCAAAGTAATCCAGAAAAGAAGCGGCGCCTGCTTCTTCCCGCGCCGCGTCCGGCGACCATAAGTCGTCGGCGGGACAGACGGTCAGGGCCCTCATATCCTCGACTGACCTTTGAGTCTCGGGGTCAAATGAGCGGATGGAGTCTATCTCATCTCCCCAAAAATCCACCCGCGCGGGCATATCCCACGTAAGCGGATATATGTCAAATATCCCTCCGCGAACCGCGAACTGTCCCGCCTCTTCCA
Organism: uncultured Faecalimonas sp.; assembly: GCA_964385995.1. Classification (GTDB taxonomy): domain Bacteria; phylum Bacillota; class Clostridia; order Lachnospirales; family Lachnospiraceae; genus CAYLRF01. The sequence continues at coordinate 5,790 of CAYLRF010000035.1, forward strand.
CCTGTTCCTCTCTCGTATATCCGATCGAGGCCACCGACTTTACGAGCGTGTCAAGATCGATCGCGTCGCCCGGCTTTAACGTGATCTCGCTTTCTTTAAACGTTTTCGCGGACATCACGGCGTCCATCAGGCCGTCAAAGGTCATGACTACGGCAGACGCCCTTCCCGAAAGGATCGCCTGAGAAATCGCCATCCTCCGGCGCATTATATAATTTCCCCTGATATCCGCGCTGTAAAAAAGAAGATCCTTGGCGGGATAAAGATAAACGTCCCGATCAAGGAATCTGTACTCGTCAAAAATTTTCTGCGCCCTCTCCTCATCCGCGCAAATGATGACCTTCTGTTTAAAGCCGCCGCCTAAAGCGTACATGAGATGTGTCTTCTGAGAGGAGACGCAGCCTGTGATCTGTATGATTCCCTTTTTGCTCTTAACGGCCCTCTTTGCGCGCTCGAACTCGGAAAGCTCAGAAAGAGGCTGCAGTATGTAAGCTTGCTTCATTTCTTCCTGTTGTATTTATTCATGGCCTCGTCTATACGGCCCTTTAATATCAAAACCGCCGCGTCCGCCGCCGCCTTATACGCCTCGCTCATGACAGCTCGCTCTTCCTCGCGAAAATGTCCGAGCACGTGTCCCGTGAGGTCCTGACCCTCTTTTTTGTCTCCGATTCCGATTCTGACTCTGGAAAATACCGAGGTGTCGAGGCAGGATATGATATTTTTGATACCGTTATGACCGCCGGCGCTCCCTTTTTTTCTCACTCTTATCTGACCGGGATTTAGAGATATGTCATCGTAAATTACCGTCATCTCCCTCTCGGGATCTATCTTATAATAATCGACGATCTCCCTCACGGCCTCTCCGCTTAAGTTCATGAAAGTCTGCGGCTTCGCGATAATGACGGAAAGGCTCTCGATAAAGCCCCTCGCGCAAAGCGCCCCGTGCTTCCCGGACGAACCGGTAATCCCGTACCTTGCCGCCAGCTCATCTGCCGCCGAAAAACCGGCGTTATGGCGCGTCCCTTCGTACTTATCCCCCGGATTTCCGAGTCCTACGATGAGATACATGTTCTGTTTTCCTCTTTCCCGTAAACACCAAAAAGACTGCCTGCCGCGACGGACAGACAGTCGAAAATTTTTATCCTGTGCCGAAATACTTCTTAAACCGCTTAACTATTTCTTCAAAAATGAGGGAATCTTAATCGTCTGCTCCTTCACCTGTCGGGACGGCGTGCGCGTTGTCTGCATGGAAGGAGAGGTGCCCGCTGACTTAGGCTGCGTCCCGGCGTTCTTCGGCTGAGAACCCGCGAGCGGGATATCAAGATCCTGAACGTTCGGAGCGGATACCACCGGAGACTCATATTTATCAAACTTCGGGACGCCGGCGCTCTTCGTACCCGCCGCCAGTCTTCCCTGGAACTTGGAAGCGCTTCCTCCGGCGTTATGAAGCCCCGTCGCGATGACGGTAATGGTCGCCTCATCCGCTTTCGTGTCGTCATACATCGCGCCGAAGATGATATTCGCGTCCTCGCCCGCGAGCTCCTGAACGTACTCGGCCGCGTCGTTCGCGTCCATAAGGGTGATATCCCCGGAGATATTGATAATCACATGCGACGCGCCCGCTATCGTGGTCTCAAGAAGAGGACTTGCGACCGCCTGCTTCACGGCCTCGAGAGCCTTGTCGTCACCCTTGCCGTATCCGATACCGATATGAGCTATGCCCTTATCCACCATAACGGTCTGAATATCCGCGAAATCGAGGTTGATGAGCGAAGGCACGTTGATAAGATCCGTGATTCCCTGAATGCCCTGCTGCAGTACAGCGTCGGCTTTCTTTAACGCCTCAGGCATGGTCGTGCGCCTGTCGACGATCTCTAAAAGTTTGTCATTCGGTATCACTATGAGCGTATCCACGTTCTCTTTTAATTTCTCGATCCCGGAGAGCGCATTGTTCATGCGGGTCTTTGACTCGAAGCGGAAGGGTTTCGTCACGACTCCGACCGTAAGCGCTCCCTGCTGTTTGGCGATCTTCGCCACCACGGGTGTGGCTCCTGTACCCGTGCCGCCGCCCATGCCGCAGGTCACGAACACCATGTCCGCGCCCTTAAGAGCCGCCGCTATCTCTTCCTCGCTCTCCTCGGCCGCTTTCTCTCCGACCTCCGGCTTCGCTCCGGCTCCCAGACCCTTCGTGATCTTCTCGCCGATCTGCATAACCGTAGGCGCCTTGGACTGCTGCAGAGCCTGCTTATCGGTGTTGATCGCGAGAAACTCCACACCCGCGATCTGCTCGTCAATCATGCGGTTCACGGCGTTATTTCCGCCGCCCCCGATACCTACCACTATAATCCTCGCCGCCGCTTCCGTCTCATTTGTCTTAATCTCTAACAAGGGCTCATCCTCCTTCACATCCCTTAATTTTTTCCGAATCGTATATTCTGTCCGAGGCGCATATACTACCGCCTCACACATTCATTATAATAAAGAATGAATTGAAAATAATCAATAGATTTTTTCACTCTCCGGCGCCGCTTTCGATAAAGCTTATGCTCTCTGTTGTCTGACTGTAATGCGCAAGCTCCAGTATCCCCTTTTTCCCCTCGATCTCGGGAAGGACCGCCATCGCCTGCGCCAGTTTTTCCTCAAATCCGCTTTTCCCCAGTCTTACGCAGACCCCGCCGAAATAGACATTTAAGCTTCCGTCCTCATATAAGACGCTGTCGGCTTTCCTCTCGATTTTCGTAAGCGCCTCTGATATATCGACGGCGCAGGTCAGGGCATTCTTTTCTTTTACCTTTACCTTCGAGAAAACCGCGGGTTCTTTAAGCGTAAACCCCCCGACGGCGGTCACGTCTTTCGGGGGCTTTCCAGTCACGCTCATGATCGTACCGTCACCCGCAATCAGATAATATTTCTCATCCGCGAAAAAGGCCGCCGTCACTTTCTTTTCCTTCACCTTTAATTTTAACGCCCACGGTTTTTCAAACGTCACGCTCACCGATTCGGCGTACGCGGGAGGCTTTACGGGTGAAATCTTGGCCTTAAGCACCGCGTAGAGCGAATTCGCGCTTAAAGGGTCTTTTGTGACAAGGCTAATTATCTCTTCCTCGTTTCCGTAATGTATGCCGGTAACTTTTATTCGCTGCACATAGGTTAAAAGAAAAACCGCGAGAAGGATATTCGCCACCGTAAGTATAAATAAAGTCACGGAGTACAGATAATATCCGAAGCGTTTTTTCTTCTTCCTTCTCGGCGCGCCGCTTCTTTCCCCGTTACCGTCGGTATTTTGCATTATCTTACCGTTCCTTAAATAAAGATGGCCGTCCGCGCGTTTTAAAAGCCTGGAGCGTTACATCTCAGTTACGTATTTTTTAAAAAGATCGCCCCGCTCTTCGTAATTTCGAAACATATCCCAGCTCGCGCACGCGGGAGAAAAAAGCACTGCAAAACCGGGTTTTGCCACACGCGCCGCCTCGCGAACAGCCTCGTCAAGCGTATTTAAGACCGTGACGTGACTGTATCCCATCCTCCCCGCGGTATCGGCTATAAGCTCCTTTGTCTGTCCGAAAAGGACGACATGTCTTACCTTATCACCGAAAGAGGATATTAAGCCGTCAAACTTTACCTTCTTATCAAAGCCTCCCGCTATGAGCACGGTCGGGCGTGTCATCGCTTCCACCGCTTTCACGGAAGCGTCGGGATTCGTGCCTTTGGAGTCATTGTAGTAGGTAACCCCGTTTTTCTCGCATACGTATTCGATTCTGTGGGCCACACCCTTAAAAGCAACAACCGTTTTTCTTATGATGTCAAAAGGCACTCCGTACGCAGCCGCCATAAGCGCCGCCGCCATCACATTTTCATAATTATGCGTTCCGGGAAGCTGAAGATCGGATATGCGGCATAATATCTTCGGCCCTCCCATATCGACCGTTATCGCGCCGTCCTTAATATACGCCCCGCCTTTAAGCTCGCGCCTGCTGCTGAAATAAAGCGGCTTCGCCTTAATCCGCTCTCCTATTAGGCGCGTTACCTCGTCCTCGAAATTCAGCACGCAAAAATCACGTTCTGTCTGGTTTCGCGCTATTTTCTCCTTCGCCGCGATATAATTTTCCATCGTATGATGGCGGTTCAGATGATCGGCCGATATGTTTAATATCGCGCTCACACGCGGATGAAAATAAACGGCAGTCTCCATCTGAAAGCTGCTTATCTCGGCTACGGTCACGCTCTTATCCGTCATGGCCGGCACGGCTTCCGAGTAGGATTTTCCGATATTTCCCACCACGAAGGTGTCGTCTTTTTTATACGCCCTCATGATCTCGCCTAAAAGCGTCGTGGTGGTGGTCTTGCCGTTGGTCCCCGTCACGGCAAGAAGATCCCCGCGTCCGTAGCGATAGGCGAGCTCCACCTCTCCTATCACATCTATCCCCTCATCTCTCATTTCGGCGACAAGAGGATTATCCGTCGGCACGCCGGGACTTAGCACGGCGAGACTCACATCGCTTAAAAGATCCGCGGGCGGCTTACCCGCGATGACATCCACGTTTTGCGCGCCTCCGATTTTTTCTTTTTGCGCGTGAATGTCCGTATTCTCATTTTCATCATAGAGGGTTACCCGCCAGCCGTTTTTCGCGAGCAGACGGCAGGCTCCGATACCGCTTATGCCGCAGCCGTATACGATAGCCTTTTTCACTTTTTCGTTATTCATGCTTTCCTGTTTTTTTCTTTCCAGACGCACTGACGTGCTTTGGTGCGTCGGCAAAGCAGTTTTGGAAGTTTACTTCCAAACTTTCCTAATTTCCCGACGTGCTTTTGCCCGTCATCTGAGGTGCTTTTACGACGGCGTCCCGTGAAAATCTCGTCGTTTATTTTACGCGAGCCTCCGTATCATCCGGCATGAGCCTCCGGTTCATCCGGCACTTCCCCGGCAGATCTTTCACAGACCCAAGAGCGATATCAGGCACAAGATCGCGGTTATCACGGAAAATGTCGCCGTCACTCTCGTCTCCGACCAGCCGCAAAGCTCAAAATGGTGATGAATCGGCGCCATCTTAAATACGCGCTTCCCGCCCGTCTTTTTAAAATACGTCACCTGTATGATGACAGACAGCACCTCGATGAGATAGATAAAGCCGACCGTCACCAGATAAAGCGGCATGTCAAGCTCAAAAGCCGTGGCCGCCACAAACCCCCCTAACGCAAGCGCTCCGGTATCCCCCATGAAAACTTTCGCGGGATACGAATTAAAAAGCAAAAACGCCAGAAGCGCCCCCGTCATGGCCGAGGATACGGGCAGCGCCTCGCCTTTTAATATCACGGACGCCGCCGTGAAAAAAAAGGTCACCGGCAATGTCACCGACGACACGAGCCCGTCCAGACCGTCGGTAAAATTCACTCCGTTTACGGTTCCGACCACGATAAATATCGTAAGCGGTATGGATATCCAGCCCATATCAAGGCTTTTCCCGCCCGAAAACGGGATGAGCCATGAGGCCTTTCCCCTACTTACATACAGATATACCGCGAAGGCCGCCGCGAAAAGAAGCTGCAGGGACGCCTTTTGCAAAGGAAAAAGTCCCTGCGAGCGCCTTTTTGTGACTTTCAGATAATCGTCCAGAAACCCGATAAGGGCGAACGCGACCGTCATGATCAGGATAACGGCCGTCTCAGTGTTCCCTTTTAAATAAAAAAGCCCCGTTATGACGACTGCCCCCACTATGGCAAGTCCACCCATCGTCGGGGTTCCTTCTTTTTTAAGATGAGCCTTTACTCCTTCCTCCCGCTCCGGCTGCCCGGTCCTGTGACGCCTTAAGACGGGTATAAGTACCGGGCAGAGCGCGGCGCATATGCCAAAGGCCGCGAGAGCCGGGATTATAAGAGAACTTGTCATACTCTTTTTTAAGACTCCTTTAATGATGTCGGGGTATAGACGAAGCCGGTCTTTGTTCCCGGACCTCAGGCGCGATAAATCTCACCGCGCGGGACGTTTATCTTAAAGCCGCGCCTCATCTTATGGCTGCGGCGCGCTCTCATCCCTCGGTATATCCATATAGGAAAATACCTCCGCCATAATCTCCCTTGAAAGATCCGTGACAAGGGCGCTGTTATCCTGACTTACGGTGTTCGGCTCGTCTATCACCACATAGATAAGTACCCGCGGCTTATCTGCGGGCGCGAATCCCATGTAAGAAATCAGGTAATTTCCCTGTCCTCTCGGCTGTTTTTCCGCCGTGCCCGTCTTCGCTCCGATCGAATAACCCGGAACCTGGGCGTTCTTACCCGTGCCCGTTATCATGACCTGCTTCATGTATTCGCGAAGCTGCTCGCTCGTGCCTTCGGAGACGGTCTTCTTAAGCAAAAGCGGCTCGACGTTTTTTATTACGTTGCCGTCCTCGTCCGTCACCTGCTTTATGACATGCGGCTTATAATATTTCCCGCCGTTTATGAGCGAAGAATAAGCGGCGATCATTTGAGTCATGGTCACGTTAAAATTCTGTCCGAAAGAGTTCGTGGCAAGGCTCGCATCGTCCATGTCCCCGGGATCGTATATGAGCCCCGACTCCTCCCCCGGCAGGTCTATGCCCGTCTTTTCGCCGAAGCCGAATATGCTTTGATATTTGCAAAATTCGTCCACCCCGGTCTGGGCTATCATCTTCATCATCGACACGTTGCACGAGTTGGCCACGGCGTCGCTTATGGTCTGATTCCCGTGACCGTCCCGCTTGTGACAGGAGATGCTCCATCCCCCCACATTAAGGGAGCCGGAACAGTTATAGACTTCATTTCCCTTGACCTTGCCGCTTTCAAGTCCCGCCGCCACAGTGAAAGGCTTCGCCGTGGAGCCCGGCTCGTAGATTTCGCTCACGCAAAAATTCCGCCAGATATCATTTAGGGCGGCAAGTTTCGCGTCATCGTCCATGCCGTCTATCTCTTCCTGTGTGTAATATCCGCTAAGATCCCTCGGCTTATTCGGATCGTAATTCGGATACGAGGCCTCCGCCAGAATCTCCCCGTTATTCGGATCGGCGATTATAACGGCGGTATTTTTGCTCCCCGCGCCTTCCCTCGCCTCATTTTTATGCGCCTCGTTAAAGGCGAGGATGTGTTTTTCCACTATGCTCTGCAGGGATATGTCTATGGTCGATACGACATTTTTCCCGTTTACGGCCTCGTGAATGACCTTCTCCGCAGACCCCTGGGCGGTCTGATATCTGTACTCTCTTCCGTCGGTGCCGTTTAAAATGTCGTTATAGGTAAATTCGATGCCGGCGTTTCCGAGATTTCCGGACACCGTATATCCCAAAACATCCGACGCCAGCGTCGCGTATGGATAAGTCCTAAGGTAATCCCTCTCCAGCCAGACACCCGTCAGATTCGGGTATTTTTTCTCAAATGCCTGCGCTTCTTTATAAGTCACGTATTTTTTTAATATGCTGTGGCGGCTGTCGGGCTTTTCTTTTATGACGTCGTCGACCGCCGCCTCCTTAATGCCGAACGCCTTAAGGAGCGCCTCCTTGGCCTTCGCGATGTTTTCCCGTTCGATCTTCCCGTCTTCGGGCTCGAGCAGGACTTTCGGATCCAGTATGACATTGTAAACCCGCTCGCTTGTCGCGATGACGGTGCCGTTTCGATCCGATATGTCCCCTCTTTTATAAGGTATCACCCTTTCGGCGCGCTGCTGCTGATCCAGCACTATCCTGCCGTATTTCTCGCCGTCTTTGGCGTCTATGGTGATAATCCTCACAATCATGACGGCAAACACCGCTACGGCGAAAATGAAGGACATTACCAGCTTTTTCTTCATTTTGTCCGGAAAACGGCGTTTCAGATATGCATAAGAACCCGCGGAGCGTTTTATCTTTGACATTGAAACAATGAAACCTTCCTAACGGACCTTTATTATCTTTCGCTCACGTCCGCGGCCGCGCTTTCCGGTATATCCGCGAATTTCGTGAATTTACTTACGAGCGGATCGCGGTAATGAATCACCTGACCGGGCCTCGCGTATTGCATTCCGAGATCGTTCACGGCCTTTTCGCGGATCTCCTCCAGGTTCATCGAGCTTACGATGGATTTGTAGCGCGAATTATTCTCCTCTGTCATCTCCTCCAGTTCCGTCTGCATACGTGAGATGTTTCTGACGCGCTCATCGACCTTTGCCTGCAGCGAAAGATAGCACACGCAGCTTATAACCGCCACCGCGGCGGCCGCGGCCAGAAAGGCGACATAGCTTTTTCCTATGAGTACTGCGTTGGCACGGTTTTTGTGTAAACGGCGATTTACCCGTCTTACTTTGCGCTCACGCTCGGGGGCCGCAGGCTCGACTTCTTTTCGTACGACATTTCCGTCTATGTATGACGCCATATCACCTCACCCCCTCGTGACTTTCCTATAACCTCATCCCCGCCTGCCGCCTTAAAACTTCGTTCTCTTTAAAGCGGGTAATCCTTAAAGCTTACGCCTCTCAAATACACGAAGCTTCGCGCCCGCGGCCCTGGGATTTGCCGCCGTCTCTTCAGGCGACGGCAGAACGGGCTTCGCGGTCAATACCCTGCCCTTTGACTTTTTCCCGCAAACGCAGACCGGAAATGACGGCGGGCAGGTGCAGGGATTTTCATTTCTCCTGAAAATATCTTTCACTATTCTGTCTTCAAGAGAGTGAAATGTGATGACGCAAAGCCTTCCCCCGTCGGAGAGAAGCTCTATCATATCGTCAAGGCTCTCCGACAAATCGCGTAGCTCACCGTTTACCTCGATGCGTATCGCCTGAAACGTCTTCTTCGCGGGATGGCCCGCAAGTCTCCTGTACTTGGCGGGAACGGCTTTTAACACGATATCGGAAAGCTCGCCCGTGGTATTAATCGGCGCCTTTTCGCGCCTTAAGCAGATCATCCTCGCGATATTCGCCGCGTATCTTTCCTCTCCGTACTCGTATATCACCCGGATAAGCTCTTTTTCCCCGTAGCCGTTTACGACGTCTCTCGCAGTAAACGGGGCGCGCCTGTCCATCCTCATGTCAAGCGGCGCGTCATAACGGTACGAAAAGCCTCTCTCGGGCTCGTCAAACTGATAAGACGACACTCCCAGATCCAGCAGGATACCGTCCGCCTCATCAATCCCGATTTCGTGAAGCAGCGGCTTCATATCGCGATAACTGCCTCGGATTATCGTGACTCTCTCCATGAAGCCGCCTAAGCGGGCGCCCGCGGCTTTTATTGCCGCGTCGTCCTTATCTATGCCTGCAAACCTCCCCTTACCTTTAAGGCGTCTTACCACCTCAAAGGCATGTCCGCCTCCGCCCAGCGTGCCGTCGACATATGTGCCTTCCGGCCTCACGCGAAGGCTCTCTACCGCCTCATAAAGCAGCACCGGTTTGTGCGAAAATTCCATAACGCCCTCCGAAAACAGCGCCGCAGCCTATAACCTAAGGCCCAGCTCTTCCATCTGTTCGGCAACGGCGTCCATATCCTTCTCGACCTCGGCGTTACGCTCCTGCCATCTTTCCCGGCTCCATATCTCGATGCGATCCAGCACCCCTACCAGGATCACATCCTTATCCAGACCGGCGAAAGATCTTAAGGCGGGAGAAATCAAAACACGGCCCTGTTTATCCAGTCCGCCGTCCACGGCGCTTCCCAGAAAGAAACGTGACAGTGTCCTGGCGTTCTTATTGGTGAGGGGAAGCCCTTTTAACTTCTCCTCGAACGCGGCCCATTCCCTGCCGGGATATATGAAAAGACAGCCGTCAAGTCCCTTCGTTATCACGAAATCCTCCGCCTGGAGCACTTTGCGAAACTTATAGGGAATGATAAGACGGCCCTTATCATCTATGTTGTGGCTGTACTCACCCGCGAACAACAAGGCTTACTCCTAATCGGGAAACAGAGCTTTTCGCGTCTGCTCACCATAATCCCCCTAAAAATGGTATCTCATCCCCATTTATCCCCACCTGACACGCGGTTATTGTAAAACAGCTTTTTCTTTATTTCAACATTTTTTTGTAAAACCGGGGATTTTTTTTCGAAGAATTTTTCGCGGAGCTGATCGTGAGAGTAACCGCGGCAATGACCCGAGACAGAGGGCACGTTTGACGCATATCTTTATCAGAGCCAATCGTTAGATCAAACGCGGCAATGACCCGTGAAGGTGCCCGCGTTTACCCTGACTTACGCGCTGAAAACCGCCGTGGAAAACGGCGAACCCGGATGTGATTGCCTGACACATAGTCCCGAAAATCGCCATGGAAAACGGCGAACCCTGATGTTATAATTGTGGCGCGGGATACGGACATAATAACGACTCCCGCGGCGCTTTGCGATGCCGCCGTGACGATATCCGGCCGGCCGGTCCGAAATCGCCGCGACGCGTCACGCGAAAGTTGTCAGTAAGTTTAGGATTTGTTTTTCTCGGGAACAGGGTAGACGATATGCCGATTTATTTGGACAGTGAGCTGCCGCACGCCGTGGTATCGGCGAACTCTCACTATTACAAGCAGCCCACACCGATTTCATATATCGACCGGACGCTTATGCATCACAACCTTATCTATGTGATTAACGGCTCGTGGGCGATTAACGAAAACGGTGTAAATTACGAACTTAAGGGCGGCGACATTCTTCTGCTTCGCGCGGGATTGCGCCATTACACTTCGCGTCCGTGCGGCGCCGGAACCAAAACTTTCTGCGTTCATATAGATAATCTTGACGGGGATAATGAGCGCAATCAAAATAAAATAGTCCTGCCCACGCACATCCACACAAAAAGCGCGGACATAAAGAAATTATTCGAGAATATAACGACCGTCTTCTGGTCTACCGTGCCGTATAAGGAAAAACGCCTGAACGCGCTGGTCGATCTGCTGATATGCCAAATCGCGGGCGAAGTCGAAAAAGCTTCCGAAACGCCCCCTCCCACACGCTCTTCCCTTCAGGACGACATCTCGATCGTAAACGCCGCGACGGAAATCATTACGTCAAAACCCTATGTGCGCTACCGCGCGGACGAATGCTCGAAAATGCTCCTAATCAGCGAGAGAAAGCTAAGTGATGCCACACGCAGCGTTACCGGCATGACATTCAGCGCCTACGAACAAAACCTGAAACTTGAGATGATCGCGCTCATGCTTACGACCGAACCCGACAGATCGATACAGGAACTGGCCGAGTCGTACGCGTTTTACGACCAGTTTCATCTGAGCAAGGCGTTTAAGAAGAAATACGGCTGCCCGCCCACGCAGTACAGGAAAAAATTCGCGGGCGGGACCGAAAACGAAGATACAAAAGACGCCGAAAAAGCGGACGGGCCCAAAGTAAGCGACTGACTCTTAAATGTCCGGATGGATCAGTCTGTCGGTCTATTTTGCAGTCTGTCAGTCTATTTTACAGCCCGCCGCCTCTATCTGCGGCACAAACACGGTTTCGTATGTGTCGATGGAGAGGGTGCAAAAAACGAAAAAAATAGAGTGACAAATCGGATATACATACACAACATAACAGATTAAGGAGATGTCGGAAGTGGAACAGGGAAAAAAATCGTTGCCCATCGGATATGATGATTTCGCGGAAATTCGCGGCAACAACCGCTACTATGTGGACAAAACGGGACTGATCCGCGAACTTATGGAAACCG
>CAYLRF010000036.1:0-2582 GCA_964385995.1 uncultured Faecalimonas sp.
CCTTATAGTTTACTCTGGTTTCAGTTGGACTATTTTTCGGACGCAGAGAGTTGAAACGGAGGGCTTAAACTATGAATGACACATCGGTTATCACTCCGGCCGGACAAAGAACGCTTCGTCTTCTTGACGGGGGAAGCTTTGTCGAGATCGGGCGGGATGTCACGGCCAGGACGACTGATTTCAACATGCGGGACAGAAAGGCTCCGTCGGACGGAGTCATTACCGGCTACGGCACTATAGACGGCAATCTCGTATTTGTCTACAGCCAGGACGGCGACGTTCTTCACGGAACCGTGGGAGAGATGCACGCGAAAAAGATCGCCCGCGTCTACGAGATGGCGCTTAAGACGGGAGCACCCGTCATAGGTCTTATCGACTGTGCGGGCATGAGACTTGAGGAGTCGACGGACGCGCTCGCGGCGTTCGGAGATATCTGGCGCCTGATGGCGAAGGCGTCGGGGGTTATAGTGCAGATAACGGGAATATTCGGCATGTGCGCCGGCGGGATGGCAGTATTGGCGGGCATGTCCGATTTTGTTTTTATGGACGAAAAAAACGGCAGACTTTTCGTGAATTCACCCGACGCCGTTGAGGGAGCGTACATCTCAAAAGCAGACATCTCGTCCGCGAAGTTTCAAAGCGTAAGCGGCGCGATAGACCTCGCGGCGTCTGAAGAAGGTATCCTAGACGCGATACGTGAGCTTATCTGTATGCTTCCTTTAAACTGCAAAGACAAAGCGGGAGTTTCTCCGTCGGATGACAGCCTAAACCGCATGTGTGACGGCATAAAAGAGACGTCGGACGCGGCGGAAAGGGTTTTGATGATATCCGACGGCGCGTCTTCGTTTTTCGAGACAGGCAGAGGATACGCGCCCGACATCCTCACGGGTTTTGTACGTGTCGGTGGAAGGACGGCGGGAGTCGTCGCGAATCGCCGTATTTTTAAAGACGGCGCGAAAGCGTCGAAAGAAGGCTCGCTTCTTTCCGATGAGGGAGCCCGTAAAGCTTCACGTTTTGTCACGTTCTGTGACGCGTTTAACATCCCGGTTCTGACACTCACCGACGTATACGGATTCGATCTGGGCCTTTCGGGTCAGGCGAAGCTTTCAAGGGCCTGCGCCGGACTCGCCTATGCCTTCGCCTCCGCCACCGTTCCCAAGATAAATGTGGTGACTGGAGACGCTTACGGAAGCGCCGGAGTCATCATGAACAGCAGGCCGCTGGGCGCGGATATGATTTTCGCGTGGGATGACGCTAAGATCGGCATGATGGACGCAGCCTCCGCCGCCGGCATTATTTATCCCGGGGCATCCGCGGATGAGCTCAAAGGTAAGACGCGCGAGATAGAAGACATGCAAAACAGTCCGCTTTTTGCCGCAAAAAGAGGATATATCGACGATGTAATCCGTCCCGAGGAGACGAGGCAGCGCGTCATAGGCGCGCTTGAGATGCTCGCGACAAAGAGAGAACATCGCGTTCATAAGAAACACGGAACCGTATAGCGAGGTGATGGCATTGAAGAAAAAGATAATCTGCCTGTTCGCCGTCATTGCGATCGGGCTCTCTTTGGCCGGATGCGGCGCGAAAACCGAGGATTATGACAGTGAGACGCTTACTTCCGCCGCGGAGTTTATAATCAGCAATTTCACGGCGATGACCGAAGAGGATTTCGACTCATTGGAGAGCGCGTCGGATTTTCAGCTTGACTACACGCTTCTTCAGACGGGGCTTAAGATATCGGCGCAGGATTTTCGCTCTCTTATGGGTTCGTGGAAATCCGCGGTAAAGGAATGCGGCGCATATAAAAGCCACGGTGATTACGACATAGAGGTCAAATCCGGTTCGTATGTGGTGAGCACGCAGGCGTCATTTAAGGAAAAACAGGCGACGCTGTCATTTACGTTTGACAAGAACATGTCCATGACAGCTCTTGACGTATCTCCTAAGCTCACGATGGGCGAGATCCTGAAAAAAGCGGGATTAAACACCGTGCTCGGCATGGGAACAGTGTTTGTCGTGCTTATCTTCCTCGCGTTTTTGATAAGTTTATTAAAATACATTCCGCCTTTGATTGAACGCAGACACACAAAACCCATGGATTTATTCGATGAGAGCGATGAGGTTCCTCCTGACGCGGATTTTGAGGATGACGGGTTTTCACACGCGAAGGATGATGACGAGACAGCCGCGGTGATAGCGGCGGCGGTAGCCGCTATCGCTGAGGATGAGGGCAAAAGCGGAGGTTACGTGGTAAGAAGGATAAAGAGAAGAGAGACAAATACGTGGTAAGTTAAGTTTGAATGTGAGTTTCCGAAGCTACCTTTCTGACGCGTCGGGAAAGAAAAAAGGGTGACGCGCGGAAGTGAAGGATAAGCGGTAAAAAGAAAAAAGAATGACGCACGGGAGTGAAGGACAGGCTGTAAGCAATATAAAAGAAGGAGATATTTAAAGTCATGAAAAATTACACTATTACGGTAAACGGTAATGTATATGATGTGACGGTTGAAGAAAAAAACGGCGCGACGCTCGCGACGCCCGCGGCGGCACCTGTACAGGAGGCTCCCAAGGCTTCTGCGGCGCCT
>CAYLRF010000036.1:2682-9985 GCA_964385995.1 uncultured Faecalimonas sp.
CGCGACGCCCGCGGCGGCACCTGTACAGGAGGCTCCCAAGGCTTCTGCGGCGCCTGAGGCTTCGTCCGGCGCGGGATCGATAAAAGTGACCGCGGGAGCCGCGGGGAAGGTATTTAAGATAGAAGCGAACGTCGGCACTCAGGTTAAGAGAGGAGATCCGGTCGTCATCATCGAAGCCATGAAGATGGAGATACCCGTGGTCGCTCCCGAGGACGGCGTGGTGGCAAGCATCGAGGCGAATGTGGGAGATACGATCGAGGCCGGCGACGTACTCGCGACCTTAAATTGAGTGAAGTACGTTTAAAAAATTTCTACCGGAATGAGGAGGTTCAGTATGGAATATATAAGTGACACGTTGGAAAACCTCGTCAAACAGACTGCTTTCGGGAATTTGACCGTCGGAAATTTCATCATGATAGGCGTGGCCTGCGTGTTCCTGTATCTGGCGATAAGGCGCGGGTTTGAGCCGCTTCTTCTGCTCCCCATAGCGTTCGGAATGCTGCTCGTGAATATCTATCCCGACATTATGGCCGAAGGCGGACTTTTGCATTTCTTTTACAAACTGGATGAGTGGGCGATCCTGCCTTCGCTCATATTCCTCGGCGTGGGCGCCATGACGGATTTCGGGCCCCTTATAGCCAATCCGAAAAGTTTCCTTTTGGGGGCTGCGGCGCAGTTCGGTATCTTCGCCGCTTATCTGGGCGCCATGGCGATGGGATTTTCGGACAAGGCGGCCGCGGCCATTTCCATCATAGGCGGCGCAGACGGCCCCACGTCCATTTATCTGGCGTCTAAACTTGAGCAGACCAGTATACTTGGACCCATCGCCGTCGCGGCTTACTCGTACATGTCGCTTGTTCCGATTATACAGCCGCCCATCATGAGGCTTCTTACGACCGAGAAAGAAAGAAAGATTAAGATGGAGCAGCTGCGGCCCGTGTCAAAGCTTGAGAAGATCCTCTTTCCGATCATCATTACCATCGTTGTATCGCTCATACTTCCGACGACGGCTCCTTTGGTGGGTATGCTGATGCTCGGCAATCTTTTCAGGGAGTCGGGAGTCGTAAGGCAGCTTACAGAAACCGCGTCAAACGCGCTTATGTACATTGTGGTCATACTTCTCGGGACTTCCGTGGGAGCCACCACAAGCGCCGAGGCGTTCCTTAATCTCGACACCATCAAGATAGTCTTTCTGGGACTTATCGCCTTCGCGTTCGGAACGGCGGCGGGGGTTCTTTTCGGGAAGCTTATGTGCAAGATGACGGGCGGGAAGATAAATCCGCTTATCGGCTCCGCGGGCGTGTCGGCAGTGCCCATGGCGGCCAGGGTGTCGCAGAAGGTGGGAGCCGAGTCCGATCCCACGAACTTCCTTCTTATGCACGCCATGGGACCGAATGTGGCCGGCGTTATCGGCACCGCCGTGGCCGCGGGTACTTTTATGGCAATATTCGGGGTAAAATAATCTTAAAGTGTTCGCTACTTTAAGGCCGCGCTTTAAGAGCTGCCTCATCATATGTAAAAAGTCTTGAAAATGAAGCGAAATTGAAAGCGGTGTTCGCGAAAAGAAAGTCGCGCTGACGTGAAATACGCGTCCGGGTGAAAGACGCGGGTACGAAAGGAGAGACAGATGGAGACTGAAAAAAAGAAACTTGAGATCACCGAAACCATATTAAGGGACGCCCATCAGTCACTTATCGCTACGAGAATGACTACCGAAGAGATGCTTCCCATCATAGATAAGATGGACAAGGTGGGATATCACTCGGTGGAGTGTTGGGGCGGCGCCACATTCGACGCGTCGCTTCGTTTCCTTAAGGAAGATCCGTGGGAGCGTCTTCGCAAGCTCCGCGACGGTTTTAAGAACACTAAGCTGCAAATGCTTTTCCGCGGGCAGAACATCCTCGGATATCGGCCTTACGCCGATGATGTCGTGGAATATTTCGTGCAAAAGTCCGTCGCGAACGGAATCGACATTATCCGTATATTTGACTGCCTTAACGACCTGAGAAATCTAAAGACGGCTGTGAAGGCGGCCGTGGCGGAGAAAGCCGAGGCTCAGGTGGCGCTTTCCTATACGCTCGGTGAAGCCTATACACTTGAGTATTGGACGGATATGGCAAAGAGGATCGAGGATATGGGAGCCACGTCCATTTGCATAAAGGACATGGCGGGACTTCTTCTTCCCTATAAAGCGACCGAACTCATACAGGCCATGAAGGAGGCGACCGATCTCCCGATACAGCTTCACTCGCATTATACGTCAGGGGTAGCCTCCATGACATACATGAAGGCGGTTGAAGCGGGCGTCGACGTCATTGACACGGCTATTTCTCCTTTTGCCGTAGGCACGTCACAGCCCGCCACGGAGGTCATGGTCGAAGTCTTTAAGGGAACGCCGTATGACACGGGTCTTGATCAAAATCTTCTCTCGGAGATAGCGGATTATTTCAGACCCATTCGAGATAAGGCGCTCGAGAGCGGACTTTTAAATCCGAAGAACCTCGGAGTAAACATAAAGACGCTTCTTTATCAGGTGCCTGGCGGTATGCTCTCGAACCTGACAAGTCAGTTAAAGGAGCAGCAGGCAGAGGACAGATTCTACGATGTGCTCGAGGAAGTGCCGAAAGTGCGTCAGGATCTGGGAGAGCCGCCCCTTGTCACGCCTTCGTCGCAGATAGTCGGCACTCAGGCTGTGTTAAATGTCCTTACGGGCGAGCGCTACAAGGTGGCGAGCAAGGAGACGAAGGATCTGCTAAGCGGCAAGTACGGCGCGCCGGTCAAGCCGTTTAATGAGGAAGTGAAAGAAAAGGTTCTGGGACCTGACGCGCAGGTTATCACCTGCCGTCCCGCGGATCTCATCCCCGACGAGCTGGATAAGCTTCGCGCCGAGATAGCGGGGTGGATGAAGCAGGATGAGGATGTGCTTACATACGCGCTTTTCCCGCAGGTAGCCATGGATTTCTTCAAATACCGCAGGGCTCAGGAGACGGGCATAGATGCGTCGATAGCCGATACCGAGAACGCGAGTTACCCGGTGTGATATCTTTTTCGCACAGCGGAAGATGACGGGAATCGGAAAACGAGGCGAATAAGGTAAGTGATACGGCCGAAGCTTAAGGCGTATGCGGGTACGGCGGGAAAGCCGCATTAAGACGCGGAATAATCGAGATGAGCAGGGTTGTGGTAATAGGCGGTGGCGCGTCGGGTATGACGGCCGCCGTTTTCGCCGCGTACAACGGCCATGAAGTTCACATATACGAGAAAAACGAAAAACTCGGCAAAAAGCTTTTTATCACCGGAAAGGGACGGTGTAATCTCACAAACGCGTGCGACCCGGACGAACTATCGGACGCGGTGAGAAGCAATCCCAAATTTCTTTGCAGCGCGTTTCACTCCTTTAACAATTTCGATGTCATTGATTTTTTCGAAAACCTCGGAGTAAAGACGAAAGTGGAGCGTGGAAGGAGGGTATTTCCGGTATCGGATCGCGCCTCTGACGTCACCGACGCTCTTAAAATGGAGCTTAAGAGACTGAAAGTAAGAGTACACTTAAATCGCGACGTAACCCGGGTTTTTAAGAAGGGCGATGTGATATATGTTCGCACGCGGCCGTCCCGCTCCCTGAACATGGCGGGCGCCGCGCCTTTCACAGGTTATTCGCCTGACATTCTTTCGTCATTCGGCGGATCGGATCGGGCGAACGCAGAGTCTTTCACGGCCGGAGGTTCCGATTCGGGTGAAATCCCACATTTTCCGGAAGTGATAAGCGGCACGAAAGGAGCAGCATCTTTCGCCGCTCAGACCGTGAAAGACCGGCGGGACGCCGTACCGGGTTTCGAGGACGTGTCGGCGGACGCCGTTATCATCGCGACGGGCGGGATGTCATACAGATCTACCGGCTCAACGGGGGACGGATATACTTTCGCGAAAAGTCTCGGTCATGAAGTGAGGCAGCCCGTTCCGTCCCTTGTTCCCATGAATGTGAGAGAGCCTTATGTTCGCAGTCTGGCGGGGCTTTCACCGCGAAACGTTCGCGTCGCGGTATTTGATGACGGTGAGAAGATCTACGGCGGGTTCGGAGAGATGCTTTTTACGCATTTCGGTGTCAGCGGGCCCTTGATATTGGACGCCACGGGCACTGTCGGCCGGACGGCGCAGAAAAAAGATCTTAAGCTTGTCATAGACTTTAAACCCGCGCTTGATGAAGGCCGCCTTGACGAGCGCATATTAAGAGATTTCACCGGGCACGCAAATAAAGAATTTAAAAATTCCCTATCCGAGCTTTTACCCGCGAAGCTGATACCTGTCATTGTTTCCCTAAGCGGCATAGATCCGGGAAAGAAGACAAACAGCGTTACAGCCGCCGAGCGCCATAGGCTATTGTCTTTGATAAAGGGATTTTCACTGACACTTTCGGGACTTAGGGGTTTTGACGAGGCGATCGTGACAAAAGGCGGAGTAAACGTAAGCGAGGTAAATCCGCGCACCATGGAGTCAAAGCTCGCGAAGGGAATTTATTTCGCGGGCGAAGTGCTTGACGTGGACGCTGTGACGGGAGGGTTTAACCTTCAGATAGCGTGGTCCACGGGGCACGCCGCCGGATCTTCGGTGAGATGAGACATCCGGCCGGCCATTTTTAGCTTAAATCGCGCCGCGGCATAAGGCGGCGAAACGGAGTAAGACATGGGTTTTAACATCGCGATAGACGGACCCGCGGGCGCCGGTAAAAGCACGGTCGCGAAGGCCGTCGCTGACAAACTGGGGTTTATGTATGTCGACACCGGAGCCGTTTACAGGGCCATGGCACTGTTTTTCATAAGAAACGGATGTGAGCCGCAAGATAAGAAAAAAATGGAAGAGATATGCGGCGACGCTCACGTCACGTTAAGTCACACGGATGGCTCTCAGCGCGTGTTTTTAAACGGAGAGGACGTGACGGCTCTTCTTCGCGGCGAGGATGTCGGGCAAATGGCTTCGGCATGCTCCGCGCTTCCCGCCGTAAGAAGGCAGCTTTTCGATCTGCAAAGAGACATGGCGAAAAAACACGACACGGTGATGGACGGCAGGGACATCGGGACATGTATACTGCCGGACGCCGACGTTAAGATATATCTTACGGCGAGCGCCAAGGAGAGAGCGAAAAGAAGAGAGGAGCAGCTTAAAAGAAAAGGCGAGACGCCGGACTTTAATAAGGTACTTCGTGATATTAAGGAAAGGGATGAGCGGGACAGCACGCGGGAGATTTCGCCGCTTAAAAAAGCCGACGACGCCGTTTACATCGACAGCACGGATAAAGACGCCGGGGAAGTGACTGAAGAGATACTTAAACTTTGTCGGGCCGCCAAGATGAGACACTCAGGTGGCTTATGAAACGGGAAGTGATCGTCGCGAAGAGTGCGGGATTTTGTTTCGGGGTCAGCCGCGCGGTTGAGACTGTGTACGATGAGGTTAGAAAATGTCGCGGCGGACGCGTGTATACCTACGGCCCCATCATTCACAACGACGAAGTTACGGGCGATCTCGCGAAAAAGGGCGTCGGTATCATACGTTCCCCCCGGGAGCTTAAAAGCCTTAGCGGCGGCACGGTTATCATCCGCTCTCACGGAGTCGCAAAAGAGATATACGATATCATCGGGGACAGACACTTATCCTGCGTGGACGCGACATGTCCGTTCGTAAAGAAGATTCATCGCATAGTGGAGCGCGAAACACAAAACGGCGGACGCGCGATCATAATCGGAGATCGCTCCCATCCGGAAGTCATAGGCATCATGGGTTGGGCAAACGGCAGAGCCGTGGCAGTCGATTCCGAAAGCGAGGCCTGCGGGTGTGACATACCCGCCGGCGAACGCGTCTGTGTCGTCGCGCAGACGACTTTCAATCAAAACAAATTCAAATATCTGGTTGAAATCCTTTCTCATAAGGGTTATAATCTGAACGTTGTGAATACGGTTTGCTCGGCCACCGGGGACAGGCAGGCGGAGGCGAGAGACATAGCCGCGCGTGTGGACGCGATGCTCGTCATAGGCGACTTCGGGAGTTCAAATACGCGTAAGTTATACGAGATATGCGGCAGTGTCTGTGAGCATACTTATTTTTTAAGTTCCGCCCGTGATTTGGATAAAGATGTGCTTACGAGCGCGAGGTCGGTGGGTATAGTCGCCGGCGCGTCGACGCCGAAAAATACAGTTGAGGAGGTTCAACGTAATGTCGGAGATGACTTTTGAGGAGATGCTGGAGGACTCGGTAAAGACAATTCATAACGGCGACATAGTCGACGGTACCGTTATCGATGTGAAACCCGACGAAATAATACTTAATATCGGCTACAAGGCCGACGGGGTTATCTCTCGTTATGAATATACGAATGAACCGAACGCGGATCTTACGACGATGGTGCATGTGGGCGATAAGCTGACAGCCAAAGTCATGAAGGAGAACGACGGCGACGGTCAGGTTCAGCTGACATATAAGCGTCTTGTGCTTGAGAAGGGAAATGAGAAGCTTCACGAGGCTTTCGAGAATAAGCAGCCGATAAAAGGTACCGTCATTCAGGTGCTTGGAGGCGGTCTTATCGCGAGCGTCGAGGGCGCGAGAGTATTTATACCGGCAAGTCTCGTATCCGATTTCTACGAGAAAGATTTGGGCAAATACAAAGATCAGGAAATTGAGTTCATGGTGACGGAGTTTAACCCCCGCAGGAACCGTGTCATCGGCGACAGAAAGCAGGTGCTTATCGCCGAGAAAGCCGAGCTTCAAAAGGCGCTCTTCGAGAAGCTCGAGGTCGGCGACGTCATCATAGGCAAGGTTAAGAACATCACCGATTTCGGAGCATTTATCGACATAGGCGGTGTCGACGGTCTCCTTCACATCTCGGAGATGAGCTGGGGACGTATCGATAATCCCAGGAAGATCTTAAAGCCGGGCGAGGAAGTAAAGGTCTTCGTCAAGAATATCAACGAGACGAAGGTCGCCCTCAGTATGAAATTCCCGGATGAGAATCCCTGGATACAGGCTGCGGAGAAGTTCGCCGTGGGCGACATAGTCACGGGCAGGATCGTGAGAATGGCCGATTTCGGGGCATTCGTGGAGCTCATGCCGGGGATTGACGCGCTGCTGCACGTATCGCAGATTTCAAGGACGAGAGTCGAGAAACCCTCGGATGTATTAAGCGTCGGCGAGGAGATCACGGCGAAGATAGTGGACATGAATCCCGAGGCGAGAAAGATTAGCCTGAGCATGAAGGCGCTGGAGCCTTTCGGGGAGAAAGTCGCGGAGAAGACTCCCGATGTCATATCGGAGG
>CAYLRF010000036.1:10085-16812 GCA_964385995.1 uncultured Faecalimonas sp.
CAGAAGTCTAGACGGTCCCCGTAAAATTTAAAGATTGTCTTTTAAGTATATAAGCTCCGTGAAGTGCTTCTTCATGGAGCTTATTTGAAATAGTGCCGGGCTCTTTAATGCTGCGACTCTTACGGTATGCCTTAAATCCCGGGAAATAACGTGTATCGGTGTTTATCCCGATACGGCGGGCGTCTTTTTCGGCGCGGATCGGAATCGATATGATATCATACATACGCGGCCGCCTGGTGTCGGCTTCAGGTGATAAGGTCACGGTGGACGTAGGCGGGATCGGATTCGGGATATATGTTACGGCAAGATCCGCGGCGACACTGCCGAAATTCGGAGACGAAGTCACTTTTCACACTTACATGAACGTGCGTGAGGATGATATCAGTTTGTACGGCTTTGATAATACCGACGATCTGGAGGTTTTCTCACTGCTTTTGGGAGTCGGTGGCATAGGTCCGAAGAGCGCGATGGGGATTCTCTCGAACATTTCCGCCGACGAACTTAAGTTTGCCGTCATGTCGGGAGACACGAAAAAGATTTGCAGGGCGCCCGGCATAGGGAAGAAAACGGCCGAAAAGCTTATCATCGAGCTTCGCGACCGCATAAAGACGGACGATATTCTGCCGGGCTCATCCGCGGATTCGGGATTTTTATCGGATGATGACGCCGGAAATTCGGGCCCTCTTTCCGATGCCGTGTCCGCTTTAACCGCGCTCGGATATGACAGAAGCGCCGCGGCGAAGGCCGTGAGGGAAACCGGCGCCGGAGAGGATATGACCGCCGAGGAGATCATACGCCTCGCGCTAAGACATTTATGAATGATTTTTGATTTTACGGTGGCATTTAATGATATCGGGTTTTAAGGACGACGAATGGATAAGAGAATCATCACTACCGAGAGTCTTAAAGAGGATAGCGCGACTGACTCGGCCTTAAGGCCCCGTATGCTTGATGATTATATCGGTCAGGAAAAAGCGAGGGAGACTTTAAAGGTATATATAGAGGCCGCCAAATCCAGAGGAGAGCAGCTGGATCATGTTCTTCTTTACGGCCCACCGGGACTCGGCAAGACTACGCTGGCCGGCATTATCGCGAACGAGATGGGCGTGCACATAAAGACGACTTCGGGACCCGCGATAGAAAAACCGGGCGAGATGGCCGCCATTTTAAATAATCTGAAAGAGAAGGATGTCCTTTTCATAGATGAGATACATCGTCTGAACCGTCAGGTTGAGGAAGTGCTCTATCCCGCCATGGAGGACTTCGCGATAGACATAATGATAGGGAAGGGCTCCGCGGCTCGTTCGATCCGTCTTAACCTTCCGAAGTTCACTCTCGTGGGCGCGACCACGAGGGCGGGAATGCTCACGGCTCCCCTAAGGGATCGTTTCGGAGTCATACACAGGCTCGAGTTTTACACGGAAGAGGAACTCACGAAGATAGTCATGCGCTCCGCGAACACGCTCGGCATAAAGATAGAACCCGCGGGAGCCGTGGAGATCGCGAGAAGATCCAGGGGAACTCCAAGGCTTGCGAACAGGCTTCTTAAGAGAGTCAGGGATTTCGCTCAGGTTCGATACGACGGCGTGGTCAGCGAAAATGTCGTCTCCCGCACCCTTGACATACTGGATGTGGATAAATACGGTCTTGATCGTGTGGACAGGAACATCCTTCTTACGGTCATCATTAAGTTTCAGGGAGGTCCGGTGGGACTTGACACTCTGGCCGCCGCCGTCGGAGAGGACGCGGGCACGATAGAAGACGTTTACGAGCCTTATCTTCTTAAAAACGGATTTTTAAACCGCACGCCGAAGGGCAGAGTGGCCACGAAGCTGGCTTACACACATTTTGATCTTCCGTATGAGGAAAAGTGACGACGCCGACCGCGTATGGCGTCAGGGAGGTAATATGCCGTTTGTGAAAAATACCGCTCAGGTACTTATAGGGGGAAAGGTATATCCCGTCACGGGATTTGAGAGCGAGCAGTATCTGCAAAGTCTCGCCACTTATCTTAATCATAAGATTGACGAGTGTTCCAACGCCGAAGGTTATTTAAGGCTCAGTCAGGAGATAAGAGGCATCCTGCTCGCGCTTAATGTGGCCGACGATTATTTCAAGGCAAAAAAGCAGGGGTCCGAACTCGAGAAAGAAAGCGTTCGGAAGGATAAAGAGATGTATGACCTTAAGCATGATCTCATTTCCGCGCAGCTTAAATGCGAGTCGCTGGAAAAGGAGCTTTTAAAGGTCAGGGAAGAAAATCAGGCTCTTAAGCTTAGAATGGCGAAAACGGAAGCCGCCGCCAAAAACTCCGGAGGGCGTGTGAAGGATTGGCAAACATAATTATCGAATGTTTCAAATATTTGATGATCATACTGATCGCCGTATACGCCCTTTACTGTTTCTTTGTTTTTTCCACTAAGGATGAGGAAAAAGAAGAGAGGGCGCTTCGCGCTCAGACAGTCATCATGACGCTTATCCACGCGATGGCTTTTACGAGTCTCTTCCTGAAAAGCGAGGATCAAAAGATTATCTATCTCGGTTTGGCCCAGGAAGCGGTGCTTCTTGCCACGGTATGGCTCTCGGGAAAGATATATCCCAAGGCGTCAAGGCTTGTCGTGAACAACATGTGTATGCTGCTTGCGACAGGCTTTATCATGATTACGCGTCTTAACTTCCAAAAATCCGTGAAGCAGACAGTGATAGTGGCCGTGGCCGTCGCTCTTTGTCTCGCTGTGCCCGCCATAGTGCGAAAAGCCAAAGGCCTTCCGAATCTTCGGGTGCTTTACGCCGCGGTAGGCATCATCTCTTTAGCCGCCGTGGTGGTGGTGGGACGCGTAAGCGGCGGCGCGAAGCTCGGCTTTGAAATAGGGGGCTTCGGGGTGCAGCCATCGGAGTTTGTGAAGATTCTTTTTGTGTTCTTCGTGGCATCAAGTCTCGCGAATTCCCCGACATTTCGCGATGTGGCGATCGCCACGCTCGTGGCGGCTTTTCATGTCCTTATACTCGTCATTTCCAAGGATCTGGGGGCGGCTCTCATAGTTTTCGTCGTATATATGGTCATGCTGTATGTGGCTACGAGGAAAATTATCTGTATCGCGGGAGGACTCGTCGCGGGCGCGGGAGCGGCCGTGGCGGCTTATCATCTGTTCGATCATGTGAAAGTCAGGGTAAATGTATGGAAAGATCCCTTCGCGGTCTATGATAACGGCGGTTATCAGGTGGCGCAGTCGCTTTTTGCCATCGGGACGGGAAGCTGGTTCGGCACGGGGCTTGCGCAGGGGAAGGCGAATCTCATACCCGTCGCCGACGAGGATTTTATATTCTCGGCGATAGCGGAGGAAATGGGTCTTATTTTCGCGCTCTGTCTGATACTTATATGCTTAAGCTGCTATATCATGTTCCTCAACATAGCGATGAAACTTAAGAACAATTTCTATAAGCTGGTGGCATTGGGCCTAGGGACATGCTATATCTTCCAGACTTTCCTCACGGTGGGAGGCGCCACGAAATTTATCCCGTCCACGGGCGTCACGCTGCCTCTTGTAAGTTACGGTGGAAGCTCAGTCGTCAGCACTCTTATAATGTTCGGTATCATTCAGGGACTTTATATCATAAGGGAAGATGAGGAAGAGCAAATTGAGCAAAAAAGGAAAAAGAGGAAAAAAGCAGCCGCGAAATAAGGAATTTGCCGCGGTTACCTATTTTTTCGTGGGGCTTTTTCTCGCGCTCATGGCTTATGTCGTTTACTTTAACGTGAAGGAAGCCGGGGAAATAATAAAGAGCCCTCATAATGTCCGCCTGGATTATATGGCGGACAGAATCGTAAGAGGCGAGATCCTTGACCGCGACGGCAACGTGCTTGCCGTCACACAGGTGGCGGAAGACGGAACGGAGACCAGAAGTTACCCGTACGGCGACACGTTCGCTCATGTGGTAGGATATGACAGCATGGGCAAGGCGGGGATAGAGTCGCTTATGAATTTCGAGCTTTTGACGTCGAATTCCTTTATATTCGAGCGTATCGCGAATGATTTTAAGCAGCAGAAAAATATCGGCGACAATGTCGTAACCACGCTGGATCTTGAAATGCAGCAGGTGGCAAATGACGCCCTGGGCTCTCACAAGGGAGCCGTTGTCGTGTCGGACGCCGCGACGGGACGAATCTTCGCCATGGTATCTAAGCCGACGTTTCAGCCGAATACGGTAAAGGCCGACTGGGACAGTCTGCTTCAGGGTGAGAGCGTCCTGTTAAACAGAGCCACGCAGAGCGCCTACGCTCCGGGATCGGTCTTTAAGATCGTCACCGCGCTGGAATACATGCGGGAAAATCCGAACTTTTCGGAGTATACTTTTAACTGTCAGGGTCAGATAACGGCGGGAAGCACGAACACGACGATTCACTGCGCGGGAGGAAGGACGCACGGCGAGCAGGATCTCGCCGCGTCGTTTGCGAACTCCTGCAACTCATCGTTTTCAAACATCGGACTTACACTGGATATGTCATCCTTTAAAAAGACGGCGAAGGATCTTCTTTTTAACAGCAAACTGCCGTGTGAGCTTCCGTACAGAAAGAGTGATTTTAAACTGACGAAGGATTCGCCGGATTACGAGATCATGATGACGGCCATGGGACAGGGTAACACGCAGGTAAGTCCCTATCACATGTCGCTTATTACGTCCGCCATCGCCAATGACGGCATACTCATGAAGCCGTATCTCATCGATCGCGTCGAGACGCATACGGGAGCGGCGGTGAAGCAAAATCAGCCCGCGAAATACGGAAGGCTCATGTCGGCCGACGAGGCGGCGACGCTGAAATCATTTATGACGGGCGTAGTGGAATACGGCACCGGAACCGCTCTTAAAAGCGCGGATTATACCGTGGCGGGCAAAACCGGAACGGCCGAATACAGCAACGATAAGGCCAAGTCGCATTCGTGGTTCACGGGATTTTCAAATGTCGATGATCCGGATATCGTGGTCACGGCGGTGGTGGAAAGCGCGGATCAGTCCGGGATGAGCGCCGTGGGTGTCGCCGCGAGGATTTTCGACGCTTATTATCACTAGGAGAAGATCGGGACGGATTAAGGGGAGGCCATGCGTTTTTACTCCGAGCTTTTTATGAGCGATGATCTCGCGGATGAGAAGAGGGCCGTTATCGATAATTTAAAAAAAGGTATCGCGCCTCTTAAGACATTTATCATCATCCTGCCTCATGTGGCGCAAAATAACCTCGAGATCGTAAACATCGTTTTCTTAAGAGGTAAGATAAAGCGGGGCGAGGACTTCTTCGTGGTCGGGATAGCGTCGGGGTACGCCGATGCGCTTAAAATCGTGGAAAATATCACCCGAACAGTGTATGATAATACAGGCGGCGCCGATATCAGGCGCTATATCACCGAAAAACAAAATGAGCGCGATACCGTGGGTTGACGCTTTGACACCGTATTTCGCGCCGCCTCGGATTATAAGCGGAATATAAACAGGTGTTTTTATGGCGCATGTTATCTTAATGTCTCTTAAGATACTCGGAATCGTACTTTTAGTCTTCTTAAGTGTCGTTATCGCGGGTATCGCAGCGATACTTTTCATACCGTTTCGGTATGAGGCCCAGGCGTCGTTTACCGGGAGCTTAAAAGACGCCGAGGCTACGGCGCGTATTTCATGGCTTCGACCATTATTTTCGGGAGATGTCCGTTATGATAAGGGCAAGGTGACTTTCGGGATTCGCGTCCTTTTTAAAAAGATTGACATGGGGGCGCGGACGGGAAAGGTAGCGGTCGGGAAAAAGAAAAAGGCGAAAAAACCCGCGGCTAAGGTTAAATCGGGATTTTGGCAGCGGCTTAAAAACTTTAAGAGTAAGACCGGCGAAGTTTTAAGGATGACGGGAAGCGACGCTTTTAAGGGAGCCTTTAAGGTACTGCGTAAGGAGATTAAGAAAGTTCTCGCATCGTTAAAACCTAAGGAAGTTGCCGGCTCCCTTCGCTTCGGATTCGATGATCCCGCGCTTACGGGCAAATGCCTGGGGGCTTTTGCCTTACTTTATCCCGTTTACGGGGAGAGCTTAAGCCTCACACCCGATTTTGAGAAGAAGGTATTGGACGGGGACATTCATCTTAAGGGCAGTATAACGGGAAGGCGGTTCGCGGCTGCGGCCTTTAACATATTTCGCGATAAAGGCGTGCTTGGCGTTTACGGGATGATTTCAAAAATGAGGAGCTGACGGCGGCGTTTATGGCGCGAAAATACGCGTCGGGAAGGAGAAAAAATGGCAAACGGGAACTTTGATTCGACTGTGGATTCGCTTTTTGACGGGATAGACAGAGTCATTTCATCAAAGACAGTGGTTGGGGAGGCGATACATATCGACGATGTCATCATACTTCCCTTAATCGATGTCTCTTTCGGTCTGGGAGCCGGCGCTTTTGGAGCCGATAAGGAAGAAAAGGGCGCCGGAGGACTGGGCGGCAAGATGTCGCCTTCGGCGGTGATCGTCATCCAAAACGGAAGGACGCGGCTGGTGAACATCAGAAATCAGGATACTATGACAAAGATCCTCGATCTCATACCGGAGATGGCGGATCGCTTCCGTGGATGTAAGGATAAGAAAGAGGCACGCAAAAACGCTGAAGCCTGCGACTCGCCGGATGAAGGTCAGGCGGAAGATGACACTGCCTCGGATGAAACGTAGGGGTTAGGACGGGATCTAGGACGAACTTCCCCGCGG
>CAYLRF010000037.1:0-13375 GCA_964385995.1 uncultured Faecalimonas sp.
TGTGCCGACGAACATGAACCCCCGTCCCAGTTCCAGAAGAAATTTCTCAATTTGCCAGACACTGTCTGGCAAATTGGATATGCAAGGTAAAAAGCTCTCATATTTTGCAGATTCGATCTGGAAAATCCTTTGCCAAATTCCCTTGTCAACATTTTCGACAGTTCTTTTAATGTTTGATCCCCATACGCCGCGCGATCTTTGTTGTTCTGCTCATATTTAACGATGATTCGCCCGATATTCCAGTATGCGGTTAAAAGTTCATCGTTTACTTTTCTGGCAGCGTTAGAACGCGAAGAGAGCAACACTTCTTTGATTTCGCTTATAATATCGCCATAATTTACGATTTCGTCCATTTTGATCTCCATTCCGCCGCCTTTCGGTTGGAAGCTCAAATAGTCATGAAAGATGTTCTTTCACACTATATTCCTCCGAATCAAATTGCCTAGTTCATATTCATATCATTTTAAAAGGTGTCTGGCATTTTCAAGCCCGGAAACCCGCATATACACTGGCTTTCTCGTGTTTGTCCATAAACAACACCGGCATTGCCGATCACGTAATCAAACAACTTCTTTTCCGAGACTTACATCTCTTTCAAATTCATAAACTTCAGTGACCTTTTCTTTCTCCAGTCAAATATCCTGCACGGCACGGCTACCGGTTCGTCTTTACTGCGCTTCGGCGCGTCCCCGGACGACGGCGAAGCCGGCGGCTCATCTTTGCCGCACACGGACGCGTCCCCGAACATGTCAAAGAGCGACAATTGCGGGTACTCTTCGTACGGCTTGCCGAGAGGCACGGTATCTTTAAGACCGTCCATCTGCCAGATGTTCCATGTGATTTTATTCGCCGCCTGCCGCAGCAGTTTGTCGTCCGGCCGCCGTCCCATACGTTCTTCGTAATAATCCGTGAAGGTCAGCAAAAGATTGATTCTCGCGATCAAGACGTTATCGCCCTGATACTCATATCCGTAGGATGCCTCAAAGGCGCGGATAGTCCATTTCAGCCACTCGTCGTACGTATCGGTATTTTCGTTCACGATACGAAGCTTCCTGTCAAGTATCCCGACACGTCTGATAAGAGGGGTAATCGGTTCTCCCGTGGACACATCATAGCGGGAGACAAGATAGGGCGCCTCGCCGCAGGTGATTTCAAGCCTTCGGGAATCCACATAATCCCGCCACGACGTTCCCTTCGGGAATCCGACTTTTCCTTCCGTGACAGTCCATGTGTGATCCGCGTTTTCCGTATTAAAGACACCTCCACGGCCGAACCAGTCCTCATCAAGGTAATTATTCATCCGGTTGCAGAGCCACGCGGGTGTGAATACCTCCGCTTTTCTCCTTGTGCGCTCCGCCTGCGCCTCCTGAGATTTCTGTATGCGGGGACGGATGATATCGGTGCGGCTAAGCAGCGCTTTCGCGTTCATTCGCGACTTATCCGTGAAGTCGGCGCCATACTTTTCATAGGTATCGGTCGCCCAGATGATATTCTTTTTCGTCGTTTTATCCCGAAGCAGCATGTCAAGTACATTCGCGACCGGATAGCTGCCCGTGTCAATCAGTTTCTCCACAAGAAGGGCTCCGTCCTTTCCGAAATCTTCAAATGTATGCGCCGTTTTCGCCTGCTGCAAAGTGCCTTCCAAATATTTTACACGCACATCTTCCGAGGCCGCCGGAACGCAAGTATGCCGCAGGTTAAGGGGCCTATCCCGCTATCATTATATACCCGTCCCTGTTTTTTTCAATTTCAAATCACCCCGCGCTCGCCGCTCGTTTTCGGCCTTTCCGACATGCGCGGGACGGATCTTGCGGCTTATCACGCGGGATTTCTTTTGTGAGAAACCCTCTCGGAACGCGGCTCATTTTGCAAAATGACTATGCTTATAGCTTTTCGTTGTAACAAGTGACGAAAATAAAATTTATTGAAAATAATTTTTGTAAAATATATTAACAACCTATGTTTTGTGTGCTAATATATGTATAACTATCAGCAGGCACAGCGGGGTGACAGCAGGCAGACGCGGCGGCCGGCACGCGGCAGGCAGGAGGGGCTTATGAGAAATAAGGAAATGATAGCTATGCTCCTCGCGGGAGGGCAGGGCAGCCGGCTCGGTGTGCTTACAGCGAAGGTCGCCAAGCCCGCGGTTTCCTTCGGAGGCAAGTACCGTATTATCGATTTCCCGTTAAGCAACTGCATAAATTCCGGCGTGGATACGGTCGGCGTATTGACGCAATACAGGCCGCTGCGACTTAACACACACATCGGTATCGGCATACCGTGGGATCTGGACCGGCAGTTCGGGGGTGTGACCGTATTGCCGCCGTATGAGAAGGACGACGAGAGCGAGTGGTATACCGGCACGGCGAACGCGGTATATCAGAATCTCGAATACATGGAGGCCTTTCATCCGAGCTATGTCCTCATTCTGTCAGGCGATCACATTTACAAGATGGATTATGAGGAAATGCTGGATTTTCACAAGAAGAGCGGAGCCGACGTCACCATAGCCACGATGCCGGTGCCTATGGAGGAAGCCCCAAGATTCGGGATCATCGTGGCGGATGAGAAGGGCGAGGTTAAGGCATTTGAGGAAAAACCCGAACATCCGCGCAGTAATCTCGCGTCTATGGGCATTTACATATTCAATTGGCAGACGCTTAAGGAAGCGCTGATTGAGAAAAAAGACGTGCCCGAGTGCGATTTCGGGAAACATGTGCTGCCCCATTGTTTCAAACAGGGAAAACGCATGTTTACCTATGAGTTTCACGGATATTGGAAGGATGTGGGGACGTTAGGCTCCTATTGGGAAGCGAATATGGAGCTTATCGACATCGTCCCCGAGTTCAATCTCTACGAAGAGCACTGGAAGATCTACACGAACAGCGGCAACAGGCCCCCGCAGTACATAGGCCCCGAGGCCGTGCTCGACCGGTGTATCGTAAGTAACGGCGCGTCCATATACGGGGAGGCGCACAGCTGTGTGATAGGCGCGGGCACGACGATAGGTAAGGGCGCAGTGGTCCGCGACTCCGTCATCATGGAGGATGTGGACATCGGCGAGAATTGTGTGATAGATAAGGCGATCATCGCCGACGGCACGAAGGTGGGAAGCGGCGCGCGACTGGGGGAGGGAGATGACATACCGAACAGAGAAAGGCCCGGCGTCTACGCGTACGGTATCGCCACCGTCGCCGAAAATTCGGTGATACCTCCGCGTGTGCGGATCGGGAAAAATACCGCCGTAAGCGGCGTGACGGCAGAGACGGATTACCCGAACGGAGCATTGGAGAGCGGCGAGATACTGATAAAGGCGGGTGAGTCGCGGTGAAAGCCATAGGTATCATACTCGCGGGTGGCGGCAACGCGAAGATGAAGGATCTGACGAAGAAAAAGGCCGTCGCGGCGCTGCCTGTCGCGGGAGGCTACAGAGCGATAGACTTCGCGCTCAGCAGCATGTCAAATTCACACATTTCGACCGTCGCGGTGGTGAGCCAGTATAACTCCGGCTCCCTAAGCGAGCATTTAAGCTCCGCGAAATGGTGGGATTTCGGACGCAAACAGGGCGGTATGTATCTTTTTACCCCGACCATCACGCCGGATAACAGCACGTGGTTTCGCGGGACGGCGGACGCGATTTATCAGAATATCGATTTTCTGAAAAAATGTCACGAGCCTTACGTGATCATGGCCTCCGGCGACGCCGTATATAAGCTGGATTTCGAGGAAGTGCTGGAGTACCACATAGCGAAACAGGCCGATGTCACCGTAGTCTGCAAACAGCTCGGGGAAAAGGAGGACGTCTCAAGATTCGGCACCGTGATGACGGATGAGACGGGACGCATCACCGAGTTTGAGGAGAAGCCGGTGCGTGCCCACTCCACGCTGGTTTCTGCCGGGATATATGTGATACGCCGCCGTCAGCTCATCGATCTGGTGACAGCCTGCGTGGAAGACGGTCGATATGATTTCGTGCAGGATATATTGCTTCGATATAAAAACGTAAAGAGGATGTACGCTTACAGGATGGAGGATTACTGGAGCAATATAGCCACCATCGATTCGTATTACCGCACGAACATGGATTTTCTGAAGCCGGAGATAAGACGGTATTTCTTCGGAGAAATGCCGGGAGTGCAGACGAAAGTGACGGATCTTCCGCCGGCGAAGTACAATCCCGGGACGCGGGTGACGGGAAGCCTTCTCGCCGGGGGCACCGTGATAAACGGCACGGTCGAAAGGTCTGTCCTGTGTCCGAAGGTCTTCGTGGGTACCGGCTGCGTCATCAAAGACTGCGTTATCCTGGATGACGTGTATATCGGGGACGGCGCGTATCTCGAGAGATGTATCGTGGAAAGCGAGAGTACCATTCGGCCCGGGAACAGATATGTCGGCGGAGCGCACGCGGAGGTCGTCGCGGAACAAGCCGTAAGATACGGCATGATATAGCGGGGAGGTGGTCGACTTGGGCAATCAAAATGCGGTGAGGCATTTATAAGAGGCGTTTTTAAAATCGCGGCGGGAGCGAAGATGAGGTTATTTTTTGCGGGAGTGGCTTTGGAGTTCCCCGCGCCGACACAAAACCACGACTGATTACAGTACAGGAGGTGTAATCATAATGACGATCACGGATGTGAGAATACGTAAAGTCGATAAGGAAGGCAAGATGAGAGCGATAGCGTCTATCACTATCGACGATGAGTTTGTGGTGCATGACATAAAGGTGATCGAGGGAGACAAGGGACTTTTCATAGCCATGCCGAGCAAGAAATCTTTAGACGGAGAGTATCGCGATATCGCCCATCCCATCAACACGGAGACGAGATTTCGCATACAGGAAGCGGTAATTAAGAAATATAACGAGACTCCGGATGAGCCGGTCGAGCCGCGGCTGTAGACAAAGCGGGGCTTGAAAAGGACGTATCCGTATGCGATAATTTGCCGAGTCGGAGCTTTCACGGATTATGAAAAGCCTGACGCCGCCGGGTTAAATGCCGGCGGCGATTTTTAAGGCGAGAGCGGACAGGGCAAATGCGCGACTCGGGGGAAAAATTAACGCATAAAAACAGCGGGGAGACAGGCGGCAAAAAGAACAAATCCGGACGCCGCCTACTGCCCGTCACAGTGGCGGTAATCGCCTTGGCGGTCGGACTCGCGGTGTTGCTTTACCCGTCGGTGTCCGAATACGTAAGCTCGTTAAATTACCGACGCACCATAGAAGACTACGGACGAAGCGTCGGGAAGATGGACGACGCGGCCCGTCTTAACGATATGGACGCGGCGCGGGCGTGGAACGATGAACTGTCGCGCGTGTCGGGTCGTATCGGGTCGCTTAGCGATGAGCAAAAGGCAAGATACCTGAAGCTCTTGGATCCGACCGGCACCGGCATGATGGGATATGTGGAAATCGGGAAATTAAATATCTATCTTCCCATATATCACGGCACCGAGGAGGAGACGCTTCACGGCGGCATAGGACATGTCGAGGGTTCGTCTCTTCCGATAGGCGGCGAGGGCACTCACGCCATACTGTCGGGGCATACCGGGCTTCCGTCCGCGAAGCTTTTCAGCAATATCGATCAGCTGGAAAAGGGAGACGTATTTTTAATACACGTCCTCGGAGAGACGCTGGCGTATAAGGTCGATTCGCTGAAAGTCATGCTGCCGGAGCAGGCGGAAAAGCAGGAAATAAAAGCGGGCGAGGACATTTGCACTCTGATGACCTGCACGCCGTACGGCGTAAATACCCACAGGCTTCTCGTAAGGGGGATTCGCACCGAGCTTCCCGCCAAAGACTCGGGTGGGGATAAAGAGGCGAAGATACCCGTGCGAGTGCCCGCGCTTCTGAAAGTGGCGATCGCGGTATTGGCGACTGCCGTCGTCGTAACCGTGACAGTCCTGATCGTGAGGGCGTGCCGACGCAGGAAACGCGACCGTGACGGGTAGGGTAAGATCATAGAACATACGAATTCAACGTAACGCGGGCAACATTGACGGAGGTGGAATTTTGGACATTTTCGAGTTCCGAAGCGCGGCGTCTTGAAAATCACGTACGGGACTGTCCGCGCCGATGACGTAGGTTTAGGGTCAAGGCGTAGGCGGATTAAGGTATAGTCGGGTAAATTCAGGTAATATCGGGTAAGGTCAGGTAAGCTCAGGTAAGTTAAGGAAGGTTCGGGCTAGTTCAGGTAGGGTCGGGAAGATTAAGATTTACGGCTGAGTTTAAGGATATCACTCGCAAATGATTCGACGGGAAAAGCACCTATCAGGCAGGAAAAAGGCCGCCGTGATTCTCATAAGTGTCGGCGGCCTTCTTATATTGGCGGCGGCGGCCTTCGCGGGATACAATATTTGGGATGATTACAGGGCGGGCAAAGAGGCCGCGTCAGCCCTGAAACAACTCGACACCGGGACGGGAGCGTCGGATAAGTGGCTTGACCCGGACCGCGAAATGCCGACGGTGGAAATAGACGGATATCGCTATATCGGGAAAATCACGATCCCCGCTATCGGTATCGACCTTCCGGTCATGCAGACCTGGGATTATAAACGCATGAAAAAGGCGCCCTGCAGGTATTCCGGGACCGCGTATAAGAAGAACTTTGTCATCTGCGGGCACAATTACGCCGCTCATTTCGGGAGACTTAAAAATCTCGCCGCCGGGGATTCGGTCACTTTCACGGACGTGGACGGCAATGTCTTTCATTACGAGGTGGAGAAAACGGAGACACTGGCGCCTACCGCCGTGGCGGAGATGACGAGCGGAGGATGGGCGCTGTCATTGTTCACGTGCAACCTGAGCGGAAGGGCCAGAGTTACCGTGCGCTGCCGCAAGGCGGGATAAACGCGTGTGAGGAAAAACGTATAACAGATTATCAAACTTAAATTTGTGCAAGTAGCCCATTGACTCTTACCCCACCAACGTATATCATAGCTACGTGGTACGTTGGCGGGGTATTTTTGTATCCGCGAGAGCGCGGTCCCGGGAAGCGGGCGACGGGAGACGAGGTGCGCAAAGACAATGCCGTGACGGTAGGTATCTGAGGCGCGGCACCGGAAGCGGGAGCGGGGAGACAAGGCGCAGAGACGAACCCGTGGCAGTCGACGTCTGATGTGCGGACCGAAATCTGAGAAGCCAGGGTCGTAGGTTCGGACGCTTAAGGTGCGGATATTTCGCGAACGGGACAAAAAGGATGTCGGCCGCGGACCGGGAAGCAGAGGCAGGCAGAGGATGTAGGATGGCGCCGGGAGAAGAACAGGCGCCGCGAGAGTTTAAAAAAGGGAGGGTTTTTACCATGAGGAAGCGGAAGGATGAGACAGGGACTCAGAAGGAAGAAGTGACCTTAGAGGAGAGCGGGAAAACCACGGTGAGGACGGAAGAGAATAAAAAGAAGCTTACGAATCGCCTCGCGCGTATCGAGGGACAGATCAAGGGTATGCGCCGTATGCTGGACAATGACGCGTACTGCATTGACATCCTCGTGCAAAGCTCCGCGGTGAAGGCCGCGCTCAGTTCGTTTGAGAAAGAACTTTTAAGCGAGCATTTGAAGGGCTGCGTCACGAAGGACATCCTCGACGGGAAAGAGGAGTCGGTCGACGAACTTGTTACCATGATTCATCGCATGGTGAGGTAAAAGATGAGATATCTGGTAGTGGGAATGAGCTGCGCGGCCTGCGCGGCGCGTATCGAGAAGGCCGTATCGAAGGTGGACGGCGTGACGAAGTGCGCCGTAAGTCTTCTCACGAACTCCATGGTCGTGGAAGGAGGGGCGTCCGCCGCCTCGGTCGTCGGGGCGGTGCGCGCCGCGGGATATGACGCCGTGCCGGAAGGGGAGTCGGGCGGATCGTCGGGCAACCTTACGGGCGCGTCGGATGACGGGCAATCACGCGCTGCTTCGGCGCGGGACACGCGAGATGACGGGGACGAAACGCGACAAGACGCCGCGTACGAAGGCCCCGCGGGTACGGAGTTTCTCGAGGAGCAGTTAAAAGATCGCGAGACGCCGATTCTGAAAAGAAGGCTTATCTTTTCGCTCATCTTTCTGGCCGCGCTTTTGTATATTTCCATGGGACATATGATGTGGGGCTGGCCGCTCCCGCCGTTTTTCGAGGGCAATCACGTGGCCGTCGGCATTTTACAGATGATACTTGCGGCCGTGATAATGCTTATTAACGGGAAATTTTTCGTCAGCGGCTTTAAAGGACTCATTCATCGCGCCCCGAACATGGATACGCTGGTGGCTTTGGGCTCGGCGGCGGCGTTTATTTACAGCACGGTTATGTTATTTGCCATGACGGGAGCGATGGCGCGAGGCGACGAAGCGGCGGTTTCTTCCTATATGAATGAGCTGTATTTCGAGTCGGCGGCGACGATCCTCGCGTTTATCACCGTAGGCAAGATGCTGGAGGCGAAGTCAAAAGGCAGGGCCACCGACGCCTTAAAGGGACTTATGAAGCTCGCGCCGAAGACCGCGGTGATCGTAAAAGACGGCAATGAAGTGAGCGTGCCGATACAGGATGTCAGAAAAGGCGATATTTTCGTCGTGCGGCCGGGTGAGAGCATACCCGTGGACGGGATTGTCACGGACGGCGAGAGCGCGGTGGACGAATCCATGATGACGGGCGAGAGCATACCCGCGGATAAGGCGGCGGGAAGTCAGGTCTACGCGGGCACGATGAATAAGTCGGGATTTATCCGCTGCGAGGCGTCCAGAGTCGGGCGGGATACCACGCTGTCGCAAATCATACAGATGGTGGGCGACGCGTCCGCCACCAAAGCGCCGATCGCGAGAGTGGCGGATAAGGTGTCGGGCATATTTGTGCCGGCTGTCATGGCGATAGCGGCCGTGACGGTGATTGTCTGGCTCATCATAGGCAGGGGCGTGGGATTCGCGTTGGCCAGAGGCATATCGGTGCTCGTAATCAGCTGCCCCTGCGCGCTGGGGCTTGCCACTCCTGTCGCCATCATGGTCGGAAACGGCGTGGGATCGAGAAACGGCATCCTCTTTAAGACGGCCGAGGCTTTGGAGGAGACCGGTCGGACAAAGACGGTCGCTCTGGATAAGACAGGCACGATCACCGAAGGACAGCCCGAGGTGACCGATATCATCCCGGCGCCCGGCAGGGATGAACGCGAGCTTATGGCGCTCG
Organism: uncultured Faecalimonas sp.; assembly: GCA_964385995.1. Classification (GTDB taxonomy): domain Bacteria; phylum Bacillota; class Clostridia; order Lachnospirales; family Lachnospiraceae; genus CAYLRF01. The sequence goes on from CAYLRF010000037.1 coordinate 9,151, forward strand.
CTTACGCGCTGGAAATAAAAAGCGAGCATCCGCTGTCGCTCGCGATCACGAGAAAGGCCGATGAGATGCGCCTGGATGCGGGGGAGTATGAGATCACCGGGTTTCGCGCGCTCTCCGGAAACGGCCTTACGGCGGATCTGGGAGGCAGGGAACTCATAGGCGGAAATGAGCGCTTCGTGACGGAGAAGATACGGACGAAATCGCCTGACCCGGCTCTTAAGGATATGAGAGCCCGCGCGGCCGGTCTGTCACGCGAGGGGAAGACGCCGCTTTATTTCGCGCTGGGAGGAGAATTGATCGGCGTGATCGCAGTCGCCGACACGATTAAGCCGGACGGCGCGGAGGCGATAGCGCGTCTGCGCGCGATGGGGCTGCGCGTTGTGATGTTGACCGGGGATAATGAGACCACCGCGAAGGCGATCGCGAAAAAGGCCGGCTTAAGCGAGGTAATCGCGGGCGTCATTCCGGGAGGCAAGGAGAGGGCGATAAATGACCTTAAAGAGAACGGCAAAGTGATGATGGTGGGCGACGGCATAAATGACGCGCCGGCGCTTACGGCGGCTGATGTGGGAGTGGCTGTGGGAGTCGGAGCGGATATCGCCGTGGACGCGGCTGACGTGGTACTTATGAACAATAATCTCACGGATGTGCCCGCCGCGATTCGGCTCGGACGGGCGGTACTGCGAAACATTCACGAGAATCTCTTTTGGGCGTTTTTCTACAACGCCATCGGCATACCGCTCGCGGCGGGTGTTTTTATATCAAGCCTCGGGTGGCAGCTTAGTCCCATGTTCGCGGCGGCGGCGATGAGTCTGTCGAGCTTTTGCGTGGTGGCCAACGCGCTGAGGCTGAATTTTCTCAACATTCATAAGAAGAGGAAAATGAAGACCGAGAAGAACGAAAAAGACAAGATGGCCGGAATAGCGGGGATAGATGAGAAAAGGGGAACATCCGGTATAACGGGAACAGACGTGAAAAGGGAAACGGCCGGAATAACGGGAACAGATGAGAAAAAGGAAACAGCCGACATAACGGGAACAGATGCAAGAAGTGAAACGGCCGACATAACGGGAACGGATGAGAAAAAGGAAACAGCAGGTATGGCGGGAGAAGATGAGAAAAGAAAATCCGCCGGAAAGGAGAACGGTATGACGAAGACATTGACGATCGAGGGAATGATGTGCGCGAATTGCGAGAGGCACGTGAAGAACGCCCTGGAAGCGATAGACGGTGTGAAGAAGGCTGTCGTAAGCCATGAGTCCGGGACGGCCGTAGTCAAGTTGACGAAGGAAGCGGCGGACGAGGCGCTTATAAACGCCGTGACGGACGAGGGATATAAGGTAATTAAGGTCGAGTAATGAGAGGCTCGGGCGAGTGTGCGGTTCCAACTCACGGCCTGACACGTCTCATTCGCAAAACTCGCCGCTACGCAGCTTTTGCACCCCGCTTTGCGACGCGCGTTTTGCTCATGTGGGGTGGATAGCTTGTTTAATTGACATAATGAGGTTCGGCGACTATAATATAGCACACTAAACAGATAGGTTTTATATGTGAATATTCCGCCGTATGTGGACGTCGGAAAGGTTACACGGTCGGATGGTCGGGGTCAAATGTCCTCCCATGAAGACCGCGCCGCCGCGAGGCCGCTTATGAGTGATTTTGATCTGGTTGACACGCTTTATAATACACGCGACCTGCCGGATGACGCGCTGAAGAGTCTTCTTGAGACCGAACGTTTTGACGGGAAACTTGCCGAGGCCGCCGACAGGAGGCGCCGGGAGATTTACGGCGATGAAGTCTATGTGCGGGGCCTTATCGAATTCTCGAATTTTTGCGCGAATAACTGTTATTACTGCGGCATACGCGCCGGCAATCAAAACGCCGACCGCTATCGGCTGAGCAAAGAAGAAATCATAGCCTGCTGCGACGAAGGATACGGGCTGGGTTTTCGAACCTTCGTCCTGCAAAGCGGGGAGGATCCCTATTTTACCGACAGTCTGATCTGCGAAATCGTTTCCGAAATACACGGCCGATTTCCTGACTGTGCCGTCACGCTTTCCATCGGGGAAAAATCACGGGAAAGTTATCAGGCGTACTTTGACGCGGGCGCGAGTCGGTATCTTCTGCGTCATGAGACGGCGGATGAGCGGCATTACAGGCAGCTTCATCCCGCCGTTATGAGTCTTTCGAACAGGAAACAGTGTCTCTTTGATCTGAAAGAGATCGGCTATCAGGTCGGCTCCGGATTCATGGTCGGCTCGCCATATCAGACCACTGACTGCCTGATTCGGGATATCAGATTCCTGCAAAAACTGTCTCCCGACATGATCGGTATCGGGCCTTATATCACACATCACGAAACACCGCTCGCTTCTTTTAAAAGCGGCTCGCTTTCGCTGACTCTGCGGCTTATTTCCGTTTTGCGGCTCATGTTTCCCTACGCGCTTATCCCAGCCACCACCGCGCTCGGGACCATTCACCCGAGGGGGCGTGAGCTTGGCCTGAAGGCGGGCGCAAATGTGGTAATGCCGAATCTTTCGCCGGTTCGGGTGCGCAGGTTATACGAGCTTTATGAAAATAAAATCTGTACCGGGGAGGAAGCGGCGCAGTGTCGCGGCTGTCTGGAGCAGAGGGTAGCGGCCGCGGGATATCGCGTGGTGACGGCGGTGGGGAACGCGAAGAAAGATCCGGGCCATGTGAAAATCCCCGCTTAGGGGCGCGGTCATCCGGCGCGGCGTCAGGCTGACGGCGCGGACGATTCGACCGGGATGAAGTTCACGAACGAACCGATTGAAATGAAGTTCACGGACGAATTGTTCGGAATAAAGTTCCCGGGCGATCCGACCGGAATGAAGGTTTCGGAGGATTCAACGGGAATGAAGTACTCGGAAGAACCGACGGGAATGAAGTACTCGGACGGGCCGATCGAAATAAAGTTCCAGGACGATCCGCGGGTGAGAGAGGAAGGGGTTACCGCGTGAATAAAAAGGCCATCATCGCCATGAGCGGAGGCGTCGATTCAAGTGTTGCCGCCTATCTGATGAAAGAGCAGGGGTTTACCTGTATCGGGGCGACCATGAGGCTGTTTGATAATGAGGACGTCGGGATTTCGAGGGAGCGCACCTGCTGTTCGCTGGAGGACGTCGAGGACGCGAGAAGCGTCTGCTACGCGATTGGCATTTCTCATTATGTGTTTAATTTTTCCGAGCTGTTTAAAGAAAAGGTGATTGACCGCTTTGTGGACGCCTACGAGCACGGAGCGACGCCCAACCCCTGTATCGACTGCAACCGGTATCTGAAATTTGATAAGATGTACCGCCGCGCGAAGGAGCTTGAGTATGATTACGTGGTGACCGGGCACTACGCGCGGATCGAATGGGACGCAGATACCGGGCGGTACCTTCTTAAAAAAGCGCTCGATCCCGAAAAGGATCAAAGTTATGTGCTTTACGCCATGACGCAGGAGCAGCTTTCTCACACCATGTTCCCGCTCGGAAGTTATAAGAAGGAGCGGGTGCGCGAGATCGCCGCAGAGCAGGGATTTTTAAACGCGAAAAAACACGACAGTCAGGATATCTGCTTCGTGCGTAGCGGACGCTATGACGAGTTTATAAAGAAATACACCGGACGCGATTACCCGCCGGGGGATTTTATCGACACGGACGGGCATGTACTCGGCCGTCACGGCGGGATCATCCGCTATACCGTCGGTCAGCGTAAGGGACTTGGCATTTCCTCCTTAGCGCCCCTTTATGTGCTGAGAGTCGACCCGGACGCGAACACCGTCACATTGGGAGAAAACGAGCGGCTTTATGAGCGGGAACTTACGGCGACCGACGTCAATCTGATTTCCGTTCCGTCCATAGAACGTCCCGCGCGTCTTAAGGCGAAGATCCGTTACCGTCAGATCGAGCAGTGGGCGACGGTTACGCAGATCGACGAAGATACGCTGAAAATCCGTTTCGACGAACCGCAGAGGGCCATCACGAAGGGTCAGGCGGTCGTTTTGTATGACGGCGACACCGTGGTCGGCGGCGGCACGATCCGGTGATTGTAAACAGCCCGATATCGCGAGCCTGCAAATAAAAACAAAGACGCGGTATGAACCGATGGGGAAGCCCGGTTGCCGCGAAGCGATGACCCTATGCGGGTCAATCGTAAGCGGGCCGCCGCCGCGATTCTGATGATCGTAAGCGGGACGGCACCGCGAGACGAACCTGCGGGT
>CAYLRF010000037.1:13475-16104 GCA_964385995.1 uncultured Faecalimonas sp.
CGCCGCGATTCTGATGATCGTAAGCGGGACGGCACCGCGAGACGAACCTGCGGGTAAGCGCCGTCGCCGCGAGTCGAACAATAAAAAAGATCTGACAGTAAGAGAAGTAATAAAAAAATCAGTAAGAATAGCGGGAAGAGCAGCAGTATGAATAGCGGGAAGAGCAGTCGGCACAAAATCTAAAAAGAGGAGTCGGCACAGGATCCGAAGCAGGAGTGGGAATGTATGTGATTCGCGCGTATAACAGCGGCGAGGATGACGTGACAGACACGTCGGGAAAGGAGTTTAAAGTAAGATGGCACAGAGCAGATATGAACTGAACAGGAATTTGGCGCAGATGCTTAAGGGCGGCGTCATCATGGACGTTACCACGCCCGAGCAGGCGAAGATAGCGGAGGAAGCCGGCGCGTGCGCGGTCATGGCCCTGGAGCGTATACCGGCCGACATTCGCGCCGCGGGAGGCGTTTCCCGCATGAGCGATCCGAAGATGATAAAGGGCATCCAGAACGCGGTGTCCATCCCCGTCATGGCCAAATGCCGCATAGGTCATTTCGCGGAGGCGCAGATTTTACAGGCCATCGAAATCGACTACATAGACGAGAGCGAGGTTCTCTCACCCGCCGATGACAAATACCACATCGACAAGACCAAATTCGACGTGCCGTTCGTATGCGGCGCGAGGGATTTGGGAGAGGCGCTGCGGCGGATAGGCGAAGGCGCGGCCATGATTCGCACCAAGGGCGAACCCGGCACCGGAGACGTGGTGCAGGCGGTACGGCACATGAGACTTATGCAGTCTGAGATTCGCCGTGTCGCGTCCATGTCCGAGGACGAGTTATTCGACGCGGCGAAAGAGCTGCAGGTACCCTATGATCTGCTGGCGTATGTCCATGAGCACGGAAAACTTCCGGTGGTGAACTTCGCCGCGGGCGGTGTGGCGACTCCCGCGGACGCGGCGCTCATGATGCAGCTTGGCGCGGAGGGTGTCTTCGTCGGCTCCGGCATATTTAAATCCGGCAATCCCGAAAAACGCGCCGCGGCCATCGTGAAGGCGGTTACGAATTTTACCGACGCGAAGGTACTGGCCGAGATTTCGGAGGATTTGGGCGAGGCCATGGTCGGCATAAACGAGCAGGAGATCGACCTCTTGATGGCGGAAAGAGGCAAATGACATGGACATCGGCGTGCTCGCCGTGCAGGGGGCGTTTATCGAACATGAGCAGGCGCTGGGAAAGCTCGGAGTCTCCTGCTTTGAAATACGTCAGGTCGGCGATCTCGTAAGGCATATGGACGGACTTATCCTCCCCGGCGGGGAAAGCACCGTGCAGGGAAAGCTCCTGCGTGATCTCGGCCTCTTTGCGCCGCTTAAAGAAAAAATAGAGGCCGGGCTACCGGTATTCGGCACCTGCGCCGGGCTGCTTCTTTTGGCGAAGGATATCAAAAACGATACCCGAAGACATTTCGCCGCCATGGATATCGTCGCGGTACGCAACGCTTACGGCCGGCAGCTCGGCAGTTTTTTTGCCGAAACGGAGTTTGACGGGATCGGGAAAATACCCATGACATTCATCCGCGCGCCCTATATAGAAAGCGTCGGCGCGGGAGTAAAGGTTCTCGCCGTGGCGGATAAGCGTATCGTGGCGGCCGGGCAGGGGAACATGCTTGTCACGGCGTTTCATCCGGAGCTTAACGACGACCCGCGCGTTCATCGGTATTTTCTCGAGACAGTGCGGGAACGCATGTAATAAGATCGCCTTAATACCAAGAATACGACGGACGCCGGTTGGTTTTTGTAATGATCGCCGAATGCATAGTCAAATCCGGCACCGGTCGGTGCCGAAAATCAGGTGATGGTTATGGACAAACACGAAAAATGCCGTATTTATGCGGGCTTTCGGGAATAAGCCGGTGCCGAAAATCAGGTGATGTCTTAATTGATAGGGTAAACAGGAGAAGATATTGTGCAGCAAATTCCACGGGAACTTCAGAAAATGATTGAAGCCGGAGAAAATATTAACGTTGAATTCAAGAAATCCAGAGCAAAGGTGACAAAGGATGTTTACGAGACCGTCTGTGCCTTTTCAAACAGGGACGGCGGTCACATTTTCCTCGGTGTAAACGACAACGGTGAAATTCTCGGTATCGAGGAGGATAGGATAGATAAGGTCAAAAAGGAATTCGTGACGTCCGTCAATAATGAAAACAAGATGTACCCTCCGCTCTACCTAACTCCCGTTGAGTATGAGATAGATGAAAAGCACATCCTGTATATCCATGTGCCGGTCTCGCAGGATGTCTGCCGCTGTAATGGTCGGATCTACGACAGAAATCATGAGGCCGATATAGATATTACCCACCACTCTGATGAAGTTTATCGACTCTATGCCGGAAAAAGCGGCACTTATTTTGTGAACAAAGTGACCGGTTTTGGCATCGACGCTCGCAGGCATTTTGCTATTCGGACAGGACAGCACGATCATGTCGGCGCTTCCGCAGCATAAGACAGATGCTATCTTCAGGATTTTTGACACTGACCGCTATGATGACCGCGATGTGGTCATTACCAATTTGATTGAAAGTTACGACAGGCTAATGGCTTTCGGTAAAAAGCACCTTAACGATACATTCC
>CAYLRF010000038.1:0-9414 GCA_964385995.1 uncultured Faecalimonas sp.
CTCATGGCCGGGCAGCCGGGTTTTAGGCAGCGTCCGCAGGATCTGCACTTATCCTTAAGCACGGTATACGCGCTCTTTTGCCGCTTATCAAGCAGGGCGCACGGAGCCGCCGCTATGATGACGGATAGCTCATCGGCGGCCGTCTCCTCTCTTACGGTATCTTCCAAAAGCTTTATGTCAAACGCCGGCACCCTCTTTACGCGCTTAACGCCCACAGCCTTAATAAGAGCCACAAGGTCGATGGCGTAGGTCGCGTCACCCTGCAAAGTCTTACCCGTCGCGGCGTGATCCTGATGACCTGTCATGCCCGTGGTGGAATTGTCGAGTATTATGACGGTGCCCGTGGCCTTATTGTAGACCATGTTTATGAGCGAGTTTATCCCGGTATGCAGGAAGGTGGAGTCTCCTATCACCGCCACCCAGTCCTTCACATAATCGCTTCCGCGCGCTTTCTCCATCCCGTGAAGGCTTGATATGCTCGCGCCCATGCATATCGTGGTATCCACGACGCTAAGCGGAGCCACAGCGCCCAGCGTATAGCAGCCGATATCCCCGGCGGCGTGTTTTTTCAGCTTGCCCAGCACATAATACACGCTCCGATGAGGGCAGCCCGGGCAAAGTACCGGAGGCCTCGCGGGAATCCGGGCGGTATCCTCATCTTCGCCCGGACCGTCCGCCCCCGACGATTTCCCCGCTTCCGATTCTCCCGCCGAAACGCCCGGCTTCGATAATCCCTCGGCCGAATCTTCCGCTCCCGTAGATTCGCCGTGTGAACTGCCCGCTCCCGACGAGTTCGGCGCCGCTGATTCTCCCGCCGAACCATCGGGTTTCGATAATCCCCCGGCCGAATCTTCCGCTCCCGTAGATTCGCCGTATGAGTTTCCCGCCCCCGACGATTTCTCCTCCGCTTCGGGATCCGCTCCTAAGGCTCTTCGTATCATATTCGCGCTATACTCGCCCTGACGCGTAAAGATTTCCTTGCCCGTGACGGCGATTCCCCATGATCTTATCTGCTCCTCGATCACGGGCTCCAGCTCCTCGACGACGTACAGCTTTTCGACTTTCGAGGCGAATTCGGTTATGAGTTTGCGCGGCAGCGGATTTACCATGCCGAGCTTTAGAACCGACGCTTCCGGCAGCGCTTCCTTCACATATTGATAAGGGATACCGCTTGTGATGACGCCGATTTTCGTATCGTTCATCTCCGCCTTATTTATTGAAAGGGTGTCCGCCGCGTCCGCCAAGCGCGCATTTGCCTCTTCTATGCTCACGTGGCGCGTTTTCGCGAAAGCGGGCATCATGACATTTTTTTGAATATTTTTTACATAGGGGCGATCGGGCACATCCTCCCGTTTCCCGAGCGTCACAAGGCTTTGAGAATGGGCAAGTCTCGTCGTGGTACGGAAAATAACGGGCCTGTCGAAGCGCTCGCTTATCTCAAACGCCGTCTTTACGAATTCCTTGGCTTCCATGCTGTCTGACGGCTCGATAACGGGCACGAGCGCGGCTCTGGCTATCATCCTCGTGTCCTGCTCATTTTGCGAGCTGTAAATGCCGGGATCATCCGCGACGACGATCACGAGCCCGGCGTTTACTCCCATATACGAAACCGTGTAAAGCGGATCGGAGGCCACGTTCAACCCCACGTGTTTCATGCACGCCATGGACCTTACTCCCGAGAGCGAGGCTCCTATGGCCACTTCCACGGCGACTTTTTCGTTCGGCGACCATTCCGCGTAAATGTCATCGCGATAGCGCACCAGATTCTCGCTGATCTCGGTACTCGGCGTGCCGGGATAGGCGGCCGATACCTTTACACCCGCCTCGTAAGCCCCGCGGGCTATGGCCTCGTTTCCGAGCAGCAGCACTTTTTCTCCCGCCGACTCGTCATATTTTTCAGACATATTTACCTCTTTTCCGACTTCGCGTGGGGCGCTGATCTTCTGAAAATAACGCGACCGGCCCGTCCTCCGGCAAGATATACGCCTTAAAACAGCGTCATCTGATTCGTCTCGGCGAGCTTTCCGAATACTCCCAGTGACTCCAGCTGCTCTATGACCGTCTTACTTACCTTCGTTCTCTGCCTGAAGTCCTCTTTTGATAAGAAAGGCCCCTTCTTCGCTTCCGTCTCTATGGCCTCCGCCGCCTTCTCCCCGAGTCCGTCGATGGCCGAAAACGGCGGCAAAAGCTTCCCGTCCTCTATGAGGAATCTGTCCGCGCGGGATTTGTAGAGATCGATCGGTAAAAAGCCGAACCCTCTCGCGTACATTTCCTGCACCAGCTTCATGTCCCGGAGCGCCGCCTGCTCCTTATCCGAGAGCGCGTCGCCTTTTTTTTCGTAAACCGCCATGTAATACTCCAGCCTTTCTCTTCCGAAGCACATGATTTCATATGAAAATGCCTTGGCGCGTATGCCGAAATGCGCCGCGTAGTAGGCGAGCGGATAATAAACCTTGCAGTACGCGATTCGAAAGGCCATCATCACATACGCGGCGGCGTGCGCCTTCGGGAACATGTATCCTATTTTCTCGCAGGAAGAAACATACCATTCGGGCACACCGTGGGAGAGCATCTGTTTCTTCCATTCCTCCCAGTCGGCACATTCACCCTTCGCGACCTTGCCGCGCCTTACCGCCTCCATTATATTAAATGAAAGCTCACTGTCCATGCCCTTATTTATCAGGTAGGTCATGATGTCATCGCGGGTGCATATCGCGGTCGCGATGGTCGCCTTCCCCTCGCTTATCACGGTCTGAGCGTTGTTCAGCCATACATCCTCGCCGTGGGAAAGGCCCGATATGCGTATGAGATCCGAAAATGTCTTCGGCTTCGTCTCCACCACCATACCGATGACAAACTCCGTACCGAATTCCGGTATCCCCAGACACCCCACCGGGCACCCTCCTATATCTTCCGGCTTTATGCCGAGGGCTTCGGTGCCCGCGAAAAGGCTCATGACTTTTTCGTCGTCCATCCTGATGTCCGTAGCCTTAAATTCCCTTCCGGTAAGCTGCGTGATGTATTCCTCGAGCATTTTTATCATCGTCGGATCATCGTGGCCCAATATGTCAAGCTTTAGAAGGTTATGATCTATGGAATGATAATCAAAATGCGTGGTGACGACACTCGTACTTTGATCGTTCGCGGGGTGCTGAAGCGGCGTAAATGTATTGATGTCCTCCCCGACGGGAAGCACCACTATGCCTCCGGGGTGCTGACCCGTGCTCTTTTTCACACCCGAGCAGAGCTTCTTTAGGCGCTCGATCTCGCACTTTCTCTTTGTCTCACCCCGGGTCTGGAAATAATTTTTCACGTATCCGTACGCTATCTTATCCTTTAGGCCGCTTATGGTGCCCGCGCGAAAAGTCTGCCCCTCCCCGAAAATGACCTCGGTATATTTGTGGGCGACGCTCTGATAATCCCCGGAGAAATTCAGGTCGATATCAGGCTCCTTATTGCCCTTAAAGCCCAGGAAAGTCTCGAAAGGTATGTCAAAGCCGTCCTTTGTAAGCTCACCGCCGCAGACGGGGCACGTCTTATCCGGCATGTCCCAGCCGCAGCCCCCGGCGTATTTTTTGACCTCCGACGAGTCGAAATCGCTGTAATGACAGTGTTTGCAGTAATAATGCGGCGGGAGCGGATTTACCTCTGTGATTCCCGCCATCGTGGCGACAAAAGACGAGCCGACCGAGCCTCTTGATCCCACGAGATATCCGTCCTTTAGCGATTTTGACACCAGCTTTTGCGCGCTTATGTACATGACGGCGAAGCCGTTTGATATGATGGACGTAAGCTCCCTCTCGAGGCGTTTCGTGACCGGCTCCGGAAGATTTTCCCCGTACATACCGTGGGCCTTCTCGTAGCATATCCTGCGAAGGTCGGTGTCGGAATCGGGGATCACCGGCGGACATCTGTCGGGTCTTACGGGCGATATCTTCTCTATCATGTCGGCGATCTTATTCGGAGAGGTCACCACCACTTCATACGCCTTTTCCTCGCCCAGATACGAGAACTCCTCCAGCATTTCGTCGGTGGTGTGAAGGTAGAGGGGAGGCTGATTTTCCGCGCCCGAATAACCCTTCCCCGCCATGATGATACTGCGCCCTATCGCGTCCTCGGGGTTTGTGAAATGCACGTCTCCCGTCGCGACCACCGGGATCCCGAGCTTTTCCCCGAGCCTTACTATCCTGCGGTTATTTTCCTTTAAATCCTCTACGCAGGTGACGCTCCCGCATTTTTCGTCATCGATAAGAAAAGCGTTGTTCGCGACGGGCTGTATCTCGAGATAATCGTAAAACTTCGCTGTCCGGGTGATTACCTCGTCTCTTTCGCCCTCCTCTATGGCTCTGTAAAGCTCTCCCGCCTCGCAGGCGCTCCCCACGATAAGACCTTCCCTAAGGCGCGTAAGCTCGGACTTGGGGATCCTGGGTCTTCTGGAATAATATGTAAGGTGAGACAGAGATATCAGCCTGTAAAGATTTACGCGTCCGATTTCGTTTTTCGCGAGAATCACGGCGTGAAACGTGGGCATTTTCTTTACGGCGTCCTTTGACTCATGCCCCATCTTATTAAGATCCTTTAGGGTAAATATACCCTTGTCTGCGAGTATTCGCGTAAATTTTACGAATATCTCCGCGGCGGCCATGGCGTCGTCGACCGCCCGATGGTGCCTGTCAAGGGAAACGCCGAGGTGTTTCGCGACGTTATCGAGTTTAAATTTGGAAATATTCGGCATGAGGACCCGCGCCATAGCCACGGTATCCGCGTAAACCCCGTCGAAAGAAAGCCCCAGCTCGGATGATTTCTGCTTTATAAAACCCACGTCAAAAGACGCGTTATGCGCCACCAGGACACTTCCCTTCGCGAACTTTAAAAATTCGGGCAATATTTCCCCGACAGACGGGGCGTCCGCCAGCATGTCATCCGTGATACCCGTAAGCTTCGTGGTATTAAATCCGAGTTTCATGCCGGGATTTACAAAACTCGCGAAAGTCTCCCCGATTTTCCCGTCTTTTACCTTCACGGCGCCTATCTCTATGATTCGATCCTTTACCGGACTTAATCCCGTCGTCTCTATGTCAAATACCGTGAACGTATCGCTCAGTTTTTCGTTCCCGGCGCCCGGCGCGATATCCGTAAGATCATCCACCAGATAGGCTTCCACACCGTATATCACCTTAAAAGGATCGTCCGCGTCCAGCTTTTCCACGAAATGGTTCGCGTCCTGAAACGCCTGCACGACGCCGTGATCGGTGATCGCGATGGCCTTATGTCCCCAGTCGTGGGCGCGTTTTACGAGATCCGCGACATCGCTTACCGCGTCCATCTCGCTCATCTTCGTATGACAGTGAAGCTCGATCCTCTTCTTTTCGGCCGTATCCCTGCGCGTATCCGTAAAATCCGGAATTCTCTTTATGCCCGTCACGGATACTATGTCCGGATCCCCGTCATAAGAATCGAACTTAACTATGCCTTTTACCCTTAGGAAGGCGCCCTCTTTTATCTCTTCCGTCATCTGCCTGACGCGATCCGCCGGCAAAAAGAGCTTCACGCTTATGCTGTCCGTAAAATCCGTGACGGCAAAGTTTAAAATCACTCTCCCGTTCGCGATCTCGTGCTTACTTACGGCTATGACCTTGCCGTGAAAGACGATCTCGCCCATATCGCCCTTTACCTGAGAAAGGGGGATGTCCTCTCCCTCAAAAGCGCGTCCGTATATCAGATCCGGATCTTTTGACCTGACTTTTCTCGGGCTCTGATATCCGCCCTTGGGCGTCTTTTCCTCCTCGCCTTTCTTTTCGCGTCTTGTCTCGTTTTCCTCCACTATCTCATTTATCTTTTCCTGAAGCAGCCGCTCGCTCTCATCCGAAAGCCGCTCCCCGGCGCCGTCCTTATACTCTATCCTGACATTGAGAGGCTTATGAAAGCGCTCGCGAAATATCTGCTCCAGAAGCGTCCTTATCTCCTTCTGTCTCGCTCCCGCCACGAAAGGATCGCCGAATCTTACCGTAAGTGAATCGCCTTCAACTCTCCTTTCGGCTCCCGCGAAAAGCCGCGCGTTTACCGTGCTTTCATGCTTTAGCTCAAGGAGAATGCTGTCATAATAGTCATTTATAAGTTCCCCCGTGCCGTAAGAGTCGCCGAGTATGTATGACTCTATGATTTTTACCTCCACCGGCCGGATATTATGAGCGCCCCGCGAGATATATTCCTTTAAGGCCGCCTCCGCCTCGTATACGTCCGCTTTTTCTATAAGCGAGCGGCTTTCTATATATACGTGAAGATAATCCCGCCCGGCGTTTGTCGCGACTTTTTTGACATCCGCCCGCGAAAACGCTTTTAAGGCGCGACCTTTAAGTTTTAATTCCGGGAAAACATCGAAAAATCCGTTCATGCCTGCCTCAGTTTATGACACGATATCAGGGTGAAATCCCTTTGCGGGCTGCCCGAAGGTGTTAAATCGTCACATTAAATCTAAATCTCTGAACTGCCTTACCCGACCGTCTCTCCCACCTCGCGGCACAGACTGTCAAGCTCACTTTTCAGGGCGTCAAGGAGTTCTTCTTCCCTGACTTTCCTTACTATCTGTCCTTTTCTGAAAATAAGTCCCTCTTTGTCGCCGCCCGCGATGCCTATGTCGGCTTCCCCGGCCTCTCCCGGACCGTTGACAGCGCAGCCCATCACGGCCACTTTTATATCCGCGCGGATATCTCGGACCATTTCCTCGACCCGCGCGGCGAGTCCCGGAAGGTCTATCTTCGTCCGTCCGCAGGTGGGGCAGGAGATGACCTCGGCCCCTCCCCTCCGGAGATTTAAGGCTTTTAAGAGGATCTTCGCGGAACGCACTTCATTTACCGGGTCACCCGTAAGCGATACCCGAACCGTGTCTCCGATCCCCTCATAGAGCATGATCCCGAGTCCCGCCGCCGACTTTATATTGCCCGAAAGAAGTCCCCCCGCCTCTGTGATCCCTATGTGAAGGGGATAATCGCAGGCTCCGGATACGATCTCGTGAGCCCGTACGCACGTGAGCACGTCGGAGGATTTGATACTTACGACCAGATTATCATATCCCATGTCCTCTATCTGCCTTGCCTGACATAAGGCGCTCTCGGCGAGAGCCTCCGCCGTCACACCGCCGTATTTGGTAAGCGAAGACTTTTCCAGAGAGCCGCCGTTTACTCCGACCCGTATCGGGACGCCTCTTTCCTTCGCCGCGTCTACCACAGCCTTTACGCGGGACTTATCGCCGATATTTCCGGGATTTATCCTTATCTTATCGGCGCCGTTTGCGATGGCGGCCACCGCGAGACGATAGTCGAAATGTATGTCCGCGACAAGCGGTATGTGTATCCTTTTTTTTATGTCTCTTATGGCGCGGGCGGCCTCATCTGTCGGCACCGCCACGCGCACGATGTCGCAGCCCTCGGACTCAAGCGCCAGTATCTGCGAGACAGTGGCGTCTACGTCTTCTGTCGCGGTATTTGTCATCGACTGAATGAGTATGGGAAGTCCCCCGCCTATCGTGACGCCGCCTATTTTTACTTTCCTCGTGATTTTTCTTTTCACGGCCATCTCTTTTCCGACGTGTTCTCACGCCAAGTCCGGTCTCATGTAAAATCAGCACTCTTCGTTAATTCAATGCCCTTTTAAGGTCGAAGCACATCCTCTGGGATGTCTGGGCAGAGGGTCCGAAAATCCCGTTATCTCCCCCGCCCACGCGATCGCGGACACATACCCGGGATATCGTCCCCTCCGATGATACGGCAAGTCTACCCCGTGATGAAATGAAAGACTCCCGTGCTCATAAGCGCCATGATGACGCCGGCTATCAAGACGCCCAGCATACATGCTGTCACCGTCGTCTTGAAATCCAGATCGAGGATCGACGCCGCGAGCGTCCCCGTCCACGCGCCCGTTCCCGGAAGCGGTATCCCCACAAAGAGCATAAGCGCGACAAAGATCCCCGTTTTCCCGGCTTTCTTCGTCAGCTTCTGTCCGCCCTTTTCTCCCTTTTCAAGGCAAAAACTGAAGAATCTTCCGATGAATTTTTTATTCTTTCCCCATTCCAATATCCTTCTCGCGAAAAGATAGATGAACGGAACCGGGACCATGTTTCCGATGACGCATATGATGAGCGCCTGGAAAAACGTTAGTCCCATGCCGATTCCTATGGGAACTCCGCCTCTTAACTCAATCAGCGGAACCATGGAAACAAGAAAGCAAACGATATACTTCCTGAATGTCTTAAGCATGTATAACCTCCGTGCTGCCTGTCATTTGTCCTGATTCGTTCAGTTGCATGTATGCGCGTCAAGGCTTTTAACCTGACACCCTAAGGTACTCTCTTAAAAACTCTGTAAGCTTCTCCATCTGAGCGGGAGTGCCTATGGTTACGCGAATCCTGTCACTAAGCCGCGGCCCGTCCCAATGTCTGACATAGATCCCCGCGGCCTTAAGATCGTTAAAAAGCTTCGGGATGTCAAGTCCCCGATGTGTCGCGAAGATGAAATTCGCCCGCGGCTCGGGAAAACTAAAGCCCAGTTCTTTTAACTGCCTTGCCGTCCACTCGCGGGTGGCGATGATCTTCTCCGTCTGCGCCGCGAAATAGTCCTTATCCTTTACGGATTCCACACCGCAGGCGATGGCGACTCTGCTTAATGTATATGAATTTACCGAATATTTCACGGCGTTAAGATATTTGATAAGAAGGGGGCTTGCCACCGCGTAACCTATACGCATACCCGCCAGGGATCTCGACTTTGAAAATGTCCTCACCACGATGAGATTCTCATGTCGCGGCAAAAGGCTAAGCGCCGATTCCCCTCCGAAATCCACATAAGCCTCGTCCACGATCACGATCACGTCTTTATTATGCCTCAGGATATCCTCCGTGAAATCAAGACTCTCGGAGACCGACGTGGGCGCGTTCGGGTTCGGGAATATGACGCCTCCGTTTTCCCCGTAATAATCTTCCCTCACCATGTGAAAATCGGCGCCCAGCGCGCGGGTCTCATAAGGCACGCCGTACAGCTCTGCCCAGACTTTATAAAACGAATACGTAAGATCCGGAAAGAGAATGGGCTTTTCGCCGTTAAAAAAGGTCATAAAGCACATGGAAAGCACATCGTCGGAACCCACGCCGACAAAGACCTCGTCCGTCCCCACCCCCAGATCCTCCGCTATCGCGGCGCAAAGATCGCCGGCTGTGGGGTCGGGATACAGCCTCAGTGTATCGGCGTCGAACCCGTGCAAAGCCCGAAAGACTCCGGGCGCGGGAGGATAGGGATTCTCATTGGTATTTAATTTGATAACTTCGCCGGTCGGCTGTTCGCCCGGCACGTAGGGCGTAACCCGGCGGATATTTTTTTCAAAATCCTTCATCTGTTTCCCCGCTCGTCATCCGGTTTCCCG
>CAYLRF010000038.1:9514-10929 GCA_964385995.1 uncultured Faecalimonas sp.
CATATGGTTTTCAGTTCGCCATATGGTTTTCGTTCGTCATCTGATTTTCGCGTCCATCTTCCGATTTCCCGTCCATCTTCCGGTTTCCCCGCCGCCATCTGTCCTTCCCGTCCGTCAACTCACCGCGAAATCGTCCGGCGTACAGTCACGCGAAATATCTCCCCGCGAGCTTCTTAAACTTCAAAAGCGCCCCCGTTATCGTCTCGTAAGCCACACAGTAAGCTATACGCACGAACCCCGGGCAGCCAAACGAACTTCCCGGCACGATGAGGATATTATACTCTTTCGCGGCCGCGCAAAATTCCTTCTCATCTTCCACGGGCGATTTTACGAACAGATAAAAGGCTCCCTGCGGCTTCACGCAGGTGAAACCGCACTCTTTTAAGCCGTTATATAGCGTCTCCCTGTTTCTGTCGTAATATGAGATGTCGCACCTCGCGTCAAGACACATCGCGACCGCCTTCTGCTGCAGCGTGGGCGCGTTCACGAAACCTAAGATCCTCGTCGCCACGGACGCGGCCGTGATCAAATCCTGTCCGTCCGACGCCTCATCCGGGATGATAAGATATCCTATGCGCTCTCCCGGCAAAGAGAGAGATTTGCTGAATGAGTAGCAGACTATCGTATTCGCGTAATATTTCGTAATAAAGGGAACCTCTGCCCCGTCATAAACCAGCTCTCTGTACGGTTCGTCGGAAATGATATATATGTCCGTCCCGTATTCGCGCTGCTTTTTTTCAAGTATGGCGGCGATATCCTTTATGGTCGTCTCCGTGTAAACCACACCCGTGGGATTATTCGGCGTGTTTATGATGACCGCCTTGGTGCGCCCCGTTATTTTCGCCTCAAACTCTGAAAGCTTCGGCATGAAAGTCTCGGTATCCGGCGATATTTCCACGAGTTTCCCGTCAAAATTCGCCGTATAACTCCTGTACTCTCCGAAATAGGGTGCGAAGACGATGACCTCGTCGCCGGGATTTAAGAGAATCTTTAAAGCGACGTTAAGGCCTCCCGCAGCCCCTACCGTCATCACGATATTATCCTCCCCGAACCGCGTGCCGAATCTCCCGTTAAGCGAATCCGCGACGGCGCGTCTCACATCCGGAAATCCCGCGTTGCTGCTCGTGTATCCGTGAAGCGTCAGAGGCTCTTCCTCATTTAAAAGCTTTATGAACGCTTCCTTTACTTTCGCGGGCGCGGGAAGATTCGGATTTCCGAGGCTGAAATCATAGACATTTTCCCTGCCGTAAATACCGGCGAGCCTGTTGCCCTCCTCAAACATCGCCCTTATCGCAGAACTTCCCGCGACCATCTCTTTCATCTTCCCGGATATCATGGTTCCCTCTTTCCCGACGCGCTTTATCGCGTCATCAAGGCAGCTTCGGAAGTTTACTTCCAAACTCTGATCCTTTTTT
>CAYLRF010000038.1:11029-15663 GCA_964385995.1 uncultured Faecalimonas sp.
CCGCCCTACGGCTCCGCGGCCAAGGTGACGATCCCCTTCTTCTCCAAAAACGCGGGGTGGTACGAAAGCTTCGCCTTCCTTAAACCCTCCGCCCCGGCGTCATCCTCGCGGTTCACATAGGTGAATCCCTCACATTCATGCAGGACAAACTGCTGATTTATCACGGTATAAGCGCCCGTGACATCCGCGAGCGCCTTTTCTATGTGGACATCAAAGGTGTCGGCGTTTAGAGGCTCCCCGACCGTAAAAGCGACGATTTCGCCGTTTACCCTTAGGGCGCCGCCCTTTAAGCAAAGCTCGTTAAAATACTTAAGCCCATTTAACGTCACCCGTATCTCAGCCTGTTTCTCGGGATCGTCATCCCCGTTTATCTCCCACCACTTTCGCGCCATGGCCTCACATTCGGGGAGATTTTCGCGGCAAAGTTTCTCATATTTCCAATCGTCATAGGAAAGCATGAACTGATTGACATGATTGCGCTTCGCGTGGAGCTTCTTTCCCGACAAGGCGGCGAGTTTTTCGGTCTCATAGATATAATCCGCCGAGTCGCGGTCATACTCGATCTTATATTTGCCGGGAAACATGGCGCTAAGCTCCGTAAACTGGCTTTCCGCAACGCAGTAAAGCGCGAAGGGCTCACCCTTTTGGCGCGAATATTTCTCCAAGACCTCTATGGCTCTCTTTACATCCTCTTTTTCTCCGGCGGGATACGTGAACATATGCCCGCGATCTTCCCATTTAAATACCAGAGCGTTTTCTACGACGGCGAAGCCCACCTTATAAAAATCCGACCAGAGAAAGCAGTTGGCAAACGTCCTTTCGCAGCTCCTGCTAGGATATCTCATGAAATAGGAATGTATGAGATCCCTGTCACAAAGTCCGGGCCTTATAAAACAAATATCATCCATGTCCCGTCTCTTACGTCCCCTGTTTGTCCCGCCACCTGTTTGTCCCGCCAAAGCGCCTTAAAGACCTTCTCTCTCCCGTCGCCGCCCCGCGAGTATAATTCGCTTGAACGCCCGCTTTTTACCCTTCATCCATATTGGCGAGCCGCTCAGCCTGATCCGCCGCCGTGAGGCTGTCTATGATCTCGTCCAAATCCCCGTTCATCACGCTGTCTATCTTATATAAGGTGAGTTTTATGCGGTGATCGGTCACTCTTCCCTGCGGGAAATTATAGGTGCGGATTTTTTCCGAGCGATCCCCGGTGCCGATCTGACTTCTTCTGGCGTCCGCCTGAGCCGCCTGCCTCTTTTCAAGTTCGAGTTCGTATAACTTTGACCTGAGCAGCCTAAAAGCCTTTTCCTTATTTTGCAGCTGTGATTTTTCCGTCTGACTGTAGATCACGATACCGGTGGGAAAATGCGTAAGCCTCACCGCCGAGTCCGTCGTATTCACGCACTGACCGCCGTTTCCGGAAGCCCTCATGACATCGATCCTGATATCCTTCTCGTCAATCACCACGTCCACTTCCTCCGCCTCGGGCATGACAGCGACCGTGGCGGTGGACGTGTGTATCCTCCCCGCCGATTCGGTCTCCGGGACACGCTGGACCCTGTGAACGCCGCTTTCGTACTTCATCCTCGAGTAGACTCCCTGCCCGCTGATCATGAAGACGACTTCCTTAAACCCGCCGATACCGTTTTCATTGATGGAAATAAGCTCGCTCTTCCATCTGCGCCCTTCGGCGTAATGTATGTACATGCGATAAAGCTCTGCCGCGAAAAGCGCCGACTCATCTCCCCCCGCGCCCGCGCGGATCTCGACGATGATATTCTTCTCGTCATTCGGATCTTTCGGAAGAAGAAGGAGCCTTAAGTCATGCTCCAGCTTTTCCACCTTTTTTTTCGCCTCTGAAAGCTCCTCTTTCGCAAGTTCCAGAAGCTCTTTGTCACTTTCCGAGTTTAGGATCTCCTCGCTTTCGGCCACGTCGCGCTTTGCCTTCTTATAATCCCGGTATGTCTCCACTATGGGGGAAAGCTGACCCTGCTCTTTCATGAGCTTTCGGAAATGTTCCTGATCCGCCGCCACTTCCGGGTCTTGAAGTTCTCTTAAAATTTCCTCAAAACGTGAGAGGATTCCGTCAAGCCTGTCAAACATTCTCTTTATTCTCCGACACGCGGATTTAACCGCCGGTTATACGAACCCGATACCACCCTGTCGATTCCGCGCATATCCTTTATGACCGTCACGCCGGTAAATCCCGTCGCGCTCATCATCTCCGTCACGGCTCCGGCCTCATTTACGCCGATTTCCAGGCAAAGACTTCCGCCGTCCGTCAAATATCGCGGCGCCTCCCCGACTATGCGCCTGTAAAAGTAAAGTCCGTCTCTTCCGCCGTCCAGCGCGATGACGGGATCGTATAATCTCACCTCGTCATCGAGATTTTCTATCTCCCCTGTCGGGATATAAGGCGGATTTGAGACGATTAAATCGTATCTGCCGGATACATTTTCGAAAACATCACTCTTAATAAGACGCGGACTTACGCCCAGCCTCCGGCAGTTTTCGGCGGCGACTTCAAGCGCGTCGTCCGAGATGTCGGTTCCCGTCGCGTCTTTTATATTTCCAAGCTTCATGAGGCTTATAAGAACGCAGCCTGTGCCCGTGCCGATATCAAGAATTTTCGGGAAAATGCCGTCGCCTGTGCCGGCCGGCGCATCCGTCTGACGCCCCGTGTCCACCGTCGCGCTCATCTGACGACTTAAGCTATCCTGTACGCTTATTCGTCGCTTTATGATATCAAGCGCGTGCTCGGCCAAAATTTCCGTATCCTGTCTCGGCACAAGCGCGCGGCTGTCCACGGCGAAATTAAAGCCCATAAAATCCCATGAGCCCGTAAGGTGCTGTAAGGGTACCCGCTTCGCTCTCCTTTTAATAAGGGAAAAATAGGCCTCGGCATGTTCTTTTGAAAGCACCGCGTCAGGATCCGCGTAATACCCGGTCTTTCCGACGCCGGTTACATGTTCCAGCAAAAGAAATGCGTCGTTATCCGCGTCCGGCACGCCCGCCCCGGTAAGCTCAGCCCTGCCGCGCACGTATGCCTCCCTGTAAGTCATGCGCCCGCCCCGACGGTTTCGTCACCTTCGCACACAAAATTCTCGCGCAGGTATTTTCTCCAGTCAAATACTTCCTCGACAGCCCTGATGCCGACCTCGATCATCTCATCATCGGGTTCTCTTGTCGTAAGTCTCTGCAGGGCAAGTCCCGGCTTACAAAGAAACAGCACGACGGGATTGTCGCTCCTGCCCGACAGACGTATGAGTTCGTAAGCGATACCGGCGATGACCGGTATCAAAGCTATCCTTATGAGAATGCGAAGAAGCGGCGACGGAGCCTCGATGAAAAAGCAGACGACCACGCTCACGAGAAGCACATAAAAAAGAAAACTGGTGCCGCAGCGTCTGTGAAGTCTGGAGCTTGCCCGTACATTCGCCACGTCAAGCTCCATGCCGTGCTCTATGCAGTTTATGCACTTATGCTCGGCTCCGTGATACATAAAGACTCTCTGTATGTCGCGCATACGCGAAATAAGGACGATATATCCCACGAAAAGTCCGACTCTCGCCGCCGCCTCCACAAGCACGACGATGAGCTTGCCTGCGTGCAGGATTTTCGTAAATGGCAGTGAGATAAGATACGGCACTACCATGAAAAGTCCCAATGCCAATATAACCGCCGCCACCATGACCACGCCCATGAAGATGTCGTCCCGCCTCTTTTCGGACCTGCCGCTCTTGGCCGTGTCCGTCTCCTTCCCGACAGCGGCGTCCGTATTTTCTTCAGCGAAAGTGCCCTCCTCGTCTTCCTCCATGACAGAGGCGGAATACGACAGGGTCTTCATGCCGACTATCAGCGAATCGACGAGGTTTACCATACCTCTTACGAATGGTATCCTCGCGATCCTATCCATCACGGGACGCGGCATAAGACGCTCTTTTTTGACTTCTATTTCCCCGTCGGATCGTCTTACTGCGACAGCGTAACTGTCCGGGCCTCTCATCATGACGCCTTCGAGTACCGCCTGTCCTCCGATCCCGGATGACTTCGCGCAGACCGCGGATGATTTTTTTCGTTCTGCCAAGTCGCCTTTCTCCTTATCCCTTCCGATCGACTTTTTATCCCTGCCAAACGCCCTCATGCCCGCGACCAATCATTTTCCCCATGCCGACCTTAAGGCTCCCTATGCCAACCTTAAGGCGGCGTCTTAAAAGATCGCGCAAAACCGATCCGTATAAGTCCCTATAAAATGAAAGGGGTTGAGGCACCTGCCCCAACCCCCGCGGCTTTGAACATGCTCGCTAATTAAGTCCGTATTTTTTGTTAAACTTATCAACACGTCCTCTGGCCTGCGCCGCCTTTTGCTGCCCCGTGTAAAACGGATGACACTTGGAACAAACCTCCACGTGAATCTCCTCTTTGGTGGAGCCTGTGGTAAAGGTATTGCCGCAGTTGCAACGAACCGTCGCCTGATAATACTCGGGATGAATCCCCTCTTTCATGTCCTTCTCACCTCTCGTTCACGTCATATTCCCTGCTTCGCGCCGACCTTCGTCACGACAGCGAAGAAGCTCTCGAAAACAGCTTACTAATCCTAACATGGATGAGGTCTCAATGCAAGGTCAAAATTTCGC
>CAYLRF010000039.1:0-14489 GCA_964385995.1 uncultured Faecalimonas sp.
ATCGACTGGTTCCCATCTGACATCTGCCTGATTCCTGCCGGACTTCTGCCTGACTTATGCCCGACTCTACACCGAACACGGGCGCCGGGGCTCACAGCCTGAGTCCGGTGCCCGTGTTCGGAATTATATCATATATTGACGAGCCGCGGGGCTTTTTTCGCGGTTTCATCGAATGTGTGAATCATGCCCTATCTTGCCTTGGCGGACGTCTTTTTCACCGCGGTTCCCGTGAATGTCCAAAAGCCGCCCATCCGCGCCTCTACCGCAGCATCTGCCTTAGCTTGGCCGCGAGGAGTCTGCCGGCTTCTTCCGCCTCCGCGACTATCGGGTGTCCCGACTCGGCCGCGGGGAACACCACGTTATCTATGTTCGGAAATTCACCTTTGAGCGCGGAAACTATCCGGCCCATGCTCGCGTTAAGGTCGCTTTGCGGCACCATCTGTCCCGAGCAAAGCACTATCGGGATGGCGTTTCCGTAGTGGGCGCCGATGACCTCCCGTATGAACTTCTCCATTTCCGCCTCAAAGTCATCATATGTGAATTTCGCGTTGTTGAAGTCGTTCGTCCCGAGGTATATGACGACCGCGTTTGGCCTGTAACTGTTCCAGTCATACGGATACGCCGCGGGATCCTGATCGTAAGAAATACTGTTGTAACTTTGAACCACGCTGTGAACAGGAGCCGAGGCGTAGAGATTGGCGCCGCCTCTGCCGAACACGTTGAAATCCGCGTCTAAAAGGCCCGCCGCCACTCCCGCGTAGGACTGAAACACGTTTTGCGTGTCATTGTTGCTTGTCTCATTGATTTCCTTGCCCGTGACAGGATCCCACTGCTTCGTTCGCAGCACGGCGGACCCGCAGGTGATACTGTCTCCGTAAAACTCTATACTGACTGCCCGACGGGACGGGACACGCAGGAATACGCCGTTGGTACAGATCGATCTGACACAGGCAATGCCGCTGTTGCTTGCCGTGCGCTTTAGAACTTTCACGGTATGCTCGCCGGGCGAAAGTTTACTCACCAGCTGCACATTGGTGAAAGTCGCGGATGACACCTTCACGACAATCGCGTTTGAATCCTTCGCGCCGTCCACGAATACGGAAAATTGCGCGGAACCGGCCGACATTGCCATAGCCGCGATGAGATCCGTGCCGCGAAACTTAACCTCAAATCCCGACGCGCTGTTCGGGAAAGCGTATGCCTTCATACCGGAATCATAATAGTGACGCCCGTAAATATTGACATAGCTTTTATTTCCCAAATCGGTTATATTCGTGATCCCGTTATAAGCGTCGCCCAGCGGCGGCAGGGCGGCTACGTCTGTCGCCGCGACTTCATCCCCGCCTTGACTTTCGTCTTCTTTTTGGACGGTCGTCTGACTTGTTTTTCCCTCGTCTTTTGAATCGCCTTTTTTCTTCGCGGTGCCGCAGGCGCTTAAGGCGACGCAGCATATAAGCACCGCGGCCAAGACCCTTATGATTTCCTTTTTCCTGTGCGTCATGCTATATCCTCCCCGACGAACCGGACAAAATACCCGGTGTCTGAAATACACCTTACTTTTCCGACCGCGCGCTATTTAGTCTTGGCGGACGTCTTTTTCACCGCGGTTCCCGTCTTCTTCTTCGCGGCCTTCGTAGGTACGGGATCCGGGTCTACTGTCTGTCCACTCGCCAATGTAGCATTTCCTTTGCCGGTAAGCGTCCCACCCTGCATGATAGATATGGCAGTGCCTTTACCTCCGGCGGTATTGCCTGTAAATGTCACCATCGTGTCGTCATTCTTTTGAAGCGTGAGATTCTTCGCGCATATCGCGCCGCCGTCTACCGCCGCCTTGTTATTCGTGAACGAGCAGCCGGAGACGGTCAGCGAAGTGAGGCTGTAGATCGCGCCGCCGTTGCCGCCGACCTTGATCATGTCTACCTTGGTAGGATCATCACCTTTGTTCGGAACCATCTCGACCTGTACGGCCTCATTCCCCTCGAACTCATAGCCTGTCACTATGACTTCTTTCATACCCTTATAATTCGCTGCGCCGTTGCATATCGCTCCGCCGTTACCCGTATTGGACTTGTTGCCCTTAAACTTGATACCGGGTTTCGTAGCCGTGAACGTCGCCGACAGGTTCTCACCCGTCAGATAGACCGCGCCTCCGCCGTTAGCCTTCGCCTGATTATTATTTCGACTATCCTCACGAGCTTCCTGGATATTGTTCTCAAAAGTAGTGTCTATCACCACGAGGCACGGCTCGTTTGTCACTCCGTTATTCACGCAGATCGCCGCTCCTCCGAGATTGAAGTTTCCTGTCGTATTGTCCTTAAACGTACTGTCCGATATAGTCATCTTGCCTGCGGGGTCATTCTGGTAGATGGCCCCTCCCTGTCCGGTAGCGGTGTGGTTCTCCTCGAAGGAGCATCCTGTGATGATCATCGTGACAGCGCCGTTACTGATCGCCCCGCCGCAGTTTCGCTCGTTATGATTTCCGATAAACTTGCTGTTTGAAAGTGTCACGGTCTTGTTCGTGCCGCCCGCCGCAAAGATCGCCCCGCCGTTTGATGATTCCTTCACGGCACATTCGTTATTTTCAAACGTGCCGCCGTCTACGGTAAGGTTCGTATTGGAATATACCGCTCCGCCATGATAATCAGATTTGTTGCCGATAAACGTGGCACCGCTGATATTGGCCGACTGCCCCTTCGCGTATACTGCCCCGCCCTGATAGGCCCTGTTGCCCGCAAAACAGCTTTCACCTTTTACCTCAGCCTTTCCGGCCGAATCCACATACACAGCTCCGCCGTTCACGGCAGCCTTGTTGGCGGCTCCGGCGACGGTGTCCGCGTCCTGAGTATCCTTGGCTCCGAAGGAACACTTGTCAAGTATCAGGGATGACTTCGCATAAATGGCCCCGCCGTTGCCACCGACCTTAACCTTATCGTTCGCGTTAGGTTCCTTTCCACCTTGAATCATCTCGACCTGTACGGACTCGTTACCCTCGAACTCGTAACCCGTCACGGTCACTTCTTTCATGTCCGCGTAAATCGCGCCGCCATTTCCCGTCTTTGATATATTGCCTTTAAACTTGATCCCGGGTTTCGTGGCCGTGAACGTCGCCGACAGATTCGCACCCGTCAGATAAACCGCGCCGCCGCCGTTGGAATGCGCTTGATTATTATTCCAATGATCCTTGTGTGCCTCCTGAATATTGTTCTCGAATGTGGTGTCCGTCACCACGAGGCACGGCCCGTTTGTCACCCCGTTATTTACGCAGATCGCCGCCCCGCCGAGATTGAAGTTTCCTGTCGTATTGTCCTTAAACGTACTGTCCGATATAGTCATCTTGCCTGCAGCGTTGTTCTGGTAAATGGCTCCTCCCTGTCCGGTAGCGGTGTGGTTCTTCTCAAAATCACAGCCTTTGATGGTCATCGTGACGCCGGCGTTACATATCGCCCCGCCGCAGTTCAGCTCGTCATGATTTCCGGTAAACTTACTGTTTGACAGTGTCACGGTCTTGTTCGTGCCGCCCGCCGCAAAGATCGCTCCGCCGTTTGAAGATTCCTTCACGGCACATTCATTATCATTAAACGTGCCGCCGTCTACGGTAAGGTTCGTATTGGAATACACGGCTCCTCCCGCGTTATCGGATTTGTTGCCGATAAACGTGGCACCGCTGATATTTGCCGTCTGTCCGTTCGCGTACACCGCGCCGCCCTGATAGGCCCTGTTGCCCGCAAAATAGCTTTCACCTTTTACCTCAGCCTTTCCGGCCGAATCCACATACACAGCTCCGCCGTTCGCGGCAGCCTTGTTAGCAGACTTGGCGACGGTGTCCGCGTTTTGAGTGTCCTTGGCTCCGAAGGAACACCCGTCAAGTATCAGGGAAGACGTCGCATAAATAGCCCCGCCGTTTCCGCCGACCTTGGTTTTTGGAGCCGTTGAAGGATCACTGTTCTCGTTTGGTACCATCTCGACCTGTACGGCTTCATTCCCCTCGAACTCATAGCCCTTCACGGTCACTTCTTTCATGTCCGCGTATATCGCTCCGCCGTTTCCCGTCTTTGATATATTGCCTTTAAACTTGATCCCGGGTTTCGTGGCCGTGAACGTCGCCGACAGATTCGCACCCGTCAGATAAACCGCGCCGCCGCCGTTGGAATGCGCTTGATTATTATTCCAATGATCCTTGTGTGCCTCCTGAATATTGTTCTCGAATGTGGTGTCCGTCACCACGAGGCACGGCCCGTTTGTCACCCCGTTATTTACGCAGATCGCCGCCCCGCCGAGATTGAAGTTTCCTGTCGTATTGTCCTTAAACGTACTGTCCGATATAGTCATCTTGCCTGCAGCGTTGTTCTGGTAAATGGCTCCTCCCTGTCCGGTAGCGGTGTGGTTCTTCTCAAAATCACAGCCTTTGATGGTCATCGTGACGCCGGCGTTACATATCGCCCCGCCGCAGTTTAGCTCGTCATGATTTCCGATAAACTTACTGTTTGACAGTGTCACGGTCTTGTTCGTGCCGCCTTCGGCAAAGATCGCTCCTCCGTTCGAGGATTCCTTCACGGCGCATTCGTTATTTTCAAACGTGCCGCCCTCTACGGTAAGGTTCGTATTGGAAAGTACGGCTCCGCCCGCATGATCGGATTTGTTGCCGATAAACGAGGTGTCGCTGATATTGGCCGACTGCCCCTTCGCGTACACCGCGCCGCCCTGATAGGATCTGTTAGCGGCCTCAGCGTTGGCGTCCGCGTCCCGAGTGTCCTTGGCTCCGAAGAAGCACTTGTCAAGTGTCAGGGATGACGTCGTGTAGATGGCGCCGCCGCAACCTCCGATCTTAACCTTATCGTTCGCATTAGTGCCACTTCCGCCTTGAATCATCTCGACCCGCACGGACTCGTTACCCTCGAACTCGTAGCCCGTCACGGCAATTTCTTTTATCTCTGAGTAAATCGCGCCGCCATTTCCCGTCTTTGATATATTGCCTTTAAACTTGATCCCGGGTTTCGTGGCCGTGAACGTCGCCGACAGATTCGCACCCGTCAGATAAACCGCGCCGCCGCCGTTGGAATGCGCTTGATTATTATTCCAATGATCCTTGTGTGCCTCCTGAATATTGTTCTCGAATGTGGTGTCCGTCACCACGAGGCACGGCCCGTTTGTCACCCCGTTATTTACGCAGATCGCCGCCCCGCCGAGATTGAAGTTTCCTGTCGTATTGTCCTTAAACGTACTGTCCGATATAGTCATCTTGCCTGCAGCGTTGTTCTGGTAAATGGCTCCTCCCTGTCCGGTAGCGGTGTGGTTCTTCTCAAAATCACAGCCTTTGATGGTCATCGTGACGCCGGCGTTACATATCGCCCCGCCGCAGTTTAACTCGTCATGATTTCCGATAAACTTACTGTTTGAAAGTGTCACGTTCCTGTTCGCGCCGCCTTCGGCAAAGATCGCTCCGCCGTTCTTCACAGCACCGATCCCGGCCCTGTTATCCCGAAAGACGCAGTTTCTTACAGAAAAACTTTCGGAAGATCTTATGCCGCCGCCCTCATTGACAGCTTCATTTTCAGATATCTTTCCGCCGGTAATACGGGCTGTGCCGCCGCCGCCTATGCCTACCGCGCCGCCGCTTGCCGCATGGTTCTTCTCTATCACTCCGCCGGAGAAGTTAAACGCACCTTTGGATACTACATTTACGCCTCCGCCAGAACCGCCGGCGTTGTTACCGCTTATCAGACCGGCATTTAAATCCAGAATCGCGGAATCGGCTAAGTATACTCCCGCGCCGCCGCCCTCAGATACATTGTTCGTGATCGAACCGCCGTTCATCACCATCCTCGACTTATCGATCACGAGTATACCGCCGCCTTCTCTCGCGGAATTATCATATATCTTTCCGCCGTTCATGGTCATGAGTGAGTTAATCCTTACCAGCACCGGACCCTGACCGCCTCGGTTTCCGTGTATACTGCCGCCGTTCATGATAAAGGACGACTCCTGCCACACGCAGACTGCGGCTCCTCTTTGTCTGGGATAATCCGTCCCGCGATAGACACTCTCGTTCCCCGTGATCTCGCCGCCGTTCATGATGAACCTGCCCTGGCTTCCGCTTTTTTGGACAAACACGGCGCCTCCGCTTGAGTCACTCGATTTTTCAGTCAGACGGTTGTCACAGATCTTCCCGCTGTTCATGGTGAAGACGCCGCCGTTTACAATCACGCCGCGCCCCTTGGATCCGCGTATGACAGTGTTACCGTTCATGACGAAGGTCGCGTCCTTGTCGATCTGTATGCCCACGTTATTCGTGGGAGCATCCTCCTTCCCGGATATGAGCGAATCCGTAATCTTAAGGCTGCACCCCGGATAAATATGCGTCCTGCCACAGCCGTAGACTGTCAGGTTTTTCATGTCGATACTGCCATATTCAAGATAAAATTCTCTCCTGACGCCCTGCTTGGCAACCAGAGGCGCACCCCCGATGTTCCATATGGTGACACGATCGCCTTTAACCTTCGGACCGTCGGCTCTTATCGCGTCGGAATTGCCGCCGTGACCCCATCCCGCTGTCGCGGCGGATGTCGAAAGATCATGTACCTTCACGTCCCTCAGAGTGATGGTCCCGTCACCGCAAAGGTACATGCCGCCCCCGGCATGCATTAACTCGACGTTATCCATTACCACATTTCCGCCTTCTACGTTAAAGCAGGTATTGTACTTGGTCTGCTTGTCAAAGACGCAGTTTTTCACACGGACCATTCCGAACAACCCGGATTTGCGGAAACAATATCCGCCCGTCATGTTTCGAAATACCACATCGTAGACATACAGTGTAGAGGTCGACTCCACATACATACCGTAATTTTCCGTGTTGCTTATCTCGATCTTGCCGCCCTTTTTCGCGCCGCGATAATCGACGGTCATGTTCGCACTATTCCTTATGCCGTAACTATTGGAGTTCGTGTAGGTGCCTCCGTAGATACGTGTCTCACCCTGATTCCATACGATGGCGCGCATGGCCCCGTCAAATACCGGTTCGCCGTTTATCTCGCACTTTCCACCCGGCGATACCATCAAACCGTAGTTGCCGTTTTCCTTATAAGTACCGCCGTCCAAGGTCAACTTCCCGTCCTCAAGGACATGAAGCGCTCCGTCGCTCGAGTCGAGAATTTCTGTCCCCTGTGAAAGCGCGGCCTCACCCGCGACAGATACGGCGAATCCCCCCGCGTACTCTATTCTGCCGGAGACGTGACTGAGCTTTGCGCCCTCGTCCACGGATATCACGGTAGCAGCACCCGCTCCGTCCAGTCGAAGCCCATCAACGGTGAGCGACGCGCCCTTCTTCACGTTTATAAGCGGCGTGGCGACACCGATATCATAATCAGCCGCCACCGCTCCCTGACCTCGAAGCGTCTTATTACCCTTCACCTCGAAGGTTCTGGCGGTTCTCACTTCGCCGGTGACGGTTATGTCTATCGCTCCGTCTGCGGCAAGGAGCTTTCTTAGGGAAGCCTCGTCAGTCACGTTTGTCGGATCCGGGAGCGCTTCCTCTTTTTTCTCAGTCTCCGTACCCGGTTTATCTTCCTTCGCCTGATCGTTTTTATGCTCCTGTGTGTATGCGTACACTCCCACGGCCGCCGCGAGAATTACCGCAAGACATATAACAGCGATTATGATACCTTTCTTTCGGCCGGACCAGGTAATGTCAGTGTTTTTCTCTTCCATAATGAGATGATCCTCCCTCACAAGTCTAACGGTTCCACTGTCCCGTGTGACGAGTGATTACACCAATAAGACCAAGTGCTTCTTCTGATTCAAATATAAAAAGCTCTACTTGACAGTCAAATGACCTTTTTCCGCATACAGCGGCAGAAGGGCGTTGCTTTCGCGTTCTCTTTCGACCTGTACGTCATAGACATCGTCACCTGACGTAGTCACGAGGCACGTGCCGTCGATGGCCGTGTTCAGAATCGTGCTCTCCTCCAGCGCCACCAAATAATTAGCCTCTACATCCTCGTTGAAGGAATTCGCTTCTCCCACCACTATCTTCGCGCCCAGCGCTTTCGCCCACGCCTCGGTATTTCCGTCGGGCGTACCGCTTTCAACCTGATAACCCGTCATCTTCGCGACTCCGCATTTCAGCTTATCGCCGTAGACGGATATAAGCCCGTCTTCTTCTCTCTGTCTGATGCCGCCGCCGATAAGAAATGAAGACGCCTTGTATGTAACCCTCAGCACCAGCGCTCCTCCCCAAGCTCCGTTGCCCGACCCGTGTGTATCGGACTTCCAAAGGTCGTAGTCACCTGCAGGATTTATGATTTCCACTCTTACCTGAGAACCCAGAGAGAACGCGTCGCCCCTCGCCGCTTTTTGAACGGAAGCCGACTTTACATTCACGAGGTTCATGAACGAAGCGTAGGGATAATTAAGAGATTCGTCCGTGTTTGCTCCGTCCCAGGAATTCGTTATGAAGCGCCCGACCTCTACAGAGCGAAGCGCTGCGGCCGCTCCGCCTATGTGTTCCCTGTGCAATGTGGTCGCTACGGCGTACTCGAGTCTTTTTACACCGAGTTTTTCCATGACGTGTGCCACATAACCGCCGTTCGCCACGTTCGCCCCGAAATCAATCAACATCGCGACGCCGTCGGGAGAAACCACGAGAGTCGCTTCCCCTCCCGGAAGCGATGACTCTATCTCGGAAGAGGCGTCATTTCTGAGGAACCACACGGCAAGCTTTCCCTCCGTGCCCGCTCTCGACTCTATGGCGTCGGAGTAAACAAATACATCCTCTTCGTCATCTGACTTGTCGTCCTTTTTGCCGCCTTCTTCTTTGGAGGCGCTTTTATCCGGCGATACGCCCGACGGCTTCTTCACGGATTTGTCACTGCAACCGCAGCCGGCCATGATCATTGATAAGGCAAGCAAAAGCGCCGCGAGCGGTGCGATGCCTTTACGTCTCCTTGAGCGATTTCGCCGCTTTCCGGAATCCGAAAATCCCATGAATCCCATCATACGCCTCCTTTATTTCTTCTGCCTGTGACTCTGACGAACCTGCGCCACTTTTACCGCCTTATCCACATCCGCCACCTGCTCCTTTATGTAAGCGTCGATGTCGGCGTCGGGCTTCGTCCTTACGTACTCGAACAGCTTGTTGCTGAAATTCTCTATGTCGTCCGGGCACAGGTTATAGGGCAGTCTCAGCCCCGCCGGAGGGTTTTGCAGTTGCTTGGCCTGCTCCGTAACCCACGGTGTGTTTTTCGTCACAAAATCGGAATACTCAGGCTCCGCAGCGGCTATGTCGGTAAACGAGACGTAGGTCCTTGCCACATTCCACTTGGCCTGCGCCTTCGCGCTCTTTCCGTAAAATTTCATGAACTCATAGGCGCCCTGCATCGCATCCTCATCACCGCTGTTTACGAGAAAGAGTCCCGTGCCCTCTATAAGGGAGCAGTTCTTATATTTCGCATTGTCATCGATGCCCTGACATGGCAGGAAGGAATGCTTAAAGCCCGTTATGCCGGCGGTGGCCATGGCTCTGTGATATGAATTTGTCACTCCGCTGAAGGCAACCTCCTGCGACGCGAATATGGCGGCGTTGTCGCCTCCCGGGGAGACAGCCCCCGCCTTGGTCGCGCTCTTAACTATCGCGACGATCTTTTGCAGCTCTTTATACGTCTCGCCCTCCATGAGAAGAGACTTGGTCGGCGCTCCGCCGTAGCCGTTGTCATTATCAAACATATCCACACCCTGGAGGGTCAGAAGATTTTGCAGTCCGACTCCGGTGTTTATAAACGCCACACCGTACTTCACGATTTTTTTTGACACGAGATCCTCGGCGATTTTGCACATCTTCTCGAAGCTCGTGACATCCGAGAGACTATATCCGCCCTTTTCCAGCATATCGAGATTCACGTAGTAACCGGCGCTGCTAAGACCCAGCGGCATACCTACCAGTCTGCCCTCGGCGTTCGAGTAAGCGGTTCTTACCGAGGGGTATATCGCGTTCTCCCAGTCGTCGTCATCCTTATCCAAGTAGTCCTGCAGGGGCTTCACGTAATCCACGCTGTCATAATAGGGAGTGCCGAACGGTGTCCCGCAAATGATGGCGGGATAATCTTTCTTATCGAGCGACATCATCTTTCTGCGGATATCGGACGGTCCGCCCTGATTGATAGCTTTCGCTTCGTATTTGTCCTGACTTTCATTGAAGGCGGCGGCGATATTTTTCATGTCAGCGAGTCCGTCGCTGCCGTATCTGGCCCATATCATGACCTCTGTCTTCTTGCCTGAAGATCCCTTGGAGGTTGATCCGCCGCTTTCCTTGCCGCTCTCCTTGTCATCTGCCGCGCTCTTGCCGCAGCCCGCCGCGAGAAGCGCCGCCGCGAGCACGACGCAGAGCGCTGCAGCGATAAATCCCCGTCTCGCGTTCCTCTTCTTTCTTCCCTCACTCTTTCCTCTCATCACTCACAACCTCCCATCATTCGTGTAATGCCTGACCTGCTTTCGTTCCTTAGGACTTACTCATCTTCGTCCCTGTTCCATATTTAAATGACATCAGTGTAGAAATCCCTGACCCGCGATGAACTGTCTGATCTGAAATCTTACAACTTCCGCCTTCGTCCGCATTATACGGAGCCGGGATGCAGACTTTCCGCCATCGTGACGGTTCTCACATCTTCCGTCTCTATCCGCATTATACGGTGTGATTTGCGCTTTCGTATGAGCGTTCACTCATATACATTTTCTGAGAAACACCTGCTGACCGTACGGTGTGGTGGTGCTTGCGCGTGAGCATTCACCTGCACAGGTGACTTCGCGCCTTCAGTTCTTCACCGCCCCGGCGGTAAGTCCCGCAACCACATATCTTTGCAGGAATATGTAGACCAAAAGCGGTATCACCATGCAGATGACCGCCGCCGCGAGCACATTGCCGCTCGTTACGTACGTCACCTCGGAACGGAGCGTCGCCATTCCCACCTGTAGCGTAAAATATTCTTCCTTCGTCGTGATCATCATCGGCCACAGATACGAGCCGTAGACACCGATAAACGACGTGATGGCCTGACAGGAAAGCAGCGGACCGCAAAGCGGCAGAACTACCCTGCCGAAATACCTCATCTCCGTACATCCGTCGATCTGCGCCGCTTCCCACAGCTCACGCGGCATGGACATCATGTTCTGGCGCAGCATGAAGATCCCGCCCACCGCCACAAAGTCCACTATCGTGAGGCCAAGATAGGTATTTAAAAGTCCCATGCCGTTTATCATCATGAACTTCGCGACCACTGTCGTCTCACCGGGTATCATCATGGCCGCTAGATATATGCCAAAGAGCAGGTCTTTTCCTTTAAAGTCGAAGAAAGCGAACGCGAACGCGCTCGTCGAAGCGAAGAAAAGCTGTACGGGCACCACGATGGCTACCGTGATCAGCGTATTTTTCATGTACTTGAATAACGGCATACTCTTAAAGACATTTATATAGTTTGCCAATGTGGGATTCTTCGTGAAAAGATGTTGCGGAACGGGCATAAGCTCGCTCTGGGGCTGAATACTAAAGAGCAGTCCGAGGATAACGGGCGTCATGTAAACGATCCCCAGCAGTATCTTCGCCGCCGTCCCTATCCTCTCTTTTGTCTTCATGCTCATGTCAGATGAACTCCTCCTTTCCAAGCGGCGCTCATTGATAGAAGACCGTCTTTTTCTCAAACGCAAGCTGTATCCTCGTGGCTATAAAGATGACCGCGAAGAGCAGGAGCGAATACACACATGCGATCTCGGGATGTCCCGTCCGGTTCCATGAGTAGAGTGCGTACATCAGCGTCGTCGACGCCCCCGCCGGACCGCCGCCCGTCAGAAGATCAAGGAAAGTAAAGTGTTTGAAAGCCCCGATGATGCTCGTAAAGACCACGTAGAATATCTGCGGTGACGCCATGGGCAGAAGTATCCTCGTCGTCCGGGTAAACCATCCCGCGCCGTCTATCCTCGCGGCCTCGAGGAGCTCGTCCGACACGTTCCGAAAGCCCGCCATCAGCCACAGAAATTTCCCCGCCACGCTTCCCCAGCACTCTATCAGGGAGACCGATATGAGCGCGGACCACTCTCCGTGGAATATATCCCAGTCCGTGCCGAGGAGTCGGTTGACTATCCCGCTGTCTTTGTTGAAAATGAACGTCCATATGAGAGCGATCGCCGTCCCGGGGACGACCATCGCGGCAGAAAACAATGTCTGATAAATCCTCGACCCTTTCTTTTCCCTCACGCAAAGAAGCGCGAGAAGCGTCGCGATCAAAAGCTCCACCACCAGACAGATACCCGCCATGATGAAGGTGTTCGCCATGATCCGCCCGAAATCGGATCCCGTAAAGACCCTCTTCCAATTGTCAAGTCCGGCCCATGATATCCACTCGCCGATCTCCGTGGTAAGTGAGAATGACGTCACTATCGTCTTAAGGAAAGGATAATACGCGAACGCTATCAGAAATACGAAGGACGGCAGCAGTATCAGATACGGGAGTATGCGTTTTTTTCTCTTGTTCGTCTTTATTACCGCCATCTTCTCCTCTTTTCTGACGCGCTTTAGATCGTCATCAAGGTGGTTTGAGAAGTTCACTCCCAACTTCCCTCTGTTATGACGCACCATAGCACGTCATCAGGGTAGCTTTAAAAGTTTACCTCCAAACTTTAACGCTTTTTCACTCGACGTTATGAATCCTCGTGTCACGTCCGACTGTCGGCGTGCCGATTCGATTTCACACTTCGCTTACACACCGGTGTTCCCCCGCAGGGATGTATACATATTCGTGTAAAATTGACCCTGGATTATGAAGTGGTAAACTAAAACCGGACACAGCACAATCCTCTTAGTGTAAGAAAGACACAGAGAGGAGATGAAAGAAGGCACACGGATTGACTCACGCCACGCGCGTCCCTCAGTCTGCGCTCCACAGCTGAGAGATCCTGTACACAACCCCGCCGCTCTGACTCGCGCAGGAAATATATACATCGTTTCCAACGATGGTCATGTCCTCAGCCTCCAGGTCAAGATTCATAAGGTCAATGACGGATACGAAAGTCCCGTTCCAGTCATATACCATGATACAGTTTATGGCCTCCCCAAGTGTCCAGAGTGGTACGTAATAATAGTCATCATCGCAGGCGCAGCCCTGTGTTGTGTAGCCGGTAAGTCTTAGTGTCGAAGGATCGAGCGGATCCTGAAGCTCGTTGAAATTGCTGTCATAGAAAGTAAATGCCTGACCGTTTGAGCCCAATAACGCGGCGTAACGATCCCTCTTCGCGCTGTAAGAAATGCCGGATAATCCGTTATTAAGTTCGACATTTCTCACAATAGTCAATGTATTCGGATCTATGAAGCTTACCGTATTAAACCTGCCGATGGAATTCGTGACCATCAGGAGACCTAACTTAGAATTGTAATCCATGTCGTTGATATGCCCGAGG
Organism: uncultured Faecalimonas sp.; assembly: GCA_964385995.1. Lineage (GTDB taxonomy): Bacteria > Bacillota > Clostridia > Lachnospirales > Lachnospiraceae > CAYLRF01. The sequence continues at coordinate 13,441 of CAYLRF010000039.1, forward strand.
TGAAGTACATCGGATTCTTTCACGATGGTCTGTGTCAGCGTATCATATTTGACGATGATATCCTCGTTTTCCTTCTCATAGCTCTTCTTTCCGATGCATCCCTGATAGAAATAACGCTTGCCGTCAAACCATCCTCCCTGCATGCCCGACACGCTATGCTGTGTGGGATATGGAATCGTGAAAACAGCCTCCACGTTCGCCTTAAGGTGCTTATGCGATGCAAGCATCTGATGTACGTCAAAGACTCTCGCCTCATCCGGACCGGGCGTCCAATCGGCGTCATCTTCCTCATCAGCGTCGGTCTTCTCGGCGTCGACTTTCTCCTTATCGGCGGTTTCTTCCTTCTTGTCGGCTGCGGTCGAACCGTCCGCCGTCTCCTTCTTGCTCTGGCCGCACGCGTTAAGGAGCATGACCGAGGCCAGAAGAAGCGCAAGGAGACGAGACACACCCCTCATGGAGAAGAGACGTTGCTTTCCGGTGTCGTAACGTCGATCCTTATCCTTCATGCCGACTGAGGTTTCTCTCATGCTTCCGACATCTCCCTTTCTTGAGGAATGAACGGCAGTTTTGCTCATGGTCTCCTCCTTACCTTCCGCCCTCGCCATCAATGAAACTTAAAACCCATTGTACCCCCCCCCGTATGCTTTTGTCAACGGTTCGGGGAATTTCCTGTTTGACACCGCGACGTGAAAATGTGTGTCTTCGGCGTCAGTGTCGTATTTATTATCGTATTTATCTTACGTATCATACTTCATCCGGGCTTATATGATCGTAGGAGCGTCAAAGGCGCTAAACGCGACTCGTGTGCGCGTCGAAATAACCAACAGAAAACGCCCCCCCCCATTACTTTTTACCAAGATAGTACAACGGGGGTTTTGCGGTGTCAAGTAAGCGGCCAAATCCTGAAAATGCTTTCACCGCCGGGGCATACATCATCCGCGTCTTCTACGCCCTGCCTGCCGAGCCCAGTACCGTCATCCTCTCGATGACATAACGCTTTACCTCTTCGCGGCCCGCCGCGTTATATTTCTTCGGATCGTATACGTCGG
>CAYLRF010000040.1:0-10147 GCA_964385995.1 uncultured Faecalimonas sp.
CGCAAATCCCACGCAGGGTACTATAACATAGCCGCGTGACATCGTCACGCAAAAATTCTTCCAATCGCTCGTGACGGCTGCAAGTCAGCTTCACTATTTCAAGTATGCAATATCTTGTCCGCTTTCAAGACTATATGTTCCTTGTCCTGTAAGCCATCCGGAGGTCGACGCGGCGTTTATGGCAATGGCCTTGCCTTTTGTCGCACTGTTCCCCTTAAAGCTCCCTCCTGTACCGCCTAGCGTGAGTTTGTGCGCGTATATGGCGCCGCCGTTGCCTTTGGCGGTATTTGAGGTGAATGTGCAGCCGTTTACTTTAACAGGATCATCCCCTGTTTTCGTATCACTTGAAATCGCGCCGCCGTTGCCGGTTCTGGCCTTGTTGTTCATAAATTTGCTGTCGCTTATCGTAAGGGTCGCAGTCCCTCTCTCCTCTTTCTGCAAAACAGCCCCGGCGTTATTCGCTTCATTCCCGTCGAACGTACACCCGGTAATCGTTAAATCCTGATTACCGCCGTTGAATATCGCGCCGCCGTTGCTCTTCTCAGACTGATTCCGGGTGAATGTCGAGCTTTCAATTTTGACCGCCACTCTGTCGGAGTTTTGGGCGCGGTACAGCGCTATCGCACCGCCATGACCTGAGGTCATTCCGCCGTGGTTGTCAGTGAATGTAGCACCGTTTACCGCAAGAACGCCGTCGGCTCTGATCGCGCCTCCGTATCCGCCCGCCTTGTTGCCGTAGAATTTGCAGCCGTCTTTCACTTCCAGTTCCCCGGTGGCACAAATCGCGCCTCCGTTCCCGCTCTTGTCCGAAGAGATGTTTGCTTTATCCTCGTCGCCGTCCGCTCCGAAAGTACAACCGGAAAATACTGCCTTCTTGACACCACCGGTGCAATTAACCGCTCCGCCGTTGCCCTTGGCGGTATTTCCCTCGAAGGTATATCCCGTCACGGTAAATTCATTCGCCGCCTCGACATACAGGGCGCCGCCCACATTTGCCGTGGCTTTATTGTTTCGGAAACCTACCGCATATTCCTCGTCTGAAATCTGTATCTTATCCTTTGCCGCTGTGAAAGTAATAGTAGCGGGTGCCGGCTGATTCGCATCTTTCAATACCGAAACAGATCCTCCTCCTTTTTTCGTGCTTGGGGTTACATTTCCCTGAAACGCTGTGTCAGTCACCTGAAGGTCTCCGCTTCTAATCATAATGGCGCCGCCACCGTTGCCGTCAGAAGTATTCTTGTTATCCGTGAACACACTGTCTTTAACGATTGTACTCAACCCGAGTTTTTTCTCATCGGATTGATATATGGCTCCTCCCTGCGTCTGCGATTCATTACGATCGAATTTGCTGGATGTTACGGTAAGATCTGCGTGGCAGTTAAATATTGCGCCGCCGTCGTTCTTAAGGCTCTTGTTCTCCGTAAATATCGATTTTTCCACGGTTACAGGCTTTTTTGCACTTCCGTACAGGGCTAACGCGCCGCCATGACCGGAACCGCTCTTGTTCCCGGCGAAAGTCGTGTCGGTCACCGTAAGCACTCCATCGGCTCTGATCGCGCCGCCGTATGTGGCCGACTTGTTGCCGTAGAACGCGCTACCATCCTTCACCTCCAGTTCCCCGGCGGCATATATCGCTCCGCCGTTCTTTACGGTGGTGGAATTAGCGCTTGCTTCATCGCCGTCTTTGCCGAAGGTACTGCCCGATATAACGGCGTGTGATTTACCGTAGTCGAGGCAGAGAGCGCCGCCGTTGTTCGGCGCGGTATTCGCGGTAAAGACGCTGTTCGTGATTTTAAGCGGATTATCCGCGGTGCCGACGCCGGACGCGTACACGGCGCCGCCGTTCTTATCTGTCGTCGTCACTTTGTTGCCGTCGAACGTGTAACCCGATATCGAGAACTTCGTCACCTTTTCCGTCGTGTATACGGCACCTCCGTTGCCAGCGGTAGCGGAATTGCCCGTAAATACCGCGTTTTCGGCAGTCCCATCGAATGTTACGGACGGTTGGGCATACTCATTTCCGCTCTTATCCTTGCCGCAGATTGCCGCCACGGCGCCGCCGCCGACACCGCCTGCCGTATTGTTTTTGAACTCCGTGTCAGTCACATTCAGCGCACCGGTGTTCACGAATACTGCTCCGCCGCCGGAGTCCTCCGCCGCCTCAGTGACCACCGTGTTCTTGACGAAATGGCTGCCTTTTACGGTTGTGCTCACGGCGACGTTCCTCTCACCGGATTGATATATGGCACCTCCGCGCTTCGTTGATTTGTTACTCTCAAATGTGCAGCTTGTTACGGTAAGATCCGCGTGGCAGTTAAATATTGCGCCGCCGTCAGGTCCTTCATTTCCCGTGAATGTCGAATCTTTCACCGTTACAGCCTTCTTCGCGTTACCGTACAGCGCGATCGCTCCGCCTTGAGAGCCGCTGTTCTGTCCGCTCTTGTTCCCGGCGAAAGTCGTGTCGGTTACCGTAAGCGCTCCGTCGGCTCTGATCGCGCCGCCGTATGTGGCCGCCTTGTTGCCGTAGAAAGCGCTGCCGTCCTTCACCTTAAGTTCCCCCGCGGCATATATCGCCCCGCCGTTTTGCGCGGTGCTGGAATTTGCTTTACCGTCAGCGCCGTCTTCGCCGAACGTGCTGCCCGATATGACACTGTGGGATCCGCCGTCGTTAAGGCAGAGAGCACCGCCGTTGCCCGGCGCGGTATTCGCGGTAAATGTACAGTCTGTGAATATAAGCGGCTGCTCCGCCGTGCCGACGCCCGTCGCGAAGACCGCCCCGCCGCTCATCTTCTCTTTCAACACTTTATTCCCATCGAATGTGTAACCCGACACCGAGACTTTTTTTACCTTTGCCGTCGTGTATATGGCGCCACCGTTGGCGCCTTTCGCCAAATTGCCCGTGAATACCGCGTCTTCTGTGCTTCCCTCGAACGTGACAGTCGGATATGTATAATCTGTTCCTTCCTGACTGCTGCCGCAGATTATCGATACCGCGCCGCCGTTACTGCTTGCGCTATTGCCGTCGAACTCCGTATCGGTTACTTGCAAAGTGGCGGCGTTCACAAACACGGCTCCGCCGGAACCATTCTCCACCGTGTTCGAGGTGAAATGACTTTCCGCTATAACCGTGCTCGGATCGAGGCTTTTCTCACCGCTCTGGTATATGGCCCCTCCTCCTGACAAGGCACTGTTCGTGTCAAATGTGCAACCTGTGAGGGTAAGATCCGCGGAGCAATTAAATATGGCGCCGCCATTATTCTTTGGACTCTTGTTTTCCGTAAATGTCGAACTCTCCACCTTTACGGTCTTCTTGGAGCCGCCGTACAGGGCTATGGCGCCGCCGTGAGCACCGCCTACACTCGCGCACTGATTGCCTTTGAATGTGCTGTCACTGACCGTAAGGTCTCCGTCGGCTCTTATTGCTCCGCCGTATGTGCCGGAGGTATTTCCGTAGAACTTGCAGTTATCCTTAAGTTCCAGAACACTGCTTGAGTATATGGCGCCGCCGTTTGAGCTTGAGGAATTTGCCGCGGAGGCGTCGTTTTCCTTCCCAAACACGCAGCCTGAGAGCGTCACCTTCTTATTCGTCGATACGCTCACGGCTCCGCCGCCGCCCGTTGTCGGGGCACAGGTATTTGCCTCAAACCCGGTGTCGGTTACCTTAAGGGTACCGCCCAGCACGCTTATCGCGCCGCCGCCCGAGCCGACGCCCTTCGTATTCGCGATGTTCCCTTTAAAGAAGCTGTCCTCGATCACGATGTCGCCGCTGCCGTCGTTCTCCGTGTTCTGGTAGATGGCGCCGCCCTGATTGGTCGACTTATTTTCATTAAATTCGCAGGTTTTTATCGTGAGATCCGAGCCTCGGTTAAATATAGCGCCGCCGCAGTTCGTATTTGTCACGTTGTTCGTGAACGTCGAGTTCGTGATGGTGACCTTCCTGTCCTTCTCCCAAAGAGCTATCGCGCCGCCGTTCTTCGCGGCTCCGCCTTCTACTCCTACGGAGTTGTCGAGGAATTCGCAGTCATCCAGCGTGAGATCGCCGTAGCACCATATCGCGCCGCCGTAGTCTGTGGAGTGGTTCTTTTGGAATGTTACTCCGCTTGCCTGCAGGTGTCCCTTCGTCTTGATGAAGGAGAGCGGACTCGGCTCCTGCTCCCCGTCGAAGAGGATCCTGCCGTCCTCGGTGGCCTCCAGCTTCAGACCCGAGCCGTACGGCACGTCGAAGAAATTCTTCTTCATCCCCGGCTTACGGATGAAGTTACGTTCCTGCCCGTCGTCCGTCACGCAAACCGTCACACCCTCGGGAACATTTATGATGTCTTCGAAGGTTATGTCATCGTCCACGACTACGTTCAGCTCTGAGGCGGTGCCTTCCACGGCCTGCTTAAGCTCCTGAAATTTCGAGACTTTCACCCGCGGCGCGTTTTCATTTTTCATATCCTCAAGCGACGGCATCACATCGTCTGTATACAGGTTTATGTCGCCGTCCTTGGAAATCAGATCGTAAGCGGCGTTTCCGTATTTTACGCTCCCGTTTAGAAGCGCGCTCGCGTATGAGGCGTTGTCGCACTCCACGATGGCTTTGCCCGGACCTATGTTCCTGTCGGTCTGCACGAGAAGCGGATCGCTCTCATCGTGATTTTTAAGGCTCCTGCCCTCCACGTGTATCCTGACATTTTCCGTACCTATCCTGCTTCCGCGCAGGAATACCCTGTTGTCGCTTCCCAGATGGAAGGTGCCGCCGATATTGACCGTGCCCTGTACCAGCACGCCGTTTTCCCAGCTGCCCTTGCCTTCGTTTTCCGCCACGTTTCCGTAGATCTCGCCGCCTCTTAAGTTTGCCGTGGAATCGGCGTCACTTACTATCATCGCGCCGCCGACTTTCCGCGCGGTATTGCCGCTTATCACGCCGCCGGTCATGTTTAGAGTGCCGCTGCCTTTATACGTCTTGTTCCCGTCGACATTGATGCCGGCGCCGTATGTTCCGCAGACATTATCATTTATCCTGCCGCCTTTTAGGTCCATCCTGCCGCCGACATACACGGCGCCCGCGGAATTTACCGCTTCGTTGTCATGTATGGAGCCGCCTGTCATGGTGAAGGTGCTGTCATGGGTGACATATACGCCGCCGCCGGCATTGCCCGCGTGATTTCCGTAGATCTCGCCGCCGCTCATGGTGAAGACGCCGTTCCGGTTGAGCGCGACGGCTCCGCCCTGGTCCGCGCCGGTATTATCGCATATGGAACCGCCGTTCATGATGAAGACGTTCCTGCCCGCCTTGCCTCCTGCCGACTCCGTGCGCACCACGAAACCTCCCGGCTGTACGACATTATCGGAAATGGAGCCGCCGTTCATGATAAATGTGGACCCCGTGGTCACCTGCACAACGCGGAAAGTCCCCTCGGTGCGGTTGCCGCTTATGCTCCCTCCGTTCATGGTCAGCGTACTGCCGTTATAGACGCCTACCGGGTGCTGAGAACCGCTGATTTTCGTACCCTTTTCCAGTACGATATTCCCCTGAGTATCGGCGTGAAGCGCGGCTCTCTCGGAGGAAATCACCGGGCTGACATTCACACCCCGAAGCGTCATCTTCGACTTCTTCTCGGCGCATACGGAATAAAGATCGGATACACCGATATAGCTGTCGATGAGCTTCATTTCCACGTCCTCACCTGTGGTGATGACGCCGCGGTTCCCGCCGTCTCTCACGTTAAGTCCCGTGATTTCCACATAGGTCTTGGCTTTCCTCTCTTTGCCGAGGCCTTCGTTATTGCCTACCCTGATGGCTCTTGACGCGCCGTCGTCTAAACGCCCGATCGTGATGTCGTTTCCTATCATCGTGACGCCTTCACAGCGGATCACGTCGCCGCTGCATTTTTCGATGAGGATGTCGTTTAACTTCACGACCGAACCTTTTTCCTCGAGCTTGATACCGCAGGCTTTCGCGTTCCTCACGGTGATGTCTTCCATGACGACGTCGCCGCGGGCGATGACGCCGATCTCAGCTCCGCCCGCGCCCTCGCCGTCGAAGATACAGTTGCTCATCCTCACGCGGTGGATGTTGTTCCTGCCGTCAAAGCCCCAGCCGCCGTTTATCTTATGCACGTATACGTCTTTGCACTCGAAGGTGGACGCGCCTAGAGACTCAAGTCCACGATAATTCGTGTTATATATCTCGATCATGCCGCCGCGCTTGGCTCCGCGGTAATCCATCGTGAGCCTGCGTCTGCTTAGGATTCCTCTGTAGGCGGAGTTTTTAAAGCTGCCGCCGTAGATCTTGGTGTCACCGTAATTGGAAAGAAGGCATGTTCTCGCGCCGTCGAAGACGGGATCGCCCTCGATCACGAGCGAGCCGCCCTCCTCGACTCCGATAAGGATATTTCCGCTGTCCTCATACGTACCGCCGTTTATCTCGGCCTTGCCGTAGTCCGTGACGCGAAGGGCGCTGCCTCCGACATGGGATATGCCCGTCCCCGAAAGGAGCTTCGCCTCGCCCGCCGTCTGAACCGCAGCCACGCCCGTGTAATCGATCCTACCAGAATTCACGGTAAGCGAACCGTCCTTTTCCACGGACACTCCGCCCGCTATCATGTTTCCTTTAAGATTTATGCCGTCTACGGTAAGCGAAGACTTGGGTGTGACTTCCAGCATGAAGTCCTTTTCTCCCAGGTCATACGAAGCGGTGAGGGTGTGCCCGCCCTTTACGGACTTCTGCCCGTTCACCGTAAGGACCGCTTCGGTAATCTCGATGTCGCCCGCGACATTTATATCAAGCTGTCCCTCAGCCGCGAGCAGCCGTCGAAGCGTGGCCTCGTCGGTCACCGCCTCCGCGTCGGCGCGGTTTTTCGCTTCTGTCTTCGCTTTATCCGCGTCCTTATTCTTGGAGCCGCCGCCTTGCCCGTCCTCGGCCACTTTGCCGCCGCCGTCAAAGACGCCCGCCGCGTACATGATCCCGAACGCGGCGCATATGAGAAGGACGGCTATGAGCGCCCCGATGAGGATCTTCTTTTTCCCCGACTTGCCGCTTTTTTCATTTTCAGAACCGTTTCCCATGATACCCTCCGATCCTTATTTCTTTCATCGCTGTCCCGGGCGATGATACATGTCCGTGACATCCGATTTCATTCCACAAGCGCCCCGCTCACATCGCGCGTACCGCTCGGAGAATCCGATTTCCCGTGACGCTTCGCCGCCATGACGGCAGTTTTCCGTGAGCTTCTAGTTCACCGTCATGTGCCCTTCCTCAGTGCGAAGCGTGCCGTAGGCATTGTTCTTGCGCTTCATCTCGACCTGCACGTCATACGCTCCGTCGCCGGACGTATATATGAGACACGCGCCGTCCACGGAAGTGTGAAGCACCGTCTTTGCCACCAGAAAATACCTCGCGATCGCGGAGTCGTCAGCCGCGCTGCTTACCACGCCGACCGCGATCTTCGGAGCGACCGCGCTTATCCACTCCTTGGAATTGGAGTCCTTCGCGCCCTGCCGGTTCATCCGCACGACGTCGGCCTTAAGCGCGGCTCCGTGTCTGGCGATGAGTGACGCCTCAGTCGCGGACGAGATGTCTCCTCCTATCAGGAAGCTCGACTGCGCGTAGGTGACTTTAAGCACGAGCGAGCCGTTCATGACGCCCTCCGCGCTGCCCCACTCGGAATATCCCGCGTCGGGTGAGAGCACGTCCACCGTAACTCCCGCTCCGAAGGGTATCGTCGCGCCGGATGAAACGCGCTTTACCGGTATGCCGCCCGCCTTGGCCGCGGACATTACTCTGTCATAGTAGATATTCCCGGAGAAATCGTGCGGCCCCATGTAGATCTCACCGACAGGCACGCTCGCGTTCACGGCGAGAAATCCGCCCAGATGCGCGGCGTTTACGGCGGTTACCACGGCACAGTCGATTTTCTGTATGCCCAGCCCCTTAAGGAGCTTTACGAGGTAGCCCGCGTTTCCGGTGTCGCTGTTAAAGTCGATCAGCATGGTCTTGCCGTCCGGAGCCACGAGGAGAGTGGACTCGCCGCCCACCACGTCCTTCGAGGTCGTCTCGGTATTATCGGTGTAATTAAAGCTTCCTCCCACGAAATACGCGGCTAGCTTTCCCTCGATCTTCGAGCGATCCTCTATGACCGCCTCATACTCCCTGCGAACCTTGGCCGCCTGTTTGTCCTCACCGTCTTCGTCCGCGTCCTCACCGGCGCCGGACTGACCGGATGTTCCCGATTCACCTTTGCCGGAAACCGACGAACCCGAAGACCCCGAATCCTTGCTCTTGTCTTTGCCGGCCGTGGACTTTCCGCAGCCCGAAAGCACGACAATAAGGCAGAGTATCAGCGGCAAAATCCTCACATGTCTCTTCTTAGCCATATCGATCCTTCCGCTCCTCCTCTCCATATCTTTCTACAGTCTCTTACTTCTGCTGATATCTCATCGCGGCCACCGTAATGGCGTCGTTCAGCGTATCCGCGGCTTCCTTGATATACGAATCAATGTCGCCGTCGGGGTGCGCCGAGACCTGATCGAAGAGATAATCGTTCGCGTCAAGCACATAATCCCACGCGTATGTGTAAGGAAGTCTCATATCCTGCGGCGCGTTCCTCATCTTGTCGGGAAGCGTAAGAAGCGACGGGCAGTTCTTATTCGCGAAATCCACGAAGTCCTGATGTTTGAAACCTTCCTCCGTATACGGCACATATCCCATGACAGTCGCCCACGCCGCCTGATTCTCCGGCTGAGCCAAGAATTTAATAAACTCATACGCGCCCTGCATGGCTTTCTCATTTCCGGAATCAGTGATGTAAAGACCAGTGCCCTCCGTCAAAGCCACGCCCTTATACTTCGCGTTGTCATCTATGCCCGGGAAGGGGATGAAATCCCACTTAAACGATCCGTTGGCGTTATTAAGCACGTGAATCATGTTCGAGTTCGTGCCTACCTGAAATGCGAGGTTGCCGTTGTAGAAGCTCGTCATACCGCCCGTACCGAAGTTCTGCGCCGCTCCCGCCTTGTAAGCCTTCGCCACGAGCTGAAGAAGTTTCTTTACCTCTCTGTTGGTCGAGCCCTCGGTGAGAAGCGACTTCGTGGACGCCCCGCTGTAACCGTTGTCCGCGTCGATGAGATCCACGCCCTGCAGCGTCAGAAGGTCGGCCAGATCCACGCCCTTGATACCGAAGGAAATGCCGTACTGCGTGTACCCTTTGTCATGGATGTCTATGGCGGCGTTCACTATTTTCTCATAGGAAGTGAGGCTGCTAAGCGTATATCCCGCCTTCTCGAGAGCCGTGGTATTTACATAATATCCGCCGCAGCTCATGCCGAACGGAGCGCCTATCATCCTGCCCTCCAGATTGGAATAAGCCTGCCTGATGTTCGGGAAAAGCGCTTCCTCCCAGTTGTCATCGTCTTTATCCAGAAAATCCTGAAGCGGCTTCACATAGTCGAGGTTCTCGTAGTAGCAGGTCGCCGACGGCGTGCCGCAGAAAAGCGCCGGATACTCATCCGGGCTCAAGGTCGCCATCTTCCTTCGGATATCGACCGCGTTGCCCATGTTGATGGCCTTCACCGTGTACTCTTTGTGAATCTCGCAGAATTTCTTCGCGTATGACTGGATGGCTCCTATACCGTTGCCCTCATAGAGGCTCCAGAGGACGATCTGCGTCTTCCCGCCGCTCGAGCTGTCCTTCGAATCGCTCCCGTCGCCGGAAGACTTACCCGAGTCAGACTTACCCGACTTTTTCCCGCAGCCGCATATAAGCGCCGCCGCGCACAAAACGGCCATCAAAACCAGCAAAATCTTCTTCGCCGAACCCTTTTTCCTCATAGCTTTCCTCGCTTTCATGAAACCTACCGACTACCTACTACTACTTCCTACTGTCTCTTCTCGCGCCCTGTCTTCGGCTTGTCGCTTCTAGCTTATGATTTCCCACGCTGCCTCATTTTCAGCTCCTTATCGCACCACGGTCTGTCTCATCCCGCGGGCGGCCTTATTCCTCTCTTCAGCTCTTTATCGCGCCCGCGGCCTGTCTCATCCCACGGGCGGTCTTATTCCTCGCGTCCCGCGCACCGTCTGCCGATTTCCCCCACTATCTCAACCTCATTTTCAGCTCTTTATCGCGCCCGCGGTCATGCCCGTCACCACCTGCCGCTGCAGGAA
>CAYLRF010000040.1:10247-13506 GCA_964385995.1 uncultured Faecalimonas sp.
TTCAGCTCTTTATCGCGCCCGCGGTCATGCCCGTCACCACCTGCCGCTGCAGGAAGATATAGATGAGAAGCGGGATGATCATACATATGACCGCCCCGGCGAGCGCGTATCCCGGCTCGACGGAAAGCAGCGACATCCCGACCTGTATGGTGTAAAACTCGTCCGTGGACGAAACCATGAGAGGCCAGATATAAGCGTTAAACGTCCCGATGAACGACACGACGGCCTGACAGGAAAGGAGCGACCTGCACAGCGGCAGGACGATACGGATGAAATACCGCATTTTGCCGCAGCCGTCGATGAGCGCCGCCTCCCACAGCTCCCCGGGCAGCGTCATCATGTTCTGCCGCAGGATGAATATGCCGCTCGCGTTCGCGAAACTCACTATGGTAAGACCCAGATACGTGTTCATGAGTCCGAGGCTTCTGACCGTCATGAAATTCGCCACGAGGGTCGTCTCGCCCGGTATCATCATCGTGGTGATAAAAAGCGTGAACAACAGGCTCTTGCCCTTAAACTTATAAAAAGCGAAGGCGTACGCGCTGGTGGCCGAGATAATAAGCTGAATCGGCACCTCTATCAGGATCATGATGAGCGTGTTCTTTAAATAGGTAAAGACGGGCACGTTCTCAAGCACGTACTTGTAATTGCCTATCGTCGGATTTTTCGGTATCAAATGGTTCGGGACGGTATTTATTTCCTTATTCGGCTGTATACTGAACACGACGCAAAGTATCACGGGAAGCGCGTATATTATGCCGATCAGGATCTTTATTATCGTCCCCGCCGTCTCTTTTTGTGCGGTTTTAATCTTCATTCGCCGGCATCTCCTCTTTGTAGGCCCGCCGCGCCCGCGAGGACACGTCAGGACTCCGTCATTTTATTGATAAAAGACCATCTTTTCCTCGAACGCGAACTGTATCCTCGTAAATATGAAGATCACCACGAAGAGGATCAGCGACCAGACGCAGGCAACCTCGGGATAGGTAAGTATCTGCGCGTTCTTATATATCTGCCACATATATGTGGTGGTGCTTCCCACGGGACCGCCGCCCGTCAGGAGTTTTATCTGTGTGAAATGCTTAAAGGCTCCGATAATGCTCGTGAAGAGTACGTAAAATATCTGGGGCGAAGCCATGGGAATGAGGATTTTCACCGTCCTCTTAAACCAACCCGCGCCGTCTATGGTCGCCGCCTCTATGAGGTCGACCGACACGTTGCGAAATCCCGCCATCAGCCAGAGGTATTTCCCCGCGATACTTCCCCAGCAGGTGATAATGCCTATGACCGTGAGCGCCGTGTTCTCCTGCCTTAAAAGATCCCAGTTCTTATGAAAGAGGGTATTTATGATCCCGCCGTCCTGTCTGAGAGCGAAGCTCCATATCCTCGCTACCGCCGTGGCGGATATAACCATCGGCAGGGAAAAGAGCGTCTGATAAATCCTGGACCCCTTCCTCTCTTTGATACTCGTGAGCGCGAGCAGCATGGAAACGGTAAGTTCTATGACGAGGCACAGCGCCGCGAGATAGAATGTGTTCGCCGTGGTCTTCCAGAAATCGTTGGACGTAAAGACTTTCTTCCAATGTGAAAGTCCCGCCCATGACATGAACTGCCCGATCTCCGTCGTATTCGCGAATGACGTCACTATCGTCTTTCCGAAGGGATAGTAGACGAAAGCGATGAAAAGCAGCAGCGCCGGGAGAAGTATGAGATACGGCGCGATGGTATCCATTATTTTCTTCTTTTTCTTCATATTATCTATGCGCCTCACTGAATATTTTATCCGCTCACCGATAATCGATTTTTCGCGGCCCCGATTCCCGATTTCTCACGCGATGATAACGCTCTTAAGGAAATCCGGAAAATCGCTCTTACACGCGGCTTTACGCCTCACGCGCACGGAAACCACGCGTCGAAGGATTTACTCCTCCTCCGGCTCGATTCGCAGGGATGTTACCTTATATACATTAAACGGCCCCGAAGTGCCGCCGCCCACATAGATGTCGTCGCCGATGACCGACACGTTCTCGCCCTCACAGCCTAAGTTCTCCAGCTCGATGATGCTGACAAAATTGCCGTTCCAGTCATATACGGAGATGACGCTCTGCTGATAGAAAAGATGATAGATGTAATTGTCGTCGCTCGAGATACCCTGCGTCGTATATCCCGCGGTGCGCGTAGTGGGATCGTAGACCTCCACGCGCTGAAAGTTCGCGTCTAAGATCACGAAGGCCTGTCCGCTCGCGAGGGCCACGTACTGATCCCGCGACGCGTTGTAGGTGATGGCGCCGGTGGAAAATCCAAGGTCAACCGTCCTCTCGAACTCGAGATCTGACGTCAGGATCGTGACTATGCTGTTTTGCGGACCCATGCAGTGAGTGACGAGGAACCGATCCGTCTTCGGGTTATAGGTGATGTCGTTCGCGTGGCTCATTTTAAGCAGGGGCGACTGGTCGACGATCTGCTTCGTGACGGTGTCGTACTTTACTATCACGTCCTCGTTTTCGACCTCGTAGCCGTAGTCGACGATGTTGCAAAACGCCTGATAGTAGTATCTCCCGTCGAAATATCCTCCCTGCGGGGCCTTGCCGCAGCCCGGCACCGTGGGGAACGGGACTGAGTCCACTTCCTCCAGCGTCGCGATAAGCCGCCGGTTGGATCCCATGATCTTGTGAAGATTATAATTCTTGATCTCTTCTCCCACTTTGTACTCGCCTTCCGCCTGCTGTCCGTCCGAAGCGCCTGTCTGTGCGTCGTCCGTATCGGCGGACGGCTTCTTCCCGGATGTGGACGTGGCGGATCCTTTCCCGGATGAAGAGCCTCCTTCGTCGCTCTTTTTCGACGAATCGCCCTTGCCGCCGCAGGCTGTCATGAAGACCGCCGCCGCCAGGAAAAAGACAAGCAACGTCCGAATCCGCGCGCCTCTTGCCGAACCGCGCCCATCACTTCTGCCCATGCCTTACCTCCTCCGCGAAACTTTTTTCACATCCCGGACGGCGTCCGGGGCCTCCGCCTAAGCGGCCGGAAAATATGTGACAACTTTTCGTTTCCCATGCCGCGTTTTTATATCTATATTTGTCAACTGTTTCTTTTGAAACCCCATTCTAACCCCCCCCCCTATGAATTGTCAAGGCCTATTTTGATAAAATTTTCACATTTAATATCGGCCGATGATGATGGATTTTTCACAGGATCCCGCCGTCCGCCGGCCCAAAGCGCACGAAGCGCACAATCGGATGGCGGGACGGAATGCGGGGGA
>CAYLRF010000041.1:0-11500 GCA_964385995.1 uncultured Faecalimonas sp.
ACTTCCCTATATAAGTGCCATCCTGCACCTGCCTTACTTCCTCTTTTTCGATAGTGTTTTGAGTCATTTTCTTACGCGCTTCAGACAATGAACTCGCGTTTCACACCGGTAGGCTTCATATCCGATTCGACCTGTTCGGTGAAGGGAACGGTTCCAACACATCCGTCCTCATCCCTTGACCGCCGATATCGCCATGCCTTCCACGAAGTATCTCTGGAAGACGATGTAAATAATATACAGCGGTATGCACGCCAGCACCGAACCCGCGAACGCTATCGGAAGGTCTCCCTTGCTCCCTGTAGAAAGCATTTTCAGCATGACCTGCAGCGTCATCACGTTATCGCGGTTTAGGAACAGCGACGGCAGGAAATAGTCGTTCCAGTTGCCTATGAACATGAAAATCACCTGCGCCGCCACCGCCGGCTTCATCATCGGGAACATGATCGTCGTATACTGTCTTAAATATCCCGCTCCGTCCACCTTCGCCGCCTCGAATATCACGCTCGGTATCCCCCGCTGAAACTGCACGAAGAAGAACATCATCGATACACCGCCGAAAAGCGACGGCAAAATGAGCGGCCACAGCGTATTTACCAATCCCGCCGAGTAGTAGATCCGATAAAGCGGCAGGATGACGCACGCCGCCGGGATCATGAGCGCCGAAAGCTGTATGATAAGGTGCAGGTTCCTGTGCCTCATGTACATCTTGGAAAAAGCGAACGCCGACATACCCGAGAAGAACACGCACGGAATAATCGTCGCCGCCTCCACCACGAGAGTGTTCCTGAGCCCTACGAGCAGGTTCCTCTTCTGCACCACGTCCACGTAGTTATGCCACTGCGGGTCTTTCGAGAAGAACGTGATCGTAAGCGCGTTCTGCACCTCCGCCGGGGTCTTCACGCTTGAGAGCACCATCCAGAGGAAGGGAAACACACACGTCGCGCACAGCAATATGAGATACGTATATACGACGATTGTCCCTATCACGCCGGCGCGTCGGCGTTTTATCTTAGTGCCTGCTTTTTTCATCTTCTGACATTTCTCCTTTATTTTCCCGGGTTTCTCACTCTGCTCATTATGACCGGCCCGTTATGACCGGCCCCGCTTCATATCCGAGGTCGGTTCCGAACATTTATACGCCTTATCATTTAACGCGCAAGTAAAGCAGAGACTGCAACACTCCACGATTCACGCGCATACCCGTTATTCGCTGTACACCCACTTATCCTGCGCCTTGAACTGTATCATGGTGATGATAAGTATCGCTATCGTAAGCACCACCGAGGCCGCGGAGGCCACGCCGTAGTAGCTTCTCCTTATGCCGTAGCCCCAGATGAAGTACACCACAGTCTGCGCTCCCGGAGCCCCGTTCGCGAAGATGTCCGCGTCCACGTAGCTTTGCAGGTTGCTGATAAAGTGCGTGCAAAACAGATAGAAGATCGTGGGTGATATCATGGGCAGCGATATCTTGAAGAACTTCGTGATTTCCCCCGCCCCGTCAAGCTCCGCCGCCTCGTAGTAATCCCTCCCGACGTTTGTCAGAGCGGCGAGGCACAGCACCATGGTCGAGCCTATAGACCCCCATGTGTTCTTGATGATGATCGCGACCTTTATCCAGCCGGAGTTTGTGAGCCACTGTATATCCGTCCCAAGCACCTGATTTACTATGCCGTACTCATTATCGAAGATGTAGCGCCATATGATGTTCATGGCCACCGCCGATGAGACGACGGGCATGTAGATGAGCATACGTATGAGCTTCGACCCCCTCACGACCTTGTTGCTCGCGAGCATGGCCGCTGTGATGAGGCCGAAGAAAATCCCCAGCGGGACGGTTATCATAAATATCAGGTTATTCACGACGGCGTTCTTAAACGATGACGAGTAGATGGGGTTCGTGAACAGGGCCTTGTAATTCGCGAAGTTGTTCCACAGCTCGCCTATACGGGCCATGAAAGGTTTGGAGCTTCCCAGCACCTTGAAGCCGTTATAATCGGTGAGGCTGTAAAGAAGCGCTATCGCGACCGGAATGACCGTAAAGGCGATAAGGCCCACGTATTTCACCGAGATGAAGGCCAGTGCCGTGCGGTTTTCCTTGCGCATGAGCGGACTTACCTTATTCTTCCTCCTGCGGGCCTTAGCTTTCGCGGGAGCCGGCGCGGACGTCCCACCGCCCGAAGACGATGTACTCGCGGATACCTCACCGCCCGGGGCCGTTTGACCCACGGCTTTTGATCTCTTCATGAGATGAATCCTCCTACTCGTGCAGCTGCGCGTATCCCTCGTCCAGCAGCGCCTGCATTTGCGGCTTAAAGGCCTCCATGGACTTTCTGACATCTACCCACGAACCGTCCGACTGAGCCTTAAAGAGGCTCCCCGGGCTTCCGTCCGTGCCTCCGGTAATCCAGTTACTGTACTCGGTATACCACAGATCGTCCAGTGTCCTAGCGACGGCCTGGAAACTTCCGTTCAGCTCGTCGGTGTATGTTTTCCCGTCAGCGCCCGTCTTTGTCCCTCCGACTCCGTCGACCACGTCGATCCACACGCTCCTGTGCGCCGGGCAGGGATTATCTTTCCCGGTATGTCCGGCTATAAAACCTTCAGTGTCATTGGAAAACTCCGTCGCGAGCGACTTCAGGTTCGGTATGCACTGCCCGCGCATGTACTGCGTGCGCTGTGAACTCGGGTCCGTGGCGAGGTATTTCACCAGCTCTAAGGCCGCGTCCTTGCACTCGCAGTTACTGGATATGGCGTAGCACATACTTCCGACCACGGCCGTCGATACGGCGCCCTTAGCTGTTCCCTGAAGAACAGGGATGATATCCCAGTCAAAGCCCACCGTCGGCCACCAGTCTTTCACCGTCCACGGGCCAAGTGTTCCGTAAAATATCGAGCGGCCCGACGTGAAATATGTCTCCTGATTCGCTGTCGTTCCGGAACCGGGGGTAAGTCCTTCCTTATAGCAGTTCTGGGCGAAGGTCAAAGCCTCCACGAAGTTGTCGCTGTCTATCTGCGAGTGCCATCCAGACTCATCCTCCGTGAAATACTGAGCGTTATTCGAGAAAACCGTACTCTGAAAGTCCAGCCCGCTGATAACCGACTCTTCTGCTCCGAGAACCGTCTTCAGCTTCTTGCCGATATCCATAAACTCGTTGAAATTCATCGCGTCGGTAGAGCTTAATACCCGGTTCACGTCGATCCTGCTTCCGGGATTCGCGCTGTTATATTTCTGCACCGCGTCATTTAAAAGTCCGGTGTTTACCGCCATCGCGTAGGGTCCCATGTCCTTCGGAAGCCCGTAAAGCCTCGCCGCGTCCGATTTGCCCGCCTTCATCTTTTCAGCGTCAAAGTAGTAAATCTCATATCCTTTGAGGTAAAGATCATCGAGAAATTCCTGATCCAGATGATCCGTGATATCAGCGAGTTTCCCCGACGCCACAAACCTTAAGAACATGTCGTCCTGAAGCATGAAGACGTCAGGCAAATCGTCGCCCATGCCGTCTAAAGCCACCTCATACGAAGTATCATCGGCATACCACTCTAAGTTCGCGAGAATGTTGTCGTGCGTCTGGTTGAAATCATCCACGAACTGCTGATAGTTCGACTTCTCCGTATCAAGACCGCGTCCCGTAAACGTGATGTCCACGACCTCGCCGCTTTCCAGACTGTTCCAGCCTTCCTCGCTGTGCTTGTCAGTGGTCTGCCCTTTTCCCTTGCTGTCTCCCTTTGCCTTGTCCTTGCCGCCGCAACCCGCGAGCAGCGCGAGCGACATGACCGCAACCAACGCAATCGAAACGATCTTCCTGAACTTCTTCCACTTCATCAGCTCATACCTCCTAAAGTCCGCGGATCTAACATCCGCACATCCCGCCGCCTTCCGACACTTCCTTGCGAACACTTCCTTCAATACCTTCTACGACAATATTCGGACGTCCTTTTACATCTGACTTTGCAAATCCTCTCAGGCCGAATGAATCGGAAACATCCGCTTACGTTTTAAAATTCTCGCAATTATTTCTCTTCACATTCGGTGTCCGGTATTTCAAAATTCATCCGATAGGATCGCGTCATACTTATATTCCACCACCGCCGGATGCCCTTACTTGCCTCCCGCTATATCCTTATACGTGAAATCGCTGAAAATCATCGACGACTTATCCTCCGCGTACAGCCCGATGTATCCCGTCAGGAAAGCGTCGTCATCGAACGCGTCGATTACCTCTTCGTCATTCACCGACACAGTGATATGTCCGTTCACCGCCCTCACCGTGACCTTCTGCGTAGCGGCCGCGAATGACTGTCCTGCCGGGAGCTTGGCCATGCCGAGTGACTTTTGCTTGTCATAAAGACGTTTCGAAAGTTTTACGGAAAACCGATCAACCGACAGGATATACCCTCTGTACTGCGTCCCGATGTTTTGCAGCGTGTCCGAATATGTGTATGAATAGTCGTTCATGCGAAAGAGAATACCGCAGGTGCCGTTCGCGAGGAGCCTCAACTTCACCGAGAACTCATAGTTGCCGTTTCCCTTGTGACCCGTGCGTGCCAGCGTTCTGGGGTCCGCCGCACTCGTAAGTATCCCCTGCTGCGTCACGGACGGGGAGCCAAGCTCCGACCGAAAGACCGTGTTCGCCCTGTCAGTCAGGGTGTCCGCGCCCTCAGTCGCGTCAGCGGCGTCACGCTCAGCCGAGAAGCTCAGCGCGTCAAGCGTGCCGCTGTATACACGGATTTTCAGCGTATGCACGCCCTGCTCCTTTATCTCGAAATTCCCCGCGTGAACGTTCGCGTATTTTGCCTTGCCGAAATCATCCTTAGTCGGCGTATCCATAAGGAAAATCGTCTCATTGTCCACGATCGCCTCGAAAACAGCTCCGGCGCTGTCTTTTCCCGCCGTCATGTTCAGAGCGTAAAGCCCCGCGGCGGGAGCGTTTACCGTATACTTGATCCAGTCGCCCGCTGAAAGAACCAACGAACGCGCCTCGGGGGAAGCGACCTTCTTCGTGGTCTCCTTCTCACCCTGACGGACGCCGTCGGCCGTAACCTTGCCCTTCGCCAGTGAGAAACCGCGGTTTTCTTCCTTCATGTAAGCATACGCCGGCCAGCTTCCTCCGCGAAGATCTTTTACCGCCTCGAAATCCGACGTCCCGAAAGCGTCGTTCGTAAACGCGAGCGTGCAGGCTGTCCCGGCTCCGAAACCGATCTTCCCGGCCGGGAGAGAATCGTTGATGTTTATGACAGCCATGTTGTCATAGTAAAGAACCGCCTTTGACGAGCCGTTCACGAGCTTTACTATGTGCTCCGAGTCAGCGTTTGTGGATGTGGAAATCTTCGCTTCCCCGAGCGTCTTTAAACTGCCGTTCTTAATCTGATTTAATGTAAGCGTCTCGCCGTTTACGGAGGCCTCCACATAGTTTGAGGCGTCCGTCGCTCCGAAGATGACGCTGCCCCTGCCTCCCGAAAGCTTCAGGGAGAGTTCCGCTGTATATACGTCCTTGGTGGATTCGGGACTTACCTTCAGGCCACCCAGAGACTGAAGAGAATTTACGTCTCCCCTAAAATCCGGCATTGTAGGCTGCGGACGTTCGTAATTTCCTATACCGTTTGTCAGCACGTACGCGCCGTTTGTGAAGTATTGCGTGATGGCCAGTCTTCTGCCCGCGTCGTGTTTGTTATTCTGATGATCGGTGCGGTTCGCTATATGAAACGCCGTGTAAATGCTGTCGATGTTCGGCCCCACGGCGTTGCTGCTGTGTCCCGGCCCACGAAAGGTGGTGACGTCGCTCTTACCCGTGATGGAGTTATAGGGAATGAGTGCCTCGTTATCCATGCCCGATGACTCGAGGAGAATGTTGTCCCACACTGACATGAGACCCTCCAGCGGACTCTTCGACTTCGTGTACGAATATCCCACGCGGTAAGAGGCGCTGTCCACGTGATTTCCCGTATATGTCATGTAATGATAGCCGTTTCGTGAGAAGAATCCCGGTCCCTCGGTCCAGCCTCCCAGCCTCGCGGAGGAAATATCCACGATCTTATCCTTGTCAAGCACGACTTTGCAGTCTTTTATGTCGCCGCTCGGGCCGTCCTCGAAATCAATCGGCACGGCGGTGATGGCGCTCGGTGTTCTGGTATTGTTGGCGCTCACAAGGTAGAGTGAGCCGTCATCCGTAAGAGCGAACGTGCCGTCTATGCCCAGACCCTCATTTCCGGAAATCACGCGAAACGGCCCTTCGGGCGTCCTGCTTCGGAGAAAATAGTGCCCGTGCCCGCTCTGGGACTCGCACATGTAAAACCATCCTTTGTAGTATATAACCTCAGGAGCATAGGCGCCCTGTGTAGGCGTCTCCTTGGGGTTCCCGGAATCGAGGAACATCTCGCCGTCGGGATCCGTATCCGGGTCATAAGCCCACCCAAGCTGTGTCCAGTCCACGAGATTGTCGCTCCTCCAAACTCCTATCTTCCTGCGGGTCGTCTCATAGGTAGCGGCAGGCGTCGAGCAATAGAGATAATAGCGGTTCCCGTGACGCATGATGAACGGGTCGCCCACGCTGTACGGAATGTTTCCGAGCGGCACGTCTATGTAGTTATGGTATGTTTTGTAATCCGCGTTGTTTAGCTTCACCACGGCCTCTCCCTCATCCGTGGGGACACGCTTCGTAATGTCATAAGCCTCCGTGGAGGGGGTCGGATCCTTCTTCTTCGTCTCCGTCTTCCCTCCGCACGCTGTCAGAGCGAGCGAGACAGCCAGACACATGGCCACAGCCGATACCGCTCCTTTAAATTTTCTTCCCATACACAGTCTCCTTTATTTTGACTAATTTCATGACATCCGTGACGGCGGAGGGCATTTCCCCATTTGCCGATCTTCGGCATCCGGCGCCCAACATCAGCCGACCGAAACCCACCGTATCAGATTCACACGTCGCGTCTCCCACCGTCACGCGATTATGCCCTTGCCGGGTTATGTTTTAGTGCCGCGCCCGATTCCTGGCATCGCGGCTCCCGCTGTCACAAACAAAAGACTCCCCCGGCGTCAAGCAGATGTTCCCCTTCCTTATGTTACAGTCCCGCCCTGAATATGGCCTTGATCCTCGCAAGAAGTGCCTTCGCGGGGATGATTTCCGTCCTCACCTTTGACGGGGACTGCTTAGTCGCAAGCCTCACAGGTGAAAAACTTTCTTTCGTGACATCCGACGGATCGACAGGCAGGAAAATAAAGCGCTTCGCGAGAGAACTGTCGGCAAAAGGGATGCCGAAAAGTCCCTCTCCCGCCGCCGCGGCCGCCGTATCCTTAAGGCTCGGGTTCGCGAAGAGAACTCCCGAATCGTCGGTGCGAATACCCACAAGTTCGCCATTCGCGCACTTGCTGTTTAACTTAAGACCACCATTAGGCTCATCCGGCGGATTCACAGGCTTCGGGTCCGCCTCCTTGCCGGCCGTAAGCGTAAAGAGTTCCTCGCCATCTATGCCGACATGCCATGAGTTTCCTTCTCTGCTGACGGCAAACGAGAGTCTCATCTCCCCGCCTTTCATCTCACCCGCCATATACGCGTTCATTTTTTTCGCGTATTCGGTATCCTTAAGCGCGGATCCCGTCAGCTTATAGTACGCTATGACTTTCATGGCCGTGTCGTTACCCGCGGTACCCTCAGCGCTTCCGTAGACTCTTATGGCGCCTTTGTTAGTCGCGGTCGTTCCGGTTACCGTCCGCACAACAGACACCCAAATGCAGTAATTTCCTCCGAAATCCGCCTTCGTCTCGCTGAAGCCCGTCGCGCCGAAGACAGGCCCGGCATCGACTTTAAAACTTTCGGGATCATCGGGAAGTACCATATCCACCGCATAAGTCTTCCCGCTCACAAGCTTCCAGTCAAAGCATGTCGAATGCCATGTCTTTACGCCGTCCAGCTTAAGCGGCGCGTAAAAACCGTCTTCCCGCAGTTCATATCTGGAGTCGATGACACCCGTGTCCTCAAGCTTACTTATGTCATAGACCGCGTACAGATGCATGTCGCCCGTATCAGCGGTGACCTCAACATCTTTAAACGCTTCCTTCGTATCGGAATTCTTCCATTCCTTAAACGGACAGGACGCGGTCCCTACCATCAGCGGTTCGGGTGTCGGCAAATCGGAGGCGCTTATCTTCTCACCCACGGAATATTTCTTCGCAGCCGTATCACATGCCGTGTTCGCCTTAAAGTATACCGATACCTGCTTGGACTCAACACGCGGATTGGCGAATCTGACACTCGTGACATCCGTTTGAAAGCCTACCAGCGAAGCGTTCGCGTACCTGCTATCCAGCGCGGTCTTACATCCTTCATCCTGCGGTGATTTAGGCGCGGGAAGCGGCGTCTTACCCGTCTCGAGAGTTATGAGCGGCTCATCGTCTATGCTGATGATCCACTTCCCGGCGGCTGACTGTTCTATGTCGAATGTAAACGTCCGCCCGTCTAAGTCGGCTCCGCCCTTTAAATACGCGGTCATTTTACTTGCATACGCGGAACCGCTAAGAGCGCCGGTTCGCTTGTAATAAGCGTAAAAATTGGCGGGACTTACCTTTCCGTCGGCATATGTAATGATCCTGATTCCGCCCTTATTGGTCTCATTTGTATCAGACCGCAATATGGTGACCCAAATCCTGTCATATCCGGCGAATGTCGAGTCAGCCTCGGTAAATCCGTTCGCGGCGAAGATCGGACCCGCGTCTCCGCCTTTAAAGTCGGCGGGATTCTCGGGGAGAATCATGTCTACCGACCAAACCTTCCCGACGGAGAGTTTATCGACATAATTAGTTTGCGCTCCCTTCGACGTCGGACTGAACGTGCCGTCGGACTGCAACTCATAAGCCGGCGTGACGCCCGTCCTGTAGTGAGCGTAGAGCTTCATATCCTGCGTGACCTTAAATTCCGCAGGCACCTGTTTATGGTTTGACTCATCCGCCCAGCATTGGAACTCATATTCTTTGTTCTGAACTTTAAGTTTTCCCTTAGGTTTCGGCAGATCGGAGGCCTTGACCGTGGTGCCGAGACGGAATGTGAGCGGGTCTATCTTTTCGTCCGTTTTGGTGTCAAAGGACAGCGTGCGGCGGTACGCGGAATTATCCACCGAAGTAATCGTGGGATTCGCGAAGCGGACGCCCTTTGAATTTGTCTGGAATCCGACGAGCTTTCCGTTTTGATATCCGCTATTTACCGCCTTCGTCCCGTATTCATCCGGCTTTACCGGCTTGGGAGTGATCGCCTTCCCCGCCTCCATGACGAAGAGCTCCTCGCCTTCCACTCCGATATACCAGACGTTTCCTTCCCTGCGGAAAGTGAACGTAAGTCTGGTCTCCCTGTCGCTCACGCCGTTATTTAAGTACGCCGTCATCTTCTTCGCGTATTTCGTGTTCTTAAGCACGGCTCCCGAGAGTTTATAATAAGCCAGCCCTTCTACCGCCTTGCCGTTCTGCGCGTAGCCCATGAATCTGATGCCGCCGCGGTTTTGCTCCACGGTACCCTTCGGATTCGCGCGTATCACCGTCATCCACATATAATATCCGTTAAATGTCGATTTATCCGAGTTGAACCCGGTCGCGGCGAAGACGGGCCCCGCCTCAGTTTCAAAATCCATCGGATTTGCCGGAAGAACCATTTCTACGGTATAGAGATTCCCGTCCAAAAGCTGCAAATTGCCATACGCGGTCTTGGCGTTCGTCACGGTCGGTTTGTAGGTGCCGTCATCAAGAAGCTCGAACTGTGCGGACGTGCCTATGTCATACTGAGCGATGATATTCATGTCATATGTGGGCATCCTGAAATCCCCGCGAAGCGGACGGCTCGTGCTTTGATCCGCCCAGTAGAGGAATTTGTAAGTCACTCCTTTCACCGTACGGTCCGAGCAGGGCGGCAGGGTAACCAGATCACCGGGATAATATGTCCTCGGCTCGATCTTCTGCGACGTCTTGGTGTCAAAAGTGACGGTGTGACGGTTCGCGGGATTTTGCCTGATACTTCCGGCGTTCTTCACGCTGCAGTCGGCGAATCGCACCTTCGTGCCCAGCACATCGGTTCTGAAACCGACCATGGAGCCTCCCTCATATCCGGTGTTCATGTCGAGCGTCCCGCCCTCATCGGGCTTCGCGGGTTTGGGCGTCACCGGCTGGCCCGGCTCCAGCGTAAAGTAATCAATGCCGTCTATTCCGACACACCATACGCTCCCCGCCTTCCGGAAGCTGAAGGTGAGCCTCGTCTCTTTGTCCTTCTTCCCGCCGTTTAGGTAGGCGCTCATCTTTTTCGCGTAAGGAGTGCCTTTTAACGCGCTGCCCGTCAGCTTATAATACGCGAGACGCTTGCGGCTCGCGCTCGGAGAGTCTCCCTGGGCGTATCCCCAGAACGAGATGCCGCCCTTGTTCTGCTCTACCGCGTCAGATCGCGTGACCGTCATCCAGATGTAATAATTTCCGTCAAAGGTCGATGTCGTCTGGTTAAATCCGGTCGCGGCGAACACCGGTCCCGCGTCGCCTCCGGTATATTCCGCCGGATCCGCGGGAAGAAGCATATCGATGTAGAAGACCTGACCGTCCTTAAGCTGCGTATCGTGCCACGTGGTAGCGCCGTTTCGAAGCGGGCTGTAGGTGCCGTCGTCCAGAAGCTCAAACCTCGAGGTAACTCCCGTGTCATAAGCGGCATAAAGGTACATGTCCGTGCCTTCCATACGAAGATCTTCCGTGATGGCCTGACCGCTGCTGGCGTTTACCCAATTCGCGTACGGAACCGTAATGCCGCCCACCACGCGATCGGGGGCTTTCGGAAGATCCGCGACGGGAACACTCTCCCCGAACTTATACTGACGCGGCTCCACTACAGCCTCCGTCCGAGTGTCAAAATAAACCGTATGAATGTTCGTCCAGCCCGCGTGAAGAGTGATGACTCCGTTTACGGCCTTATCCTCATCCAGGGGAACCGTCGCCGTATCCTTACCGTCCGCGTCATACGACCACGACGTGAAGCTGTAACCGTACATCTTCGGATCTGACCCCGAGGCAGGGATAGGAAGGATGAACTTCTCGCCAGGAGTATACTTTCCGTCCTTCACCGCCGCACCGCCGTGACTCTCGTACTTCACGACGTAGGTCTTAGGCGAGGCTTTCACCACACCCTTATCCTCCTTCCCGCAGCGGGAAACCAAAAGGACGACGGCCAGCGCTACGACAGCGAGGGCGCATACGCAGCCCACCGAAATCCCGATGACCTTCTTCTTACTCTTCATGACCACACCTCCTTCGCCGCCGGCTTAACTGACGCTTCACGCGCCAGAAGCCTGCTGACTCTTAATGCCGGCTACCTGATACTTACCTGATATTTACCTGATACTTATCTCATGTTTACCTGATGCTTGCCTTCTATTTGCTTTATATTCACATTGGGTTTACCTCATACCGCCGAAAATCACACGAGCCCTTTCTGCGGCGTCATGGTAGGGCCGTGCACCACCAGCACATCCTCCCCGTCGTCCG
>CAYLRF010000041.1:11600-13316 GCA_964385995.1 uncultured Faecalimonas sp.
TTCTGCGGCGTCATGGTAGGGCCGTGCACCACCAGCACATCCTCCCCGTCGTCCGTCTCCACGAACTTCATCTCGTCGTAGCAGATGTACCTGGGCGATACTTCCGTCGGGCTGAAATGCTGATGATAAAACATCACGTACTTCCCGCCCGGCGTCTTCACGTAGACCGAGTCTCCCGTTCCTCGCGTGAATCCCGTGGAGCGCAGGATCGGATTGTACCGATATTTCCTGTACGGCCCGAGAGGGTGCTCCGCCACCGCGTACCCCTCCGCGTAGCTTCCTTTGTAATGCGAGCCCGCGTACATCATGTAGTAGAGGCCCTTATGCTTCATTATCACTCCGCCCTCCACCACGCGGGCGTAGTCACACTCCCATTCCTCGGCGGGGACCAGAAGCCTCGTAAGCGTCTCGTCAAGCGGTTTTATGATCCCGTCCTTCGCCTTTACCTCGTAAGCCCATATCTCATTTCCGCCGTTAAATCTGACCACCGTCAGGTAGACTCTCCCGTCCTCGTCCACGAAGGGATGTCCGCCTATCTCCTGAATATCCTCATGCAGAGGCTTACGCGTCTTCGACTTAAACGGCCCCAGCGGCGAATCGGATGAAGCGTACGCCACCTGCACGCGCCTTCTGCCCTGCGCGTCGGGCGCAGTATGCGAGGCGTAAAGCATGTAGAAGATCCCGTCCTTTAGGAAGACGTTCGGGCTCATGTACTCGTTATTTCCCCAGCCGTCCTCGCCGTGAAAGATCACATGCGGCTCCGACCAGTGTATGAGGTCCTTCGACGTATAGCACTGAAAGAGCGACATGTCCTGCGTGTCGGTAAAGTACAGATAATACATTCCGTCATAATAGAGGATGTCGGGATCGGCCCCGTATATCACGGGGTTGCGGTAATACGTTTCCGCGCCGGATTTATCGTCACTTCCGTCACCGAATTTGTCGCAACTTCCCTCACCAACCTTATCATCGCTTATTGCGCCGTCGCCGGGTTTGTCGGGATTTCCGTCGACGGTATTATCGTTACTTCCTTCGCCGAATCTATCGTCGCTTCCCTCGCTGACCCCGAGCTGCGTAAGCGACACATTTCTAAACTCCGCCGCGCCTTCCCCGAACTCCAGTCCGACGGTGCCCCGCGGGAAATGTCGAAGCGTCAGGTCATACTTCGGGAACGGCTCCGTCTCCTTCGGGAAATTATTGAACCAAATCTTCGCGGCGTCCCCTCTCATTTCCACGCGGATCTTATACCAAACGCCTTTCTTAAAAGGATAACGCATGGAGCCGATGACGAACTCGCTGTGGTCGCCGCCGTTCACGTTGCGAAGAGTGACGCTCCCGTCCGCCGCGTTCACGGAGAAATAATATCCCGCGATCCAGTCCTTCCCGTTCTTTCCCTGCGCCCTGAAATAGACGCCCGCCTCGCCGTCCCTCACGAGACGTATCTCGCACTCAAACGCGAAATCCCTCGGAGCCTTATCTTCGGCGAAAAGTACGGCCCTGTCCGCCGCGTCGGGATAATAAGCGCTCGCCCGTGAAGAAAGCACGCCGCCGCTCTCCCCGACCTCGGCTCCCAGGCTTATCCATTTAATGTCCATGTCAAACCTCCTTTAAGTCCCACCTACGGCTGAATCGTTCCCTTATAACCGTCCCCGCTTTATATTCACGTGTTCTGACGCGCCACTCTAATGCGGATTACGTTCGCCTCGCGGCTTTTGG
>CAYLRF010000042.1:0-13176 GCA_964385995.1 uncultured Faecalimonas sp.
TGGCACTCCCAGTCCTTACTGGGTCCGAATATCCTCTCGCAGAAAAGACCGTCCCTCTCGGGTTTTAATGTCCTGTAATTGATAGTCTCAGGCTTCGTGACTTCGCCGCGGGACCACTCCAATATCTTCTCGGGAGACGCAAGTCCGATCCTTACGGCGTCAAATGTGACCGGCTCATATGTGGCAGTGTTATTATTCATTGGCATGAGTGACCCCTCCTATCTACTCGTCAGCGTCCGTCTGGCCGTCGAAATCTTCTTCCTGTGGATCCGCGATGTCTAAACCGCCTTCGTAAGCTTCATCCGCGGCTCCGTATGCGTCATCGGGGCCGTCCCCCGCGTCCTCGTCGCCCGGAAAATCGGCGTCTGTCCCCGCGACATACGCGTCAGAGTCATCCGTATAACCGTCGTCATATCCGGCGGCCTCAGCGTCATTTACATCCGTAATCTCGCCCTCGTCGTTAAATTCCTGCTTCGTGAATCCGCCGTATCGCATATCTGCGTCGGACATCTGTCTCGGTTCTCTGGACTCCGCCTCTATAATGCGCCTAAGGTCGGTCTCTCCGTAATCCACCGACTCCATGATCTTCACTTCGGTATTGTCATCCTTAAGCACCTTCACGTCCAATGCCAGCGACTGAAGCTCCTTAAGAAGCACCTTGAATGATTCGGGGATACCGGACTTCGGTATATTCTCGCCTTTTATGATGGCCTCGTAGGTCTTTACGCGGCCGACCACGTCATCGGATTTAACCGTCAGAATCTCCTGCAATGTGTAAGCCGCGCCGTAAGCCTCGAGCGCCCATACTTCCATCTCGCCGAATCTCTGTCCGCCGAACTGCGCCTTCCCGCCGAGAGGCTGCTGCGTAACCAGCGAATACGGTCCCGTCGAACGCGCGTGGATCTTATCGTCGACCAGATGGTGAAGCTTCATGTAATGCATATGCCCTATGGTGATGGGGCTGTCGAAATACTCGCCCGTCCTGCCGTCGCGCAGCCTTACCTTCCCGTCGCGCGATATCGGCACGCCCTTCCATACCGCTCTGTGTTCCCTGTTGTCATACAGCGTCTGAAGAACTTCGGGCAGCAGCTCCTCGCCGTGCTTTTCCTTAAACTCGTCCCACTCGAGATTCACGTAATCGTTCGCGAGCTCGAGAGCGTCCATGATGTCGTCCTCATCCGCGCCGTCAAAGACCGGAGTGGTGATGTTAAATCCAAGCGCCGTCGCGGCGAGGGAAAGGTGAGTCTCAAGCACCTGCCCGATATTCATACGCGAAGGCACGCCCAGAGGATTTAAGACTATGTCAAGCGGGCGTCCGTTCGGAAGAAAAGGCATATCCTCCACGGGAAGCACGCGGGATACGACACCCTTATTTCCGTGACGACCCGCCATCTTATCGCCCACGGAAATCTTTCTCTTCTGCGCGATATAGATGCGGACACATTCATTCACTCCGGGAGCGAGCTCGTCGCCGTTTGCCCGCGTAAATACCTTCGCGTCCACGACGATACCGTAAGCCCCGTGCGGCACCTTAAGCGATGTGTCGCGAACTTCCCTGGCCTTCTCACCGAAGATGGCGCGAAGGAGCCGCTCCTCCGCGGTAAGTTCCGTCTCGCCTTTCGGCGTCACTTTGCCGACCAATATGTCTCCCGCGCGAACCTCGGCGCCTATGCGGATGATACCGCGATCGTCCAGATCCTTAAGCGCCTCCTCTCCGACACCCGGGATATCGTTCGTGATTTCCTCGGGACCGAGCTTCGTGTCTCTGGACTCGATCTCATATTCTTCTATATGTATGGACGTGTAAACGTCGTCGCGAACCAGCCTCTCGCTTATGAGGACTGCGTCCTCGTAATTATATCCCTCCCATGTCATAAATCCGATGAGCGGATTTTTGCCGAGCGCCATCTCGCCGTTGGATGTGGAGGGCCCGTCGGCTATCACCTGACCCGCCTCTATCCTCTCGCCCTTGCTTACGATAGGCCTTTGATTGTAGCAGTTGCTCTGGTTGCTACGAAGAAACTTGGTCAGTTTGTATGTCTTTTCCGTGCCGTCGTCCTGCGCGACGACTATCTCGGTCGCCGTAACTTTCTTCACAGTGCCGCCCTGCTCGGCGGGAAGACAGACGCCCGAGTCCACAGCGGCCTTTCGCTCGATACCGGTACCGATAACAGGCGCCTCGGTAATCATAAGCGGGACGGCCTGACGCTGCATGTTCGATCCCATCAGCGCTCGGGTGGGATCGTCATTTTCAAGGAAGGGGATAAGCGCCGTCGCGACGGAAAATACCATCTTCGGAGAGACGTCCATGTAGTCGAACATCGTCTTCTCGTATTCCTGCGTCTCCTTACGGTAACGCCCGGATACGTTTCTGTGGATGAAATGTCCCTCTTCGTCAAGCGGCTCACTCGCCTGCGCCACGTGATAATTGTCCTCGGTGTCGGCGGTCATGTATACCACTTCGTCGGTAACGACGGGATTTTCGGGATCACTCTTATCGATCTTGCGGTAAGGCGCCTCGATAAAGCCGTACTCATTGATACGCGCGTATGTCGCGAGTGAGTTTATAAGTCCTATGTTCGGGCCTTCGGGCGTCTCTATGGGGCACATGCGCCCGTAATGAGAATAATGCACGTCCCGCACCTCAAATCCCGCGCGGTCCCTTGAGAGGCCGCCGGGTCCCAGCGCGGAGAGCCTTCTCTTATGAGTAAGCTCGCCCAAGGGATTGTTCTGATCCATAAACTGCGACAGCTGCGAGGAACCGAAAAATTCCTTCACGGCCGCCGTCACGGGTTTGATATTTATAAGCGTCTGCGGCGAGATACTGTCCATATCCTGAGTCGACATCCTCTCGCGCACCACCCGCTCCAGTCTCGCGAGTCCGACACGGTATTGATTTTGCAGCAGTTCGCCCACCGCGCGGATACGTCTGTTCCCGAGGTGGTCTATATCGTCATCTGTGCCGATGCCGTATTCGAGATTTACGGTATAATTAACCGACGCGAAGATATCCTCTCTCGTGATATGTTTCGGTATAAGCTCATTTATGTGGTTCTTTATCTGCTCCGTGAGGTCTTCTATATCACCCTCGGAATCTCTGATAAGCCGCTCGAGGACGGGATAATACACGGCCTCCGTCACGCCGACCTGCGCGGGGTCGATATCCACGACCGCGTCCAGCCTCACCATGAGATTGGACAATACCTTGATATTTCTCCTCACGCCCTCGACGGATATCATGACAAAAGGAACGGCCGCGTTCTGTATCTCCTCCGCCTTCTCTTCGGTCAGCTTCTCGCCCTTTTTCGCGATAATCTCTCCCGTAACACGGCTCACCGCGTCTTTCGCGAGGATGTGCCCCGCTATGCGGCCTTTAAGCGAAAGCTTCTTATTAAATTTATATCTTCCGACTTTCGCCAAATCGTACCGGCGCGGGTCGAAGAACATGGACGTAACCAATGCCTGCGCGCTGTCCACGGCGAGAGGCTCTCCCGGGCGTATCCTCTTATACAGCTCCAAAAGGCCTTCCTGGTAATTCGCGGCGATATCCTTCTCAAAGCTCGATATGATCTTGGGTTCTTTCCCGAACATGTCGATAATCTGCGCGTTCGTCCCGAGTCCCAGCGCGCGCAGTAAGACGGAAATGGGCACTTTTCTGGTCCTGTCCACACGTACCCAGAAGACGTCGTTGGAATCGGTCTCGTATTCGAGCCAAGCGCCCCGGTTCGGGATGACGGTGCAGGTATAAAGCTCCTTGCCGAGCCTGTCATGCCCTATCCCGTAATATACACCCGGCGAACGCACGAGCTGGCTTACGATCACGCGCTCCGCGCCGTTTATCACGAAAGTGCCCGTAGGCGTCATGAGCGGTATGTCGCCCATGAAAATCTCATGCTCGCTGATCTCATCAGTCTCTCTGTTATATAATCTTACCTTTACCTTAAGCGGGGCGGCATATGTCGCGTCGCGCTCCTTACACTCCTCGATGGTATATTTGACTTCATCCTCACACAACGTGAAATCCGCGAATTCGAGACTTAACTGTCCGCTGTAATCCGTGATAGGTGAAATGTCCGCGAACACTTCGCGCAAGCCTTCGTCCAGAAACCATCTGTAGGAATCTTTCTGGACTTCGATCAGGTTCGGCATCTGCAGAACTTCCTTTTGCTTGGAATAGCTCATGCGTGTGACTTTATTGTCCTGAACCGGATGAATCCTGTTTTTCTCCATAGACGCTTCACTCCTCACTTAAGTATGCAATTTCCGACGCGCACGCGCCCGTTTTGAGCGCGGTACAGCCCATTACCCCAAGATAAAGCAACGTAAACTCTAGCATGAAACAGTCCGGATGTCAACGAAAAAACGGGGATTTGCCTTCAAAAGGCAGAAAAAACGAGCCGTCCGCGGCGGATCGCGCCCGAACGGCACCGGCAATGTCGGTCTTATATGTCGGCTATTTAGGGAATTTCCGCGAACGGGATATCAGGGGTCGGCCTTAAACAATATCTCATTCGGATCCAGCAAACCGAGTTTGTCTCTGGCTATATCTTCTATATATTCGTCTGTTCCGACGTATTCTTCCAAGTCATCCAACTCGTCCGAGCGGTTCTTTTCCTCGCCTAAGCGTTCTTTAAGCTCGGCTTCTTTTGCCGCGTACGCCTTATCTTTTTTTCGCAGCGACACACTGCCCGCCACCAAAAAAACCGCCAGCAGAACTATCACGAAGGAGATCATAAGCATACTGGTCCTGTGCCTGAATCTCTTTTTTTCAGTCCCCCTTCGACGAACCTGGTGCTCTCCTGCGGCCATGCGGCTTCTACCCCTTTGTATTATACCCCTTACCTGTAATTGCCCTTATTACTGCAGATACTGTGAATTTTGTTTCGCGCTTTGCGTTTTGAGGCCAACGCTCCAACGGCAGTTAAACACCTTGCCGAGATACTATGGATTTTGTTTCACGCTTTGCGTTTTAAGGCCAACGCTCCAACGGCAGTCAAACACTTTGCCGAGATACTGTGAATTTTGTTTCGTGCTTTGCGTTTTTAGGTCAACGCTCCAACGGCAGTCAAAAACTTTGCCGAGATACTGTGGATTTTGTTTCACGCTTTGCGTTTTAAGGCCTTGATGTAACAAACAGCCTCACTCGGATAATACGAAAAGCCGGCAACCTTCGCGGTAAGTGACTTAAAGATCACACGGTGTCCGGCTCGGATGATACAGGGCCGCTTACGACCCCCGCGTTCGGCGCGCATCCGAATATGATATTAAATCATCGTACCGCGTTTGGCAACCGGTTTTTAAAGATAGCGGAACATCTCTTTGGCGTCTTCTTTTTTCGTGGTCTCACGCACATCGAGGATTTCGGCGCGAACCGGCTTCGAACCGAAGGCTATCTCTATGATATCGCCCTTCTTCACCTGCAACGACGCCTTCGCGACAGAACCGTTCACCGTCACCCGCCCGGCGTCGCAGGCTTCGTTCGCGACGGTTCTTCTCTTTATAAGTCTTGATACTTTCAAATACTTGTCAAGTCTCATGTGTCTCTCCGCCGCGACATAACATCTGTTTTTCTTACGTATGCCCGGGAAGCATTCGTATACGTCGTGCCCTGGCGGAAGTATCGACGCATAATTTCGCGCCATGTATGCTCGAAAACCTCGCGTATACGTTTTACCCGCAATAGAAAAAGAGACCGCGAAAGCCGCAGCCTCTTTTAAAAGTCTTTTGCCTTACCACGGTGCTTATGCGTTCACTGCTTCCTTAAACGGTTTGCCGGCCTTGAACTTCGGCGACTTGCTCGCGGCGATCTTTATGGTCTTGCCCGTAAGAGGACTTTTGCCCTCTCTGGCTCCCCTCGTCGCTACCTCAAAAGTACCGAAGCCGAGAATCTGCACCTTACCGCCCTTCTTAAGCTCATCAACCACAACGTCGGTAAAGGCCTTCACCGCCGCCTCGGAATCTTTCTTGGAAAGACCCGTCTTCGCGGCCACAGCAGCTACAACATCAGCTCTACTCATCGAAAATGTTCCTCCTTTTAAAATATTCGTATACCGAAAACATCCGTATACCGCTGTAAACACTAATTGGTAATGGTCTGCTCCGTCTCCTTGTCGAACACGTGAATCTTCTCGGCGTCCAGCGCGAATCTCACCGTGTCGCCGTTCTTCGCAGTCGTGCCGGGCTTTACTCTGGCAGTCATGTTCGCGCCCGCGTATTCGAAGTAGAGATAAACTTCCGCGCCCAGAAGCTCGTAAACGTTAAGCGTCGCCTCGATCACCGTATTCGGCGACGCCGCGATAAATTCTTCCTCATCGTGCACATCCTCGGGCCTGATCCCGAGAACCACTTTCTTCCCGTCATAGCCGCCCTCGATGAGCTTCTTTGACTTCTCCGGCGTAAGCGCGATATGAGCCTCGCCGACATCCAAAACTGCCTTCTCCCCGTCAACTTTGCATACGGCATCGAGGAAATTCATCTGAGGCGCTCCGATAAATCCCGCCACGAATAAATTGCCCGGAGCGTCATACAGTGCCTGCGGCGTATCCACCTGCTGGATAACTCCGTCATTCATAACGACGATCCTCGTGCCCAGCGTCATGGCCTCCGTCTGGTCGTGGGTAACGTAGATGATGGTCGTACCCAGTCTCTGGTGGAGCTTTGAAATCTCGATACGCATCTGGCCCCTGAGTTTCGCGTCCAGATTCGAAAGGGGCTCATCCATAAGGAAGACCTTGGGATTACGGACGATGGCGCGTCCCATCGCGACACGCTGTCTCTGGCCGCCCGACAGCGCCTTCGGCTTACGGTCAAGCAGGCTTTCCAAGTCAAGGATCTTCGCGGCGTCGCGAACCATGCGGTCAATGTCTTTCTTCGGAACCTTGCGCAGCTTCAGGCCGAACGCCATGTTGTCGTACACGGTCATGTGCGGATACAGCGCGTAGTTCTGGAAAACCATCGCGATATCGCGGTCCTTCGGCTCGACGTCATTTACCAGCTTTCCGTCGATCTCCAGCTCGCCGGACGAAATCTCCTCGAGTCCCGCGATCATGCGGAGCGTCGTGGACTTGCCGCAGCCGGACGGACCGACAAAGATGATAAACTCCTTATCCTCGATCTCCAAGTCAAAATCCTTCACGGCGTGAAAACCGTTCGGATAAATCTTGTTAATCTTCCTCAATGATAAACTTGCCATTCTCTTTCCTCCTCATGAGATGACTAAAATTTCTAACGCAAATTATAATGAAAAACAAGCGTGCGGTATAGAAGCAAGCTGCATAATTTTTTCTGCTGTTTTTTGTGCGCCGGATACAAAATTTCGTGGAATCTCTTCCGGAAATGATTTCGCCCGCAACGTGCGCTTAAGGCTTACCTCGTTCTTAAAATCATACCGCTCGCACTCGGCCCCGTCTCGGGCCGAGCCGTGAACACATTTCATCGTGGGCGAAATCAGGCTTGCTCCGACTCTTGAAACATTTCGCCCGCGAGCGTGTTTGAGCCTTACTCCAGTCTCAAGAACAGCGTCAGTATATGCCGCGCCGCCGTCTCCATGGCCTCCCGGGAGATCTCGCCCCGGCGTCTCGCCTCCATAATCCTGTCCGGATATCCGTGCGGCATACGCATGTCATTGCCCGCGATGACCTCGTTGTAATGCTCAGGCATCGTGATCCAGTCGGTAGTCACCACGCCGTCAAAACCCCACTCCTCTCTCAGAATGTGAATCAAAAGGTCAGCGTTTTCGGAAGTATAAGTCCCGTTTATCAGATTGTAGGAACTCATCAGACACCAGGGGTGACCTTCCTTCACTATGATCTCGAACTGCTTTAGGTAGATCTCCCTTATCGCTCTCTCCGACGCGCGGGAATCGCTGTGTTTTCTTTCCGTCTCTTTATTGTTGAGAGCGAAATGTTTCGGCGTGGCGGCCACTTTCTGACTTTGCACGCCTCTGACAAGAGCCGCCGCCTGCTTGCCGGTAAGAAGCGGATCCTCCGAGTAATACTCAAAGTTTCTGCCGCAAAGAGGATTGCGATGGATATTGACCGCGGGCGCGAGCCAAATGTAAATATTATTTTCCTTTACTTCCCGCGCCGCCGCCGCTCCCACAGCGTAAGTCACCGCCGGATCCCACGTGCAGGCAAGGAGCGTGGCGCTCGGGAAAGCCGTCGTCACTACGCCTCTGTCCTTAATAATCCGAAGTCCCGCGGGGCCGTCCGCCGTCATGAAATTCGGTATACCCAGCGCCTCATTATTGCCGAAGCCCCCGGTATCCGCTATGCCGGTATTTTGCTGCCCTCCCAAAAGATGAGCGAGATCCTCGTCCGTCATCCGCGAGATAAATTCATCGAGGGTCATTTTCTCATCCGCCACGTCCTTAAGGCGGGGATGAGCCTCCTTTTTCACATACCGCGCCTCGGGCCTCTTCATAAGATCGTAACCCCTAAGCTCCGACTCTTCTTTTGGCTCGAAAATGCTTTCTGCAGGATGATTCTCATATACACCGGGCTTTTCGGCGCTTACATCGTACGGCTCGTACTTATAAGACGGTAGTGCCTCAAACGTGCCGTCCGAGAGCATTCTCTTCTCAAGTTTCGTGGGCGTCATCCGCGGGTTAAGCTGACACGTCACTTTATCCTCACTTATCTCATATGTAAAATCGGATAAAGCCGCGCTTCGCACATCCGTACCGACGTAGAATTTATACGACCCCGCTTCCAGCACCCACGCTGACTTTGCGACTTTGCCGAGATCGTCGTATGAGGCCATCTGCGACACGGGGAAAGAGATATACACCTCACAGGTCTCTCCCGGTTCGAGCGTCTTCGTCTTCTTATACCCGGCGAGTTCCTTCGCGGGCTTGCCGAGTTTGCCCTGCGGCGCTCCGTAATAAACCTGCACCACTTCCCTGCCGGCGCGGCTGCCGGTATTTTTCACGGAGACTTTGACCGTGACTTTTAAATCCTCATAAGCGCCGTCGGCCGCGTCTTTTAAATCGCGGGAAGCGTCCGGCCCGGTCACTGTGATGACGGGTTTACCCAGTTCAAATGTCGTGTAGGAAAGCCCGTATCCGAAGGGATATACGACTTTATCCGCCGCGCCCGGTATCGTCTCGAAATATCTGTAACCCACGTAGATATCCTCGTAATAATTCACGTGGTATAAAGATTGGTGAAAATCCCCGGCGAAAGGATAATCCGAAAGGCTTCCCGCGAAAGTATCCGAGAGTTTCCCCGATGGATTAAACGCTCCCGTCAGAGCCTCGGCTTCCACGAGTCCGCCTTCCATCCCCGCCTGCCATGCCAGAAGCACCGCGCCGATCCCCGGGTCGTCCGCGAGGCACCCTGTCTCCATCATGCCGCCGGTATTTAACACGACGACGACTTTGGAGAAATATCTCTTTACAAGCTCTGTCACCCGCTTTTCGGCTTCGGTGAAATAAAAATCAGCTCTGTCAAACACGGCGTCCGCCATATGCACGGAGACTGAGGAAGTCTTTTCCCTTACGCTCTTTAAAACCTCAGGGTAATCATCGGTCATGCGATCCCAGCCCTCGCCGGAATAACGGCTGAATGAAATGATCGCGATATCGGCGAAATCCGCCGCCTTTTTCACCATTTCCTCCGAAAGCTCAGGCTCCGCGACAAGCCCCGGCCTCACACCCTCGGCATAGAGCGCGTTCACGTATTCGTCATAATATGTCACCGTGTCCGGGAAAATGAGGCCGCTGTCCATGATTTGGCAGAAACCGTCATAGAGATTTCTCGTATATGCCACGGTCACATCGCCGCTTCCGCCGCCGCCCTTGACGTAATCTATGGTTGCCTTTCCGAAAAGCGCGATCTTCGATCCTTCATCGATCGGGAGCGTCCCGCCGTCATTTTTTAGAAGAACCATGCCCTCCCTCGCGGCGTTCTTCGAGATTTCGATGTTCTTTCTGCCAGACGTCACTCTGCGTCCGTCCTCTCCCAACGGGATACCCGGAAGATACTTCGCTCTCGCCCACTTTTCCATCGTCTCACGCTCCTTTCGATTTTACGCGGCCTTTCGTTTTCGCCTTGTCCTTCATCTTTGCCCGGTTTTTTCGCCTTAGCCCTGCCGTTCGTCTGCTCACGACTGTTCTCATTTACGCGGTTCGTGCTGTACCCTCATAGTATGTGAGCAGTTATCCGTCTTCACACAACTGTGTCCATTTGCGCGTCCCTTCGGCGGCCGGTATCCACTAAACTTGCGTTATTCTACCCGATTCGCCCCGCCGCCGCAACTGATTTTTTGAGAAATTTTTGGCGAATCGGTTGCAATAATTTCGCCGCGGAATTATCATTACCCGCAAGAAAAACCAAAGAAAGGAAGCAAGGAAAATGGATTCTCGAAAATGTGATGACACGCCGGGATTTGAGACTCTGGGACTTATGATCGACTGCTCGCGCAACGCGGTAATGCGCGCCGGAGCGGTAAAACGCATGATTGACCTCATGGCGAAGATGGGATACAACACGCTCATGCTTTACACCGAGGATACCTACGAGGTGACGGGGCAGCCCTATTTCGGTCACTTAAGGGGCAGATATACGAAAGAGGAACTTCGCGATATCGACGGGTATGCCGCGAAAAAAGGCATTTCCCTCATTCCCTGCATCCAGACTTTGGCGCATCTTAAAACTCTCATGCGCTGGCCGCAGTACAGGAGCATAAGAGACTGCGACGACATACTCTGTGTCGGAGAGGAAAAAGTTTACGAACTTATAGACGACATGTTCGCTTCCATTTCCGAGTGCTTCACGAGCCGCACGATAAATGTCGGCATGGACGAGGCTTATCTTCTGGGACGCGGCGCCTATATGCAAAAGAATGGCTACCGCGACAGGATGGAGATCCTGCTTGAGCATATCAACAGAGTGTCCGAGATCGCCGCGCGTTACGGCTTTACCGTCCTTATGTGGAGCGACATGTTCCTTCGAATCGCGGCGGAAAAGGGAAGCGCCGACGCGGCGGGGCTCATACCGTCGAACGTGCGGCTGATACATTGGGATTACTACAGCATGAAGGAGCGCGAATACGACGCCGATCTTGAGAAAAATCTGAGCCTGCAAAAGGATATTTGGTTCGCGTCGGGCGCGTGGACCTGGGGTGGATTTACGCCGCACCTGAAATTTTCCTTAAACGCGAGTATCCCGGCCGTGAAAAGCTGCATAAGCCACGGCGTGAAACACCTGCTTGTAACCGCGTGGGGCGACGACGGCGGCGAATGCTCGCGGTTCTCCGCGCTGCCTGTCATTTACGCCATGTCACGCTACGCGCGGGGCATTTTCGATGAAGAAGCGATAAAAGCGGGCTTTGAGAGCGTCGTCGGCATACCGTGGGACGACTTTATGCTGCTGTCACTTCCGGACACTTTAAATACGGAAGCCGAGGACGAAAACTCCTGCCCCAAAACTCCTTTCTCTGGGCGCAACAAGCCGAATAATCCCGACAAATACCTGCTGTATAACGACTGCCTGACGGGTTTTTACGACGGATGGACAAGACCCTCGGATGGTAAAGCCTACGCCGCCTGCGCCGAAAAGCTCAAGAAATTTGAAAATAATTCCGAATACGGAGAACTCTTCGCCGTGACCTCACGTCTGTGTGAAACTTTGTCGGTAAAGGTAAATATCGGAAATGAGACGAGGGCCGCTTACCGCGAAGGGCGAAGCGCAGTGAGAAAAATGCTTCCGGCTTATCGGGATCTGTGCGTGAAGATCGAGACCCTTTACGAAGCGTTCGAGCATTGGTGGATGCGGGAAAACAAGCCGCAGGGATTTGAGGTGCAGGATATCAGATTCGGCGGTCTCCTGCAAAGAGTAAAGCACGCTATGAGGCGGCTTACGATGTACGCGGACGGTGAGCTTGACAGACTGGAAGAGCTCGAGGAGCCCGTGCTTGATCCCCTGGGCCGCGATAAGGAGCCGAAAAACGCCTCCGGCGGGGCCCGTGACGCTTCCCCCGCCAAGGACGGAGGCATAAGAGAACAGCTTTTTGTCATGCACTGGAGGGATATGGTCTCCGCAAGTCCGCTGTAAAAATCCACTGTAAAAAAGAACCGTGTGCGGCGCCGGCGCGCTCTTTTTTGAACGTGATTACGAAACCTCTTTGCCTTCCGCGTCAGGGTTCGGGTTCGGGTCCGAGTCAGGATCCGAATCCATCCGCGCTGCGAGCTCATCCGCCGTCGGAAGCGACTCCATCGCGCCCTTTTTTTGAACACAGAGAAAACCGGCGAGATTCCCGTAGTTAAGCGCGCGTCTTAAAAGTTCCACAGAAAGATCCTTCGTGCCCGTCACGCCGCTTTTTATGAGGTACGACAGGAAATTCCCCCAGAAGGCGTCCCCGGCGCCCGTGGCGTCCACGCACTTGGCGGCTTTCCCCGCCACCGTGATTATCTCATCGCCGAAATAACAGCGGGCCCCGTCCGCGCCGAGCGTCTCCACGATGACCGCGATATCGCAATTTCCCGCGACTTCGCGCGGATCACCGCCAAGCATATCCTCTTCCTCACGCGAAATTTTTAAGAAATCCACGAGCGGCAGGATCTTACGCACCGCCGCGCGGCAGGCCGCCCTGTCGTCTTTCCACATAAGATCGCGGTAATTTACGTCGAAGCTTACCATCCTCCCTGCGTTCGCGGCCGTTTCCATCGCGTATGCCGTGGCATCCGCGGCGGGATCCGCCGAAAGCGAACATGAACCCGCGTGGAGTATGTCAGCGTCGGCCACACACGCGGCGTCCACATCCGCGCGGCACAGAAACATATCAGCCCCGGGTTTTCGAGCGAAAGTGAAACTTCTGTCCCCGGAGGCGTCCAGCGTGACAAAGGCCATCGTCGTGACGGCCTCGTCCACGGGCGTCCGGCACAGCACTTCCACGTGATTATCCTTAAGCGTCTTTATCAGGAAACGCCCGAAATCGTCATTGCCGACGCGGCCCAAGAATCCTGAGCTTACTCCGCTTCTCGCCGCGGCGACCGCCACATTCGCGGGAGCGCCGCCCGCTTTCCTGATATAAACGCCTTCTTCGCTTCCGGGCAGAAAATCAATGACCGTCTCGCCCACACAAATGATTTTTCCCATAAGCCACGGCTCCTTTTGTCTAACAACGTTCTTCCTGAGGTACCGAGTATTCATATAAATGTTCCGGAGCTATATCTAC
>CAYLRF010000043.1:0-8806 GCA_964385995.1 uncultured Faecalimonas sp.
TCACTTTTTGAAGAAGTCTTCATCCCGGGGTGTGAAGGTTAAATAACAGAGTCGTTTTCAGGAAAAACATGCCGCGCAATGCGGCAAATTTGACTGAAATCGGACATTTTGATATAATGCAAAAGTCTGTAGGCCTTGCGCCCGTAAAATTTTAAGGGCAGACGCGTGCCCGGCGGCGCCCTCCCGCCGCAAAAAGGAGGCGTATTTATGGATTACGGTAATAAAGCGGTCGCCAAAAGGCGTGCCAAAATCGCTTCGAAAAAAGCGATTAAAAAAAAGAAGCGCGGCTTTGTCCGTTTCTTTAAAGCCTTCCTTATCTTCAGTCTCATCGTCGTGGCGACATTATTGGTCGCCGCTGTCATACTCGTAAAGCAGATCATAGACGACGCTCCCGACATAACCGCCGACGACATAAAACCGCAGGCTCATATATCCACGGTATACGCCGACGACGGACAGACTCAGCTCGACACCTTCGTCGACGCGGGTTCCAACCGCATCGACGTCAAGATCGACAAAATCCCCGTCGATCTGCAAAACGCCGTCATCGCCGTCGAGGACTCCCGCTTTCGGGATCATAACGGTGTGGATATAAGAGGTATATTAAGAGCCGGCGTTACGGGACTCACAAACGGAGGATTCACGCAGGGCGGCAGCACCATTACACAGCAGCTCATAAAGAACAGCATTTTCCCCGATTTCATGAACGAGACCAGACTGCAGAAGATAAAGCGCAAGATTCAGGAGATATACCTGGCAGTCAAGATCGAAAAAGAAATCGGCGACAAAGACGTCATCCTTGAGGATTATCTGAATACCATAAATCTCGGCCAGAACTGTCTCGGCGTTCAGGCAGCCTCCCTTCGCTATTTCGGCAAGGACGTCAGCAAGCTGACGCTCTCGGAAAGCGCCACCATAGCCGGCATAACACAAAGTCCCGAGCGGTATAACCCCATCACAAACCCCGACGAAAACGCGAAGAGGCGTAAAAAAGTCCTGGAGGACATGCTTGATCAGGGTTATGTCACGGAAAAAGAATATAACGAGGCCATAGACGACGATGTTTACAGCCGCATTCAGGTGACAAACACCACTTACACCGAAGCCCCCGCGTCCGTAAATTCCTATTTCGTGGACGAGGTGGCCAAGCAGGTAATGCGCGATCTCGTAAATAAACTCGGCTTTAACGAGACTCAAGCTCACAACGCGGTTTACAGCGGCGGTCTTAAGATCGTCTCCACTCAGGATTTGGAAATGCAAAAGATCTGCGATGAGGAGCTGAATAATCCCGCGAATTATCCGAGTAAGGTAAAATGGGGCGTCACCTGCGCCGTATCCGTCATAAAACCCGACGGGACACAGACCAATTACGATCATTACGATCTAGCGAATTTCATGAAAGAAAAATACGGCGCCGAATACGGGATGACCTTCGCCTCGGAAGAAGAGGCTAACGCCCGCTTCGAGGAGTTCGCAGCCTCGCTTAACACCGATCCGGAAAATACCGTCATGAAGCGCATTTCCGTCACGCCTCAGCCGCAGGCAAGCATGGTAATCATGGATCAGCATACCGGCGAGGTAAAGGCCATCTTCGGCGGACGAGGTGAGAAGAAGGAAAGCATGAGTCTTAACCGCGCCACGCAGTCGGCGAGACAGCCCGGTTCCTGCTTTAAGGTCCTTTCCACTTATGTCCCCGCTCTGGACGCGCACGGCGACACTCTGGCGACAGTGATAAGGGATTCGCCGTTTACCTACGACGACGGAAAACAGGTAAATAACTGGTGGGGCAACTACTACCGCGGCAACATGACCATAAGAGACTGCATTACCGTGTCCGCGAATGTGTGTACAGTAAAAAAGCTTACGGAGATAACTCCCGCTCTCGGATTTCGTTATCTCACCGAGAATTTCTCCATGACGACCCTTTCGGCGGAAAAAGACATGTACCAGGCCATGGCTCTCGGCGGAATCTCAAAAGGAGTTTATAACCTGGAAATGACGGCCGCTTACGCGTCCATCGCGAACGGCGGCGTTTACAATGAGCCGATCTTCTACAAACAGATCTACGATCAAAACGGAAATCTTTTGTACGAGAACATACCTGAGACACACGTGGCCATGAAAGAAAGCACGGCCTTTCTCATCACAAGCGCCATGCAGGATGTCATAAACGACGGCAGCGGCACCGGAAAAGCGGCGAAGCTTTCCAACATGCCGGCGGCCGGCAAGACCGGTACCAGTCAGGAATGCAAGGACCTGTGGTTTTCCGCTTTTACCCCATACCTTACGGCCTCCGTTTGGACAGGTTATGACGACAGCCAGCCGATGGAAGATTATTGGGATCAGTCATTCCACGAAAGATTATGGAAAAACGTGATGCAGCGCATCCACGAAGACTATGAGAAAAAAGATTTCGAGATGCCCGAGGGCATAGAGAAAAAAAGAGTATGCGCGAGAAGCGGAAAGCTCGCCACGACTTCGGCGTGCAGCGCGTATACCGAGTACTTCGCGGAAGGCACCGCTCCGAAACAGGGCTGCCCCGGTCACTGAGTATGACGATAAGCCTGTCAATCCGAAAATATAAGCTTCGCCGCACCGTATATCCCGGCGTCGTTTCCGAGCTTCGCGATGACAAAGGACGTCTTCTTATTGGAGAATACCGCCCTCTGCCTGTAATACGGCTCTATGAACTTCAGGATGACATCACCCGCTTTTGAGACGCCGCCGCCTATCACTATGACGGCGGGATTTACGACGGCCGCCACGTTCGCGAGCGCGTATCCCAGATACCGCCCGAACTCATCGGCTATCTCACAGGCAGTTTTATCACCCGCCTTCACCGCGTCAAACACATCCTTCGCTGTGATATCCCCTGCATCGGGCAGAGCCGTGGCGATGTGTCCCCCGTCTTTCTTAAGCTCCGCGATTTTTTTCCTCGCGAGACGCGCAATGCCCGTGGCGGAGGCGTACTGCTCGAGGCATCCTCTCCCGCCGCAGCCGCAATGTTCGCTTTCGTTGTAATTTACGGTGATATGCCCTATCTCTCCGGCGGCGCCCTCCGATCCGAGCAGCACGTGACCCTGAGTTATGATCCCGCCTCCGATACCGGTTCCCAAAGTTATCATGACAAGATCCGTACTGCCCCTGGCGCTGCCCTTCCACATCTCGCCTAAGGCGGCCGCGTTCGCGTCATTTTGAACCTTCACCTTAAGACCCGTAAGTTCCCGCAGCTCACGGCCAACTTCCTTATGGCCCCAGCCCAGATTCGCCGTGCCTTTTACGATCCCGTCACCGCTTACAGGAGCGGGCACGCCCACGCCGACTCCCCTGATCTCGCGCGCTTTCAGACCGCATGATGAGATATGACCCTTAAGAGAAGCGGCGATATCGGGGAGTATCTCCCTGCCCTCATCCCGCGTGCGCGTGGGTATCTCCCACTTTTCCGAAAGGTCGCCGTTTTCCGTAAAAAGCCCCATCTTAACCGTGGTTCCGCCGATATCCACCCCGAATCCGTACATACTGGCCGCCTCCCGTGAAATGACGCCTCGCCGTCAGTTCTCATCGAACATGTTTTTTTGAAAACGCCGCGACAGTTCCTCCACGGCGTTATATCCCATCT
The DNA here is from genome assembly GCA_964385995.1 of uncultured Faecalimonas sp. Taxonomy (GTDB): domain Bacteria; phylum Bacillota; class Clostridia; order Lachnospirales; family Lachnospiraceae; genus CAYLRF01. The sequence continues at coordinate 3,620 of CAYLRF010000043.1, forward strand.
GTTTCTGCCTGTGATTTATGGCCGCGGATTCCACGATTACGGCCACATTTCTGCCGGGTCTTATGGGGATGGAATGACACAGCACCTTATTTCCCATAAATTCAGTGTAATGATCCTCAAGGCCCAGCCTGTCGTACTCCTTGTTCTTATCCCACTCCTCCAGGGTTATGACAAGATCTATGGACTGAGTCTCCTTGACGCTGACCACGCCGAAGAGGGTCTTAACATCCACGATCCCTATGCCCCTTATCTCTATCATATGCTTTATGACGTCGGGCGCGGAGCCTACCAGGGTCGCGTCGCTGACCTTTCGTATCTCCACCACGTCGTCCGATACCAGCCGGTGCCCCCGCTTTATAAGTTCCAGGGCAGCCTCGCTTTTTCCGATACCGCTTTCGCCCATTATAAGAACACCCACGCCGTAGACGTCCACGAGAACGCCGTGGATGGAGATACAGGGAGCAAGCTGCACATTAAGCCACCTTATGACTTCCGCCTGAAACGCGCTCGTCTTCTTATCCGTCGAAAATACCGGGGTGCCGCTTTTAGTCGCCTGTTTAAGAAGCTCCTCATCCGGCGTCAGATTTCTGGTAAACACGAGACAGGGTATGCCGTATGAAAAAAGCTCGGCGTAGACTTCCCTCTTTCGTTCGGGCGACAGCGTCTGCAAATAAGTGTCCTCGACCATGCCGATGATCTGCAGTCGCTCGGAGTCAAAATGATCGAAATACCCGGCAAGCTGAAGCGCCGGTCTGTTCACATCGGGCACCGTGATAAGTCTCTCGGCGAAATCGATCTCCTCCGTCAGATTCTTAAGGCTCATTTTCTCAACCAACTGCGGTATCCTTACTGTTCCCATCTTTTCCTCTTTCCTGACGCCTTTTTGAGCGTCATTAAGGTCGCTTCGGAAATTTACTCCTAAACTTAACTCTTCTTTGATATCAAAATTAACCCTCGGCGGCAATATACCACACCCCGTGCCGCGGCGCCACATTTTTGCCTGAAATATTTCACGGAAAAGAGATCGTCCCGCCAGGCCTTGCGCGGATTCGCGGGCGGTTAGGAGTTTACGTCTGACTTCTCACCGTGAAAGAAATCATATACGCCTCTCGCGGCGGGTTCGTTCATGCCGGGCAGTGCGCTAAGCTCCTTAACGTTTGCCTCGCGGATCTTATCGATGCCGGCGAAATGTCTCATCAGTGCCTTTCGTCTTACGGGGCCGATGCCCGGTATGTCGTCAAGCACGGAATGAACCTGAGATTTCAGCCGAAGATTCTTGTGATACTCTATCGCGAACCTGTGCGCCTCATCCTGTATGCGCGTTATGAGCTTAAATCCCTCCGAGCGGACATCAAGTGAGATCTCGACGTTATTGTAATAAAGTCCCCTCGTGCGATGGCTGTCATCCTTAACCATGCCGCATACCGGGATTGATATACCAAGCGAACTTAAGACCCGAAGAGCCGCATTTACCTGACCTTTGCCGCCGTCCATGAGGATAAGGTCGGGAAATTTTGAAAATCCGCGTTCGATTCCTCCGCTTCTCTCCGAAAGTCCGTCCTTAAACCGCCTTAAAAGAACCTCCTTAAGGCTGGCGTAATCGTCGGCGCCGGTTACTCCCTTTATCCTGAATTTCCTGTAATCACTGCGTCTCGGCCTTCCGTCCTCGTAAACGACCATGGAACCCACACTGTCAAATCCGCTGATGTTTGAAATATCATAAGCTTCCATGCGGGAGAGTTTGGAAAGAGAAAGCGCCTCGCGAATCTCATTTACCGCTCCCACAGTACTTATCGCCTCCTTCTTAAGCCTCTCCCTGTCCGTCGTAAGCGTAAGAAGAGCGTTTTTTTCGGCGAGCTCGACAAGCTTTTCTTTCGCGCCTTTTTGCGGCACGCGTATGCGCACCTTCTGCCCTTTCCCCTCTGAAAGCCACCTCTCGATAAGATCGCGGTTTTCAATGTCTTCCTGCAGCATAAGTTCCGTAGGGATAAACGCCGTGCCCGAATAAAACTGCTGTATAAAACTTTCAAGAAGCGCCGAAAGAGACTGCTCGGAAGCGTTTGAAAGGTAAAAATGATCCCTTCCGATTATCTTTCCGCCCCTGATGAAAAATATTTGCACCACGGCGTCCCCGCCGTCCGCCGCGGCGGCTATCACGTCGCGATCCTCTCCGTCCGCTCCCGTTATTTTCTGCTTCTCGGCTATCCTTGCCACGCTCTCGAGAAGACCTTTAAGTTCGCCCGCTTTCTCGAATTGAAGATCGTCCGCCGCTTCCAGCATCTTCTCCTTAAGATAATCCGTCACGTCCTCATAATGCCCGGAGAGAAATTTTAACGCCGAATTTACTGCCTCGCGGTAGTCATCGGCATTTGAATCCTCGCGGCACGGCGCAATACATTGTCCCATATGATAATAAAGGCAGGGCCTTTCCTTTCCGGTGTCTCTCGGGAGATTTCTGGAACATCCCCGAATCTTATACAGACGCCTTATAAGGCCTACGATGTCCTTAACAGCCGCGGAATCGGTATAAGGCCCGAAATATCTGGCCCCGTCTTTTTTCACGTTTCGCACCGACCGAACGCGCGGATATACCTCGTTTACGGTCACCTTTATGAAGGGATAACTCTTATCGTCGGTCAGCATAGTGTTGTATCTGGGGCGGTATTCCTTGATCAGATTGCACTCCAGCACGAGAGCCTCCATCTCGGAATCGGTCACGATATACTCGAACCTTGATATATGCGTCACCATGCGCTCTATCTTCGCGCCTTTGTTTCTGCCCGCCTGAAAATACTGACTGACCCTGTTTTTAAGGCTCACGGCTTTCCCGACGTAAATGACGGCGTCTTTCTCATCATGCATGAGATAGACGCCGGGTTTCGCGGGAAGTTTTTTTAATTCTTCCCTGATATCAAACATCGCCGTTATTTTCCGTCACGCCCGCTAAGCGGGAAGCGTCCTCTTCCCGCTCCTTTTCGGCGGCCGCTTCCTCGGCTTTTACCCTGTGGAAGATATCCATGAACTGACTTCCCGTGATGGTCTCTTTTTCTATCAGGTACTCGGCGATCTTATCAAGAGCGTTTCTGTTGGCCGAAAGAAGCTCCTTGGCCTTCGCGTAGGACTCCTTTAATATGCGCATGACTTCCTTGTCTATCTCGCTCGCCGTCTCCTCGCCGCAGTTTAAAACGGCGCGCCCGTCCAGATATTTGGACTCGACCGACTCTAAGCCCACCAGGCCGAATTTATCCGACATACCGTACTGGGTAACCATGGACCTCGCGATTTTCGTGGCTTTTTCGATGTCATTGGCGGCGCCCGTGGTCACCGTGTCAAAGACGATCTCCTCGGCGGCGCGGCCGGCGAGGAGACCCACAAGCATCGCATTAAGCTCGCTTTTCGTGTTCAGGTACTTCTCTTCCTCCGGCGTCTGCATCACGTAACCTAAGGCTCCCATGGTTCGCGGGACAATGGTGATCTTCTGCACCGGCTCCGCGTCTTTTTGAAGAGCGCTTACCAGAGCGTGTCCGACCTCGTGATAAGACACGATGCGCTTCTCCTCGCTATTCATGATGCGATCCTTCTTTTCTTTCCCGACCAGCACCACCTCCACGGCCTCGAGAAGATCCGACTGAGTCACGACGCGTCGCTTATGCTTAACGGCGTTTATGGCGGCCTCGTTTATCATATTCGCGAGATCCGAGCCCACGGCTCCGCTGGTCGCCAGGGCTATGGCCTCCAGATCCACCGACTCATCCATGCGCACATCCTTCGAATGCACCTTGAGGACGTCCACCCTGCCTTTAAGATCGGGTTTGTCGACGATGATCCTTCGGTCGAATCTCCCGGGACGCAGCAGCGCGGGATCCAGTATCTCCGGCCTGTTCGTAGCCGCCAGAAGGAGAAGCCCCTTATCGGTCGAGAAACCGTCCATCTCGGAAAGAAGCTGATTTAACGTCTGCTCTCTCTCGTCGTTGCTTCCCATGGCGTTGTCGCGGCTCTTTCCTATCGCGTCGATCTCATCTATGAAAATGATGCACGGAGCCATCGACTGAGCCTGTTTAAACAGGTCACGCACCCTCGACGCGCCGACGCCGACGTACATTTCCACGAACTCCGAACCCGACAGTGAGAAAAACGGCACCTTTGCCTCTCCCGCGACCGCCTTCGCGAGCAATGTCTTGCCGGTGCCCGGAGGCCCGACAAGAAGAGCTCCCTTCGGAAGTTTCGCTCCTATCTCGGTATATTTGCCGGGATTATGCAGGAAATCAACTACCTCCTGCAGCGACTCCTTCGCCTCGTCCTGACCCGCGACATCCTTAAACGTAACACCCGTCTGCTGCTGCACGTATATTTTCGCGTTGCTCTTTCCGAAGCCCATGACACCGCTGCTCGACATTCTCCTCATAAGAAAACTCATGAACAGTAAAATCAGCCCGAAAGGCAGTATCACGGTGAGCACGAAATTCCAAAAGACCGCGGAAGTCGTATCAGGTACCTCGGCTCCGTATTTGACTCCCGCCTCGTTCAGCTTCGTAACCAGCGTCTCATCGTCAATGATACCCGTGTAATAGGTCCTTTCTATGCCCGCGAGTATGTTGTCGGGGCTGTTTCCTTCCTTGGGTATGATTGTATACTGGGAGCTTTCGAAAATGACTTCCTCTACTTCGCCTTTTTCGATCATTTCCAAAAACTCGCTGTAGCTTATCTCCTTGGTCGTGGCGTTTCGTGACAGACGCATCATGCCGAGTACCAAAAGTCCCGTGATAAGGGTCGTGACGATGATAAGTATAATTCCCTGTCTCCTGCCCTTATTATTGTTATTCTTATTATTTCTGTTATCCATTTTCACCTCTCTTTTGACGCGAAGCGGCGCTGCATCGGGGCTGCCCTTAATGTTTACCGCTAAACTAAGCCTTTTCGCGTCCCTGCCCTTTCAGGTATGCCGCCGCGACGGGCGCGGAAGCTTTTCCCCCCGGGGCCTTTTATCGCCTTCGGGCGCCGTCTGATGTATTATAAATGACCGCGCCGCTATAAATCAACCGAAAAGAACACTCTTTCACATTCTGTTCACAGACTTTGTTACTGTTCACATGCGATTTCTGACAGATGCATAGATTCGTTGTGCCTGCACATAAGAGGCTGTGTATCTGTCCGAATCAGACTGCGTAGCGGGAACTTTCCCCACAT
>CAYLRF010000043.1:8906-13146 GCA_964385995.1 uncultured Faecalimonas sp.
TAAGAGGCTGTGTATCTGTCCGAATCAGACTGCGTAGCGGGAACTTTCCCCACATAAGCAAGACGCACGCCGCAAAGCGGAGTTCAAAAGCTGCGCAGCAGCCGGCTTTGCAAATGAGGCGTGGTGCTGTGAATTGTAACCGGACTTTTAAGGGATCCCAACGGACAGAACCCGCTTAAACCGCCGCGATACCCGAGCTTTTCGGATAATTAAGACTGCACATCGGTAATATTTGTAGTATACTTGTCATGTTTTCCTCTTTCCCGACGCGCCTTAGCTCGGCATAGAGGTAGCTTTGGAAGCTTACTTTAAAACTTTCCTCTTTCCGACTCGTCCCGGCGCATCATAAGGGCCGTTTCGGAAGTTTACTTTTAAACTTTGAACCATGCGGGGACTCACGTTTCGTATGTGATTTTTAAGACAGCCGGCCGCGAACATGCGCCGCGCGAAAGGCCTTAACCCCGCGTTTCGCGTTCATTTAAAGAAAGGCGATTGTGAATATGACACTTAAAGACTTAAAGACGGGAGAAAGCGCGGTTATCACAAACGTCGGAGGCTTCGGAGCCTTAAGGCAGCATTTTCTCGATATGGGCGTCATACCCGGCGCGGAGGTAACCGTCGTGAAATTCGCGCCGATGGGAGACCCCATGGAGCTTCAAATACACGGCTATGAACTTACATTACGCCTCGCGGACGCCGGGCAGATAGAAATTTCCCCGATAAAAGAAAGAACAAATCCTCACAAACATGTCACAAGGATTTACGAGACCGAGCATCCCGGACTCGGCGAAGGAAAAATTAAGGGTAAGCAAACGCCTGCCCGTAAGGACGTCGGCGCCTCAGATACCGACGACATCAAAGATCCCGGTACATCTTCAGTCTCTCCCTCCGATAAGAAAAAGAAGCCTTCAGGCAGCTTAGGGCATCTCACATTCGCCCTTGTCGGCAATCAAAACAGCGGCAAGACCACTCTCTTTAATCAGCTAACCGGCGCGAATCAGCATGTCGGGAATTTCCCCGGAGTCACCGTAGACAGAAAAGACGGCGCCATAAAAGGACATCCGGACACTGTGGTGACGGATCTTCCCGGAATTTACTCCATGTCGCCGTACAGCAGTGAGGAAGTCGTCTCCAGGAATTTCGTCATAGACGAAAAACCGAACGCCATCATAAATATCGTCGACGCGACGAATGTGGAAAGAAATCTGTATCTGACCATGCAGCTTCTGGAAATGAACGTGCCGACGGTCATCGCTCTTAACATGATGGACGAGGTGACGGGAAACAACGGCGCCATAGACATAAACGGCATGGAAAAGCTCCTCGGCGTCCCGGTTGTCCCCATTTCCGCCGCGAAAAACGAAGGCGTAAGAGAACTCGCCGAACACGTGCTTTATGTCGCGCGGCATGACGAGCGGCCGAAAAAACAGGATTTTTGCAGCAGGGACAATCACGGCGGAGCCATTCACAGAGCCATACACGCCGTGGAAGCCGTCATAGAGGACCACGTCGAAGCCGCGAATCTTCCGCTTCGATTCGCCGCCACGAAGATGATCGAAGGCGACAGCCTCATAAAAGACGCCCTAAAGCTCGACCCGAATGAGGAAGAGATGATAGAGCACATCGCCGCGCAGATGGAAAAGGAAAGTAAGATGGATCGCCGCGCCGCCATCGCCGACATGCGTTTTGATTTCATCGAATACGTCTGCGAGCGCACAGTGCAAAAACCGGGACTCAGTAAAGAGCGCGCCCGCTCGGAGAAAATAGACCGCGTCCTCACGGGCAAGTGGACCGCCATCCCCTGTTTTATCATCATCATGGCGGCCGTCTTCTTTCTAACGTTCAACGTAATAGGGGCGTTTTTGCAGAGGATACTCGCCTCCGGCATAGACGCGGCGGCACAGGCCGTCGACACTCTTCTTTCCTCCGCTCACGTCGCGGGGGCGCTTCGCAGTCTCGTGATGGACGGGATATTTAAGGGAGTCGGAAGCGTCCTTAGCTTTCTTCCCATCGTGGTCACTCTCTTCTTCTTTCTCTCAGTAATGGAGGACAGCGGTTACGTGGCGAGGGTGGCCTTTTTCATGGATAAGCTTCTTCGTAAGATCGGTCTTTCCGGAAGAAGCATAGTGCCCATGCTTATAGGTTTCGGCTGCACGGTTCCCGCGGTCATGGCGACGCGCACGCTTCCAAGCAGAAGGGACCGAATGATGACCGTGCTTCTGACGCCTTTTATGAGCTGCTCGGCGAAGCTTCCGATTTATTCATTTTTCGTGAACGCGTTCTTCCCCGGGAAGGGAGGCCTTATCATGACCGGCCTTTACGTACTCGGCATCGCGGTCGGCATACTCGTCGCTCTTTTATTTAAAGGAACGCTGTTTAAGGGAGAGGCGGTGCCTTTTGTCATGGAGCTTCCCAATTACAGGATGCCGGGCATTAAAAACGTCGCCCGCCTGCTGTGGGATAAGGCGAAGGATTTTCTTTCAAGGGCTTTTAGCGTCATCCTTCTCGCCACCATCGCGGTATGGTTTTTGCAAAGTTTTGACGTAAGGCTTCGCATGGTAAGCGACTCAAAGGACAGCCTCATGGCCGCGATAGCGGGGTTTATCGCGCCTGTCTTTAAACCGCTCGGACTCGGGGACTGGCGGATCGTAACCTCGCTTATAAGCGGCTTCATGGCTAAAGAGAGCGTGGTCGCGACAATGGGCATACTCTTTGAAGGCGGCGTGCGCTCGGCGCTTTCCGTATCCTCGGCTGCCACCATGCTCGTCTTCTCGCTTCTTTACACTCCGTGCGTGGCGTCCGTCACCGCGATAGGAAGGGAGCTGAACAAAAAATGGGCCTTCGGAGTCATCGTATGGCAGTGTCTCATCGCATGGGCAGTAGCGTTTATCACACATATGATAGTGGCATAGAGCAAAAAAACTTGTCAGTTAAACTCTGCCGCCGTGAGCTCCCGCCCCTGCCACATTTCCATTTTTCACTGATTCGTATCGGCGGAAAAACTATATCGGCAACAGCTTCTCCATTTGTTCCCTTTTGCGTTCTATGGATGAGTGAACGTATGTGTTAAGCGTTACACCTACCCCGGCATGTCCGAGTATTTCGCTAAGCGACTTTACATCCATCCCGATCTCTATACAGCGCGTCGCAAATGTATGTCTGAGTGCGTGATAATTCACGTGCCTCAGCCCCGATTTTTCAAGTAAACGGCTGAAACGATATTCGTACGTCCGAGGACTGATAAAATTATCTTTTTCTGAAACAAGAAATTCAGAACAAGCTTTTTTTCTTCTGTCTGCCAATAAAGGCAAAATCGCGGAAGCTATGGGAATATCCCGAACGGAGGATGCGGATTTAGGCGAATCCAATATCAATCTGGTTGCTGCCGCAGTGTTCGGATTTGTATCCGGCACCCTCGCTACGGTATGTCTGATATGAAGAATACCTTTCTGAAGATCCACATTCTCCCACGAAAGTCCGCACACCTCTCCAATGCGAAGTCCCGCGTTTAAGCTTAGCAGTACACCTATAGATGTGGCGCACCGATGTTTGAAAATATAAGTAACCAGCTTCGCTTGCTCATCGCGTTCAAGTATTTGCGGTTCCCGTTTATTTGGTATCGGTTTAAAAATATCACTTTTAAGCGGACGGCAATATTTCTCTGTAACGGCAAAACTTATTACAGCGTCAATAATCGTTGCCATGCTGCGAACATATGAAGCGGACAGTGTTCTTATTCCTCTCTCCTCAAATTCTCCTCCAAGCTTTCGCGCGAGAAATTTATTTACAGTCACAGCCGTTAGCCTCGAAATATTTTCCTCGCCCAACTCAGGCAAAATATGCTTATCAATAAGTTCCCGATATTTATGCTCGGTAGAGCCTTTCATATGGAATCTGCGATTCGTAAACCATAGTTCCAAAATATCCGCGAAGCGCATTTTACGGTCGGATCGTATTTTTGACATTCGTAAAGCCCCTCCCCCATTCATCTTAAATCTGCCTTCCCACGAAACACTTTAATCTGATGGCCTGATGGTGTTCTCACGCTGACATGTACGAAGAAGAGATAGAAAAATCAGACTGATACCGACAAAAAAGACTCTCCGGCTTATCCGAAAGCGAGTTCGGCGACGTAATAAAATACATGCTCGAAAATAACTGCAAACTCGAGCAGGAAGCGCTTGACTGATCTTTTTATTCCATCCTAAGCTTAAGCCTCCGCGAAGGCAGGAAGCGTAAC
>CAYLRF010000044.1:0-3111 GCA_964385995.1 uncultured Faecalimonas sp.
CCCACGCCGGCGCCGCCGAAAAGCCCGATCTTGCCGCCTTTCTGATAAGGACAGAGAAGATCGATGACTTTGATACCCGTCTCCAAAAGCTCCGCCTCGGTCGACTGCTCCTCAAACGTAGGCGCGCTCTTATGAATGGGCTCGTACTCCACGTCCGTGGGCGCGGGCTTTTCATCGATCGGCTCGCCGAGGACATTGAAAATCCTCCCCAGCGTCTTTTCCCCCACGGGAACCATGATGGGAGAGCCGGTAGATACAGCCTCCATGCCGCGCGTCAGTCCGTCGGTAGGCCCCATTGCCACGCACCTTACGACATCGTCGCCGAGCTGCTGGGCGACCTCAGCCGTAAGCGTGTCCCCGTCCGATTTTTTTATCTTTACGGCCTCGTTGATCTCGGGCAGGGAGTCGTCAAACCTGACATCCAGCACCGCGCCGATGATCTGCGTGATCTTTCCTTTATTTTCTGCCGCCATATAACGCGTCTCCTTTTTTTATTCCGTCCGGTGAGCCTTCCGATGAACTTCTTTCGCGCCGCCCGCATTACGCGCGGCGTTTATTTATCAGCTTATCGCGTCGGCTCCCGCTATGATCTCGGTCAGCTCCTGCGTGATCGCGCCCTGACGCGCACGGTTGTATTTTAGCTCGAGGTCACTTATGATCTCCGAGGCGTTGTTCGTAGCCGAATCCATGGCCTGCATTCTCGCCCCGTGCTCGCTCGCGGCCGCTTCCACGAAGGCTCCGTAAAGCATTCCGGTCACGTATTTGGGGACAAGCAGACGTATGGCCTCATCCTCACTCGGCTCGAAATTCATGAACGTGAGCTTATCCGCCTCGCTTTGCTTATCCGTCCCGCTTTTATCATCCGCGCTCTTCCCGTCCGCGCCTCGCCCGTCCTGACCTTTTGCGCCCTCGTCCCCACGCCGTGCCTCTATCGGAAGAAGCTTAATAAGCCTCGGGATATGAACCATAGTGTTTTTAAACTCGCTGTATGCCACAAAGAGTTTTCCGATCTTTCCCGACAGGTAATCATTTATGACCGTTTCCGCTATCTCGCGGGCATCGTCATACACAGGCTCCTCGGCGGCTTCGGGGAAAAGTCCCTCTATCGCGTAACCGTTCCTTACGAGAAAATCGACGCCTTTTTTGCCCGCCGCGTAGATCAGAGACTTATCCTTATCCGTCACCGACTCTTCGATAAGTTTCGCCACATTTACGCTGTATCCCCCCGCGAGACCGCGGTTTGACGTAATGACGACTATGCCCGCCTTATCGGAGGCCGTGCCGGTGATAAAAGGATGTTCGATATTCCCCGCCTGCGAGATGGCCGACGTGATGGTCTTATAAAGATAATTAAAATAGGCCTTGGAATTTTCTGCCCTCACTCTCGCCTTCTGCAGCTTCACAGTGGCCACCAGCTTCATGGCCTTGGTGATCTGCTGCGTGTTTTGGATGCTCGTGCGGCGCCTTTTAATCTCTCTCATCGTCGCCATGACTGTTACCTCTCGTCCGACGCGCCTTCGACTTCGTAAGCCTCATCCTCTAAAGTCTCATCCTCAAATGCCGTATGCCCCTCGCCCTCTTTATCCGACCGGCGGGAAGCTTTATATTCCTCTATCGCGGCCGAAAGTTTCTTCGCGGTATCATCCGTGAGATCCTTTGTCTGCCTGATGTCATCCGGTATCCCGGGATATCTCGTGGCGATAAATTCCGTCAGGCCTTCCTCGAAATCAAGAACTTCGGACACCGGCACATCGAGAAGGAATTTATTCGTCGCGGCGTAAATCATTATCACCTGATCCTCGACGGGGATGGGCTTATACTGCGGCTGTTTTAACATTTCCTTTATGCGTGCGCCCTGAGCAAGTCTGGCGGATGTGTCCGCGTCCAACTCCGAGTCAAACTGCGCGAATGACGCGAGCTCCGCGTATTGGGCAAGCTCTATACGTATGGGCCCCGCTATCTTCTTCATGGCTTTTATCTGAGCCGCGCCGCCTACTCTGGATACCGATATGCCCGGGTTTATCGCCGGCCTGAAACCGGCGTTAAAAAGTTCCGTCTCCAGATAGATCTGACCGTCCGTGATGGATATGACATTGGTCGGAATATACGCTGACACGTCGCCCGCCTGCGTCTCTATGATGGGAAGCGCGGTAAGCGACCCGCCGCCGCACTCAGTGGAAAGCTTTGCCGCCCTCTCGAGAAGACGCGAATGAAGGTAGAAGACATCTCCGGGGTAAGCCTCCCTCCCCGGCGGCCTTCTAAGGAGCAGGGAGAGCGTCCGGTAAGCGACCGCGTGTTTTGAGAGGTCGTCGTAGACCACCAGCACATCCTCGCCGTTTTCCATCCACTCCTCGCCCATGGCGCAGCCCGCGTAAGGCGCTATGTACTGTAAGGGCGCGAGCTCACTCGCCGTGGATGAAACCACCGTGGTATAACTCATCGCGCCGAAATCTTCCAGCGTCTTTACTATGCCGGCCACCGTCGAAGCCTTCTGACCTATCGCGACGTAAATGCACTTTACGCCCTGCCCTTTTTGGTTGATGATGGTATCGATCGCGATCGCCGTCTTCCCGGTCTGCCTGTCGCCTATGATAAGCTCTCTTTGGCCCCTGCCTATGGGTATCATGGAATCCACGGCCTTGATACCCGTCTGCAGCGGCGTATTTACGGGTTCCCGCTTTATGACGCCGGGTGCCACTCTCTCGATCTGTCTGTATTTTGCCGCGTCCAGAGGGCCTTTCCCGTCTATCGGCTGACCCAGGGCGTTTACGACTCTTCCCAGCAGGCAGTCGCCCACCGGCACCTCCACCACTCTTCCGGTGGATTTTACCACGTCGCCCTCTTTTATGCCCTTCATGTCGCCTAAGAGCACGACGCCGATATTGTCCTCCTCAAGATTCATCACCATGCCGTAGACATCGCCCGGGAAAAGGAGCAGTTCGCCCTGCATGGCGTGATAAAGCCCGTGTATACGCGCGATACCGTCGGCTATCTGTATGACTGTGCCGACGTCTGATACCTCGAGTTTGGACGCGTATCTTTGTATCTGTTCTTTGATGACGGAGCTGATTTCCTCCGGCCTCAAATCCATAAACTACCTCCTCATAAACT
>CAYLRF010000044.1:3211-4621 GCA_964385995.1 uncultured Faecalimonas sp.
CTACCCGCGAAGCCTCGCCGTCATCCCCGCGAGCTTTGTTTTTACGCTGCCGTCCGCGACGCGATCCCCCACTCTTATCACCATGCCGCCTATGAGAGACGGATCGACGCTGTAAGTCATCTCCAGACTCTTATAGTCGGTAGTGGAAAGAATCTTTTCTTCCACGCGCTTTTTCTGATCCTTATCAAGCGGCGCGGCGGAGGTAACGGACGCCCTGCCTATGCCCTTTTCCTGCTTTACCAAGTCCGTGAAATGTGAAAGCGCGGAGGCAATCGATGACGCGCGGCCTTTTTTTACCATGAGCGTCATAAGACCCGTCATCTCATCCGGGATCACAGAGCCGAACGTCTCTTCGATAACGCGGATTTTTTCGTCCTTTGCTATGTCAGGATGTGACAATATCTCCTTAAATTTCTGATTCTCGTTTAAAAGCCGCGTCACGGTAAGAGCCGCGTCGTAAAATTCGTCCGTGCGCCCTTCCTCTGAAGCCGCCGCGTATAAAGCGTCGCCGTATGTCGCGGAAACTAGCTTTGCCATGTCTGCTCACCTATTTCATCGAGCGTCTCGTCAAGCAGCCTCTCCTTCGTCTCATCATCCATGGAAACGGTCACGAATTTGCCCGCCATCCGGGAGGCTATGGATATCATCTCCTGCTTCACGTCATCGAGAGCCTTCTTTTCCTCGAGCGCGGCCTCGTCTCTGGCGTGCGCGACGATACGCGCGGCTTCATCCCTGGCCTCTGCCACGATCCTGGTCTCGCTCGACTTCGCCGATTTTCTGGCGTCGCTTAGGATAATCGCGGCTTCACCGTCCGCCTGCGCGAGACGCGACTCGTAGCGTTCCTTAAGGGCAAGCGCCTCTTTCTTATCTTTCTCGGCGGCCTCCGCGGCATCGGCTATCCTCTGTTTCCTTTTCGCCAGCATCTTCCGCACGGGGTTAAAAAGCAGATAAGACAGCAGTGTAAAGAGCACGAGCATACTGAGAGCCATAACCACGGCGTCGAACAGAAACTGCGCGTCAAGCGTGAATAGACGATCCTCCAAGACGATGCCTCCTTACAGTTTGTTTATCAGCGGATTCGCGAACAGCAAAATAAGCGCGATGACAAGCCCGTATAGACCCGTCGTCTCCGCCACAGCCTGTCCGAGGAGCATCGTGGACATGATGTCACCCTTCGCGCCCGGATTTCTCCCGACAGCGGCCGCGCCCTGCCCCGCCGCGTTTCCCTGCCCTATGCCGGGGCCGATACCCGCGATCATGGCAAGTCCCGCTCCTATGGCCGAGCACGCCAGTATCAAACCTTCATTTGTGATGCCACCCATAACTTTCATATCCTCCTTCTTTGTTATTCGCTACAGCCGCAAATCACTTCCGTCACATTCTTCCGAAACTGTCTTAAAAACCTCATTT
>CAYLRF010000044.1:4721-8558 GCA_964385995.1 uncultured Faecalimonas sp.
CTCTCTCATCCGGCATCTTCTGTGTGATAAATACCATGGTCAGCATACAGAACACGTATGTCTGTATGGCCCCGCTCATCAGGTCGAAATATCCGTGCAGAAATCCCGGCCACAGCACGGCGAACTTCGCGAGCAGTCCGTAGATAAGAGCCATGATAACCGTCCCGGACACCATGTTCCCGAAAAGACGAAGCGATATGGAAAACGGCACCGCCAGCTCCCCGATGAGATTTATGGGAAAGAGTATCGGCACGGGCTTAAACAGGTCTGTCACCGCCCCGAATCTGTTCCATTTGACATTGTTATACTGTATCAGCATGAAGGTGATGATCCCGAGCGGAAAAGTCACCCCGTAATCCGCCGTGGGGGGTCTGAGGCCCAAAAGTCCCGACAGGTTGCTTACCAAAAGGAAGATAAAAAGCACGCCGATATAATTGCGGTACCGCCTGGCGTAGCCGCCCATAGTTTTTCCGACAAGACCGTCCAGGGCCTCCACGACCATCTCGGCCACATTTTGAAGCCCTTTCGGGTGATCGGTGTCTTTAAGCCTCAGGCGCACTATGACGGCGAGTATGATAAGAGCGAGGCAGATGATAAAAAGACTCACGTGTGTCGTCGTAAGGTAAACCTCATTTCCGAACACGTGAAGCTTCGTTATGCTGTGTATCATAAAATCGGCGTCTGCCGCAAGTACTCCCATCGGGCGCTTTAAACTCCTGACTTTGTCCGCAAAGCCGCGGCGGATATTTATGTCTTACCGACCGCGTCTTTTTGCCTTAAGGCGTGAAAATACCTTATGTATCGCGGGATTTATGTAGACCGAAATCTTAAGTGAGATAATTCCGACTATAATGAGTATCGGATTACCCAGATGAAAATAAATCACCGCTCCCAGCAACAAGGCGGTGATAATTATCCGAAACACATAACCTTTCCGCGCGTGCTTTCGGGCGCCGTCCGGATCAAGCTCCAGAGAGTCTTCTATGGATCTTTTTAAATGAATCGCCCAGAAACACGCCACCGCGATCCCGCTTAAGAGACCCACGGTGTTATATAAATCGTCTTTAAACGCGATAACGCAGACCGCCTCCGCGATCACGCCGACAAGCGCGATCCCGCAAATAAGTTCCGCCAGTGTGCCGGATTTTTTCATCGCTTTCGAATCTTTCCCGAAAACTTCTATATATTACAATACGCCCCTCTTAATTGTCCAGTTCTTTTTGCCGTTCGCGCGTGAGCGGCTCATTCGCCGTCAATGGTTTCCCGCTTGTCCCTGCCGCCGCGCGAAGACGGTTTATGAATTTCTCAAGCCTTGAAAGAGCGCGTTTTAAATCCTCGACGCCATACGCGTACGATATGCGCACATGCCCCTCGCCGCCCGCTCCGAAGGCGCTTCCCGGTACGACGGCCAATTTCTCCTCGTTTAGAAGCTTCTCGGCAAATTCGTCGGAGCTTAACCCGAACTCGGAAATGTTCGGGAAAATGTAAAACGCCCCGAACGGCTCGAAGCACTTAAGACCCATGCGCTTTATCTCATGCGTGAGAAGACGTCTCCTCCGATCGTAGGATTCGCGCATTTTTTCGACCTCGTCACGGCAGTTTTTAAGAGCCTCTATCGCGGCGTACTGACTGTTCGTGGGAGCGCACATGATCGCGTATTGGTGAATCTTCGTCATCTGCCCGATGACGGGCGCGGGACCCGACGCCCACCCCAGGCGCCATCCCGTCATGGCAAATCCCTTTGAAAAGCCGTTTATAACCACGGTGCGCTCTTTCATACCGGAAAATGAGGATATCGAGACATGCTCCGCGCCGTATGTAAGCTCCGAATAAATCTCGTCGGAAATGACGATAAGATCGCGCTCTTTCGCGATCCTTGCTATCGGCTCAAGGTCTTCTTTTGTCATGACAGAACCCGTGGGATTATTCGGAAATGACATCATGAGAATCTTGGTCCGCGGCGTGATCGCGCTCTCGAGTTTTTCGGGCGTCAGCTTAAAATCGTCCGCCTCGTCGAGTCTTACCCTGACCGGCACGCCGCCCGCCAGAAGAACGCACGGCTCGTAGGAAACGAAGCACGGCTGAGGTATGATGACTTCGTCGCCCGGATCCAGCATGGCCCTCATGGCGATGTCTATGGCCTCGCTTCCTCCGACGGTGACGATGATCTCCTTTTTCGGATCGTACGAGACATTTATCCTATCCTCAAGATATGAGGAAATCTCGCGTCGAAGCTCGATAAGGCCGGCGTTCGACGTGTAAAATGTCCTTCCTTTCTCGAGACTGTATATGCCCTCTTCCCTGACTCGCCACGGCGTGTCAAAATCGGGTTCCCCCACACCCAGCGATATAGCGTCCGGCATCTCGCTTACGATGTCGAAGAACTTGCGGATCCCCGACGGCTCGATATTCGTCACGGTTTTTGATAAAGGATTTCTCATCACGGCGTCACTGACATCCTTTCGTCTTTTGTCTTAGCCGAGAGTATGGTCCCGTGATCTTTGTATTTTTTCAAAATGAAATGCGTCGCCGTGCTGAGTACCGAATCAAGCGGCGAGAGCTTATCCGTGACAAACTGCGACACTTCCTTAAGCGTCTTTCCCTCAAGCGTCACCAGAAGGTCATAGGCTCCCGAAATCAGATAGACTGCGGTGACTTCGGGGTAATTGTAGATACGCTCCGCTATGCTGTCAAAACCCTGATTTCTCTGCGGCGTGACGCGCACCTCTATGAGAGCGGTCACCTGCTCCGCTCCCGCCTTATCCCAGTCAATAAGAGTATGATATCCGCAGATTATCCTCTCATCTTCCATCCGCTTTATCTCGTCTTTTACCGTAGCCTCATCGGTTCCCAGCATGACGGCAAGCTCCCCGGCGTCGACCCTGCTGTTATGCTCGATATATTTTAAAATCTCAGTTCTCATACACATCTCCTTTTCCGCCGCCGCGTTTTAGGGGCGACTCGTAAATCTTTCAAAACCCGGACTGCCGCCGCCTTGACTTGTGCCGTGTTTTTGGAGCGACTGTAAATCTCTCGGTACCGTAAGTACCGTAACCAAGGCCGCATCACGTCGGTGTGAGCATTTTAAGGCATTTAAAAGGTGGCAAATGGGGTTCGCGCAAAGGCTTCCTCCCCAGCCGTTACCGTATACTTTCCCTCGTGTCCCCGTGGTTTTTCCAGGAATCCGCGTTTTCCCAGGCGGATGATGATTTTACCCTTACCGTCCGTGACTTTCCCTATGACTTCGGCCGCGAAGCCCGCACGTCTGTATCCGTCCGCGAGCGCACTCCCGTCATCCGTGATGGCGACGACGGCTCCCGATGAAGAAATCTCGTAAGGATTTTCCCTTAAAAACTCGCAAATCTCGACGGTAGCCTGCCTTATCGGTATCCTTCCGATGTCGATCTCAAATCCCGCGCGTAAGGCTTCGCCCATATCCCACAGGGCGGGGAGCGCTCCGCCTTCCTCTATTCGAAACGCGAATCTTATATCCCCTTTTCCTCCGGCGAAAGGAGCCGGAACCTCGCCGCCTGTGCCGCCGAAAAAGGCCCTCTCATCCGCATCAACGTCCGCGACCTTCCTTTCCCGCCACAACTTCGGCAAAAAAACGCTTAATTTTTCCGTTTTTTCGATAAAGGACTTGGAAAAACGCTTTAAAAGCAGGTCTTTATGCTCCCTGCAGGCCAAAAGCGTCCCGCAAAGACCCGCGTAATTTACAAATACTATATCCGCTCCGGCGTATCCCGTCATACCGTCATCACCACGATACGTTGTCACAAAATCTCCGGCTGAAATCTCCGTCTGAATTCTCCGACTGAAATCTCCGTCTGAAATTCT
>CAYLRF010000044.1:8658-12441 GCA_964385995.1 uncultured Faecalimonas sp.
GGCTGAAATCTCCGTCTGTTTTATACCGAAGTAACTACAGTAAAAAACCGGCGCGAATGACAGTCGGCCGGCCCGTGTACACTCCGATTTTCGGTTATCGCGCTTTTTTGTTACGACGGCGGGGCGCCCCCCGGAGCGCCCTCGGGCGGAGCGGCGGGACCTTCTGCGAGTGCCTTCGCCTCCGCTATGGCGGCCTCTATCTGCTGTCTGTTTCCGGCCTTAACGGCATCTTTCACCTTTGCCGCGGCCTCGGCGTTATCCGTCGCTGTGCCCACGCTCCATACATTGTTTGAAGCGTTATAAGTGCTGCGGTTTATCACATCCCGGCTGATCTCGACTCCGTTTTCGGTAACGACCTTCCACAGTCTTGCCTGCATACCCTCCGAACCCGACTGAGTTTTTACCATGGTGCCGAGCGGATCGCCGGACACGTTAAATTTCTCTCCTGCGGGCGTGGTCTTAATCACCTCGCTCACGAAACTTACCTGTCGGGAAGGGTTTCTGCTCTCCCTGCCGTATATGTTAAATGTGATCTTTCCTCCCGCCACGTATCCCTCGATATATACGGGATACGAGCCGTTGTTTTCGAATTTCAGATCTTTATAATCGCCCGCTATCGCCGCGTCCATGGAAGGTTCCACGTATCCCACACGCATGGAATGAGCCGCTCTTTGGACTATCCCAAGCTCCGCCCTAAGCGCCGCGTTGTAAAGTGTGGTCGATACCTGACAAATACCGCCGCCCATGCTCTGTACCAGCTCGCCGTCCTCAAACGATCCGCCGAGCGTGTAGCCGTTCTCCTCTGTGTAAGGCTCCATCGCCGCGTTCGCGGAAAATACCTCCCCCGGCATGACAAGAGCGCCGTCTATATGCGAGGCGCCGGATACGATATTTTGCACTCTGCCGCCGCCCGTTCCGCAGACTGTCGTAAACGAGCCGAGTACATCCCGCACCTGCTTTAAGTCGGCGGCCTGTACCTTAGGATCCTCTATTTTCGTTACAAGGGCGATCTTTCCGCCTTTTCTGTCCCATTTTTCGCTGAAATGATCCGTTACGACCCCGACGGATTTTTCCACATCCACGGCGTATCCTTTGACGCCTTCGGTGATGACAAACTCGCCGTTTTCCCGGGTAAGAGTCGCGCTGACGGCCTGATCTTTCATCGGCGGCATCTGTCCCTTTATGATCTTCGTCACGGTGTCGGCGTCGGCATTATAGGTGATCTTAAAAGTCTTCTTTGTTTTTTTTAAGCCGTACTGAAGACGGTACCTGTGCCAAATGCCGCCCTCCTTGCCGTAGGAGAGGGCTTCCTTCACAGCCTTTTTGCCGCCCTTAACCGTAAGCCCCATGTCGGCTCCCGTCACCTTTAAGCTCGCTTCTCTGGCGGTCAGGGTAAAGCTAAGATTTCTGACGGCGTCTTCCCGCTTCTTAACGGCCTCCTCCGCCTCGGAAGCTTTCATGTGAGAGACGTCGATGTCCCCGATATATACATTGGAGCAAATAATGTCATCCGGAGTCTTTTTGACCTGCGCGCGCAAAAACAGATAAATCAGGGCGTAGAGGATAAGAGACAAAAACAGAAAAAGACCGCCAAAGACAACGATTCTGCGTATTATCCGTTTTCTTCTGAGAAGCGCTCTTCTTCTTTGCTGCCGCGAACGAAGCTGTGACATGTGCGGATCACCGTCCCGACTTTAAGTCACAAAAGATAAGGCAGTACCATACCGGCCACCATGGCGATGATCAATATCAATATCACTATCGCCGCTATCTTTCTGGCTTTCTTACTCATCATACTCACCTTTCTTTTCGAGCGCCTGAAGGTCCGAACGCGGACGCACCCTTTTCATGGCCGCGTTATTTTTTATTATGTGCGCCGCACTTCGAACTTCGCCCACAAACGCTACCTTGGCGGTTAACTCGGTCCCGGCACCCTCACGGCACCCGGAAGCTTCCGTTTAGCGCTGCTTCGTTCCCGACCTGACGCGGTTCGCGGATTTCCGTCGCGTAAGAACCCGAACGTCAACATCACCTTCCAAGGGCTGCTTCACAGACAAAAGCCCTCCGTGCGGCATCACCCCTACTATAGCGGATTGTAGGTACAGGGTACCGCTGACACCCCGGCTGCACGCGGCACATTGTAATACAGTACGGCTTTTACTGTCAATCCTTTTGTCCCTCCCCGTATGTGTCAGGTAATCGTTGGCACTTCTCTTGTTTCCTTTATGATGATGTCATTGTACAAGGTGATATTACGGTTGTTTGACACTACGCGCTTCCCAAATCCTGCACGAAATTCAGATTTTGCAAAACCTCTGCCCCGTTTCATCCTCATACTGAGGCGGAAAACGAACCCTTTGCCCCATTTCATATTTCACTTCAGGCTCACGCTTTTTCGGTGCTTATCCATCCATCTTTTTACCGGCTCCCAAAACCCGGTCTTTATGCCGATATCGTTCGGTTTGCTGACTGACGAGCCGCTTACCGAAATTCCATACGGCGTCGCGGGACCGTATACGGGATTTACGTCCCGTAAGCTTTCCCCGACCGCCATGTTGACCGAAGCGCGGTTTGTGGCAATCTCAGCCTCACTCGCGCCGTCCTTTTTCGCGATCTCCTCTTCCGCCCTGTCCATGATCTTTTCGATACTGTAATTTTCTTCCATAGTCGATTTGTGAAACATATACGCGAGGTGAATGCCGTCCTGATCGCGGTAATCGACTTCCCTTACAAAATACTCCGTAAGCTTATGAAATTCGTCCGTAAGTTCCCTCTCCTTTGTCGGACAATAGCAGAAAAAGAACCTGCCGTCCTCGCAGAAAATGTGCTCCGGATCGAGCATGATCCCCTTGGCGTCAAGCATGAAATTCGCCGCGTCCTTTATGGCCTTTAAAATGGCGTAAATGAGTTTCTTCATGTCCCCGCCTTTAAGCTTACTCTTTTCGTATTTTGATTTCAGCGATACTTTCCCGCTGATGTCATAACGGTAATACCGTTTATCATCTATCAAAATAATGTCGGTATCCAAAAAGCCCGGTATTTTATTTTTCTGCAGCATAGGCATTTGATAATCCTCCCCGATATCCTCTTCCTCCTCGAGCGTAAGCACCGCGCGATCCAGGTTGTTTTTCGTATACGTAATCATGTGTTTCCTCCTTTTTCCCCCTTAAATACTAAAATTTTCGGTATTTATGAGTTCAATCCTCTAGTCGGTCAGTCCCGGTATGATATTTTGAGCCCTTCTTAAGCTCCGTATGTAATCCGCGGGCGCCGCCCTTTTCATACTCATACTTACATGAAGCGACATACGCTTTCCCGTCGCCGTGCATTCAAGCCGCGCCTTATCTTTATCGACGCTCGCCTTCGCGTGAGCGTTTCCGAAAAAAAGAAGTTTTCCCATTATCTTTTTATCAAAATACTTTTCAAGATCATCGGATGTCACTTCTTCCTTCCCGCAGTTTACGGCAAGTGCCTCATGACAGACGCAGGATACGACATTCTTATCGTGATAATAAAATATCATCGTAATCACGAAAACGAACACCGTGAATATAAGCGGCACTATAAAAGACGCCTCCACGGTAAAACTGCCCTTTAATTTTTTTCCCCTGAACATTTTCCCGCTTCCTTACCTGCTTCCGATCGAACGTCATCATACATCTTACGCGAACTTGTCGCGATCCGCCGTTGTGCTTAAAGTCCCGCTTCCGGTAGAGCGTCATACGTCTTACGCGGACTTGTCACATTTAGCCGTCGTGCTAAAGTCCCGCTTCCGGTAGAGCG
>CAYLRF010000045.1:0-9890 GCA_964385995.1 uncultured Faecalimonas sp.
TAACGGTCAGCCAAATTACGGCGGACAGGGTTACGTCCCGAATCCTCCGTTATATAACACGCCGCAAAAGAACAACAAGAACGACAGTTACGCCATCTTAAGTCTCGTCTTCGGTATTCTCTCGATAGTCGGCGCCTGCTGCTCGGGCTTCGGAGGTCTGGTTTTCGGAGTGATGGGCATCGTGATGTCGGTGATTTCAAGGAAACGTTCAAAGTCGGGCATGGCAGTGGCGGGTCTTATATGCTCCGTCGTAGGATTGGTGGTGGGCATAGTAATGACGGTCATATCCGTAGTAATGCTGATGAAATTCGGCTCACTGGAGAGGGGCTTTGACTATTACGAAGATCAGTTTGAGTTGTTTCCGTACCACGACCGCCTGTGATTTTCATGAAAAACTGCCGGACCTCCCACGCGGCGCCGCGGCAACCTAAAATCGCAAAAGCCAACGCCCGGTATGCGACGACAAACCAAACACATGTCGTGCGGCATACCTCGAAAAACGGAAGGATCGAAGTTCCGGGGCGCTCAGGCGTCGTGTATGAGCGGCGGAGTCAGTGGGGACAAGGATCATATAAGGAACGGACTGAATGAAAAAAGAAGGCGCGTCCGTAAGGCAACCCGCGATGACAGACGGAGAAGCCGCGGGCGGACGGACGCTTGAGGACAATCTCTACATAGCCGGAATCCTCGTTCTTCTTATCGGCGTTCCGGCGCTTCTTATTTACCTGTATTTTATCAGGCCGAGATTTTCGCCGATATGTGTCTTTCGCGCCGTGACGGGACTTTACTGTCCGGGATGCGGTGGCACGAGGTCGGTACTCGCGCTTATCCGCGGGAGGGTGCTTGACTCTCTCATATTTTACCCCGCGATCCCGTACGCTATCGTGATATTCGCCGCCTTTATGGTGACGCAGACGGTTCAGAGACTTACCCGAGGGCGGGTGAGAGGTATGCGCTTCCACGACGCCTATTTGTATGTGGCGGTGGGGCTGATAGCGCTGAATTGGATCGTGAAAAACGCGCTGATTCTTATTTTTGACATAACCGTATGAGACTTTAAGGCCCACTGTCACGGATCCGGATATGAATGTCTTTGAAGCTTCGATTGTTTTTTGGATACAGGAACACTTAAGGGGCGCCTTGGACGGAGCCGCCATTTTCGTCACGAGACTCGGGGACAGCGGATTTATCTTCATCCTTCTAGGACTTGTGCTGCTTATTTTTAGGAAAACGAGAAAGGCGGGGTGCGCGGCGCTTTTCGCTCTGCTTTTGGATTTTCTCATAGTAAACGTCACTTTAAAGGACATTGTCGCGAGGCCGAGGCCGTTTATCGTAAATGACGCCGTTATCCCGCTCGTCACGAATGTGTCCGCGTACAGGTCGTTTCCGTCGGGACATTCCGCGTCGGCGTTCGCGGCGTCGTTTGCCGTCTGGCGTACTTCGAAAAAGGGGGACACGGCCGTAAAAGCTGTCGGCGCGTCGTCGCTGGTTCTTGCCGTTATCGTAGCTCTGTCGCGCCTTTACGCGGGGGTTCATTATCCGACGGATGTGCTGGCGGGCTGCGCGATAGGCTTTATGTGCGCCGTATGGGCCTGTCACGCGGTAAGCCTTGCGGCTGAGAAATACCGGCGAAAGAAAGAGCGGGAGGCGTCGTCGTGATAAGTCGCCGTGCGGATAGGGCAAGTGACGATAAGGATGAACGCGTATGACTCAGGGCTCGGATAAAGATAAAAGCGAGGCCGACTGTCGCGTCCGCGCGGGGCGAAAGTCTCACGAGGAGGTAAATGCCGCGGCTAAGGAGGCTTTCGCCCTGACAGTCATAGCGAGGTTTAAGGATGAGTATCCTGACGCGGGTTGCACGCTTACCTATGACGAGCCGTGGAAGCTTCTCGTAAGCGTAAGACTTGCGGCGCAGTGCACGGATGAGCGCGTAAACATCGTCACGGCGGATTTATTTTCAAAGTATCCGAGCGTGGCCGCGCTCGCGGACGCCCCGGAAGATGAGATAGAGCGTGCGGTGCGTCCGTGCGGACTCGGAAAGAGCAAGGCCCGTGACATAAAAGCCTGTATGCGTGTGCTTCATGAGAAATATGACGATACGGTGCCGGATGATTTTGACACGCTTCTTTCCCTCCCGGGCGTCGGCCGAAAGAGCGCGAATCTCATCATGGGCGATGTGTTTCATAAGCCCGCCATCGTGACCGATACGCATTGTATCAGACTCGCGAATCGGATGGGCCTCGCGGATGGCGAGCGTGATCCGAAGAAGGTGGAGGCGGCTTTGCGCGAGGTTATTCCTCCCGAGGAGGGAAGCGATTTTTGCCACAGGCTTGTATGCCACGGGAGAGCGGTGTGTACGGCAAGGACGCGCCCCGCGTGTGTTAAGTGCTGTCTGGATGATATCTGCCCGAAAATCGGGGTGTGATTTTAAGGAGATTTTTTCAAAATGCGAAGAAAGGAGATAACCGAGCCGGTCGACCGCGTCGAACAGCTGAGGCGGCGAAGAAAAGCCATACGCAAGAAAGCCGTCATCAGGAGAAATATTATCATTGTCCTATGCGTCATGGCGGCGCTGGCGGGTGTTATCTTTTTCTCGGTGAGATTCGCGAAAGGGGAAAGGTCGCTTGCCGAAACGTCCGGAAAGAACACGGCGAAGAGCGGTGATTTAAGCACGGGCGCCGACGCGGGCGAAAACGCGGGAAATGGTCACAACTCCGGCCGAAAGGTCGAATTGAACGTGATAAAGGACGACGAGCCGCCGGTCATAGAGGGCGTGAGGGAAATCACTGCGGCCGTGGGTTCGTCAGTCTCGTATAAGAGGGGAATAACCGTAAGAGATAACGTGGACCCGAAACCGAAGCTCACCGTGGATGACGGCGAGGCGGACTTAAGGCGCACCGGATCGTATGTCATAATCTACAAGGCGAAGGATATGTCGGGCAACGAATCCTTCGCGAAAACCATGCTCCATGTCGTGACGGCCGAGTCTCTCGCGGATCCCGAAAAGAACGCGGCGAAGGAAGCCGAGCTTAACGCCGCCGCCGATAACATCCTTCAGACTCTCGGTACGGCGCGGATGTCGCAGATGGACGCCGCGAGGACGATATTTAACTGGATAAACAAAAAGATCATGTGGGTGGAAGAGATACCTATGGACAGCTGGGTGGACGCGGCCTACTCAGGTATCGTAAAACGGCGGGGCGACTGCTACGTGTTTGCGAGCGTGGCCAAATGTCTGCTTACCAAAGCCGGGATCCCCAACATGGATATCCATGGCACAAGAGAAAGAAACACGCATTATTGGAATCTGATAAATATCGGCGAGGGGTGGAGACATTTCGACGCTACCAGGTGGGCGGATAAGGCGGAGCTTTTTTATTACACCGACGAGCAGATAAAGCCGTTTTCCGACGCGCACGACGGGTCGCATGAGTACGACCGCTCGCTGTATCCCTCATGTTCGTGATACCATGATAACCAACGTACTTTCATATCTGGACAACGCCGTGAGCGCACGGCCGGAAAAAACCGCCTACTCGGACGGGGAGGATGACTTTACCTTCGAGCGGGTATATAAGCAGAGCCGGGCGATAGGGAGCTTTCTTTGCGGCGAGGGGATTTATCGTGAGCCCGTCGCCGTTTTCACGAAGAGGCACCCGAGGGCCGTCGTCGCTTTTCTGGGAGTGATAGCGGGCGGCTGTTTTTATGTGCCGCTCGATGAGAAGATGCCGGATGCCAGGATGGAGATGATACTTGATAACTGCAGACCGCGTCTTATGATATGTGACGGTTACACGGAGCAAAGAGCGAAAGAGCTGGCGCTTAGCCTAAATTTCGATTGCGACGTGCGTCTGTATGACGATCTTACGGCGACGTGCGAAGACGCGCGTAAGCTCGCGGACGTACGCGCGGCGGCGCTTGATGTCGATCCCGTATACGTCGTATATACCTCCGGGTCTACGGGCACGCCCAAAGGTGTGGCGGCCAGCCACCGATCGGTTATAGATTACACTGAGCAGCTCTCGGACGCGCTTTCATTTGGCGAAGATACCGTATTCGGAAATCAGGCTCCGCTTTACATGGACGCCTGCTTAAAGGACATTTTTCCCACATTGAAATTCGCCGCGACCGCGTATATCATACCGTCGAAGCTTTTTATGTTTCCCGTGAAGTTAGTGGAATACCTAAACGAGCACAGGATAAACACCCTTTGCTGGGTGGTGTCGGCGCTTACCATGATATCCGCCTTCGGGACATTTGATACCATAAAGCCCCTTTACTTAAGGACGGTGGCATTCGGAGGGGAGGTATTTCCGCTAAAGCAGTTTCGCGTATGGCGTAAGGCGCTCCCAGAAGTATCGTTTACGAATCTTTACGGCCCCACGGAGGGAACGGGCATGTGCTGCTTTTATCACGTGACCCGTGACATAAATGACGGAGAGTCCATCCCGATAGGGCGGCCT
The DNA here is from genome assembly GCA_964385995.1 of uncultured Faecalimonas sp. GTDB lineage: Bacteria > Bacillota > Clostridia > Lachnospirales > Lachnospiraceae > CAYLRF01. The sequence continues at coordinate 4,464 of CAYLRF010000045.1, forward strand.
TTCGCGAATACCGAGGTTTTGCTGCTGGATGAAAATGACCGTTTATCCGACGAGGGAGAGCTTTGCATAAGAGGAGCCTCCGTCACGCTGGGTTATTATAACGATCCCGTAAGGACGGCGGCCGCGTATGTGCAAAATCCTTTAAATACCGCTTACCCTGAGATCATTTACCGCACAGGCGACATCGTAAGGCGCGACAAAAGCGGCGATCTCATCTTCGTATCGCGAAAGGATTATCAGATAAAGCACATGGGCCACCGTGTGGAACTTGGCGAAATAGAGGCCGACGCGATGATGACTGACGGCGTCGGGATAGCATCCTGCGTTTACGATGAGAGTAGGGATAAGATAGTCATGTTTTACACGGGAGACATAGGCTCGGGAGAGCTTTTATGTAAGCTTAAGGAAAAACTTCCGCAGTACATGGTGCCGTCTCGCGTTACGCCGATTGATAAATTTCCTCTCACTCAGAGCGGGAAAATCGACCGTATCGCGCTTAAAAACCTTCTTTAGGCGGCCTGTTATTTTAAAAGAAACGGACGGCGTGACAGACAAGCCGGAAGTTAAGTTAATGAGAGTAAAAAGTTTGGAAGTAAAATTTTAAGGCCAGCCTGATGACGCGGAAAAACGCGTCGGAAAGAGGAAATTATGGGAGCGACAGATGACGGTATAAGTATGGACGAGATAAGAGAGGGCATACTGGATATGTTAAGCGATCTTCACGGGGATGTGGATTTTAATACACGTGAGGATCTGGCGGATGACGGCGTGCTGGACTCGTTTGACATAGTGACCCTGATAGCCGAGATAAATGACGAATTTGACGTGACGGTTACCGCCGATAAGATAGTGCCGGAAAATTTCAACTCGGCTGAGGCCATAGCCGGTATGGTGTATGAACTCGCGCAGGAAGACGCGTAGATCTTTTTCGACGCTATGCACAGGTGTTTTATCGGAGGGGAAAATATCCATGAAAGACGGTATGAAAAACGCTTTTAAAATCCTTTTGACTCTTATCGCTCTTTTGGCGCTCACCGCGGTCATGGCGGGCTGCGGGAAAGAGGCGGCCGCGGGTGACGGCAAATCCGGAGATGAAAAAAACGCAGAGGGGGGGGCCAAAAGCGAAACCGAAACAGACGGCGGATACATATTCGAGACGGAAAATGAGACAAAGCTCTTCGCGGATATGGACATGAAAGACGTGCTTAAGAAGCTGGGGGAAGCCGACAGCTATTACGAAGCGCCGGGCTGCGCCGTGGACGGTATGGCCAAATTTTATAACTACAAGTCGTTTGAGATAGAGACATATCCCGACGGGGATACCGACCGTATCACGCGCATAGTATTAAAGACCGACAACGCCGCCACGCGCGAGGGCATAGATCTTTCCATGACGAAAGATGATGTCACAGACGCCTACGGCACCGATTATACCGAGGCGGGGACGAGCTATATATACGATAAAGGGAAGGGCACGAGACTGATTTTTATTTTTGACGGGGATCTTATCGAGTCGATAGAGTATACCTCGAGAATCGTCAAATGACGGGAGAACCGGATGCTGTTTACTTCCTATGAGTTTTTGGGATTCTTAATCATTCTCTTTATCGCGTATTATCTGGTTCCGAAGAAAGCGCAGTGGCCGCTCCTGCTGGGAGCAAGTTACCTCTTTTATTTTTTCGCGGGGCCCACGTACCTTATATATATCGCGGTGACGACGCTTACCGTATATATCGCGGCGAGGGGCGTGGGAAATAATCTTACGGCGCAGGATCGTTACCTGAAGGAGCAGGGTAAAAAGCTTGACCGCGCCGCGAAGAAAGCCTGGCGGCTCAGGCAAAAAAAGATCCGCTTTCGCATATCATTATTCTGCGTGCTTTTTAATCTCGGTATTCTCGCGGTATTAAAATACGGTAATTTCTTCATCACGAACGCGAACGGCATTCTCTCGGCGTTCGGGAGCGAAAAAAAGCTCTCGTTTCTTACGCTCGCGCTGCCGATGGGTATCTCATTTTACACGTTTCAGGCGATAGGATACCTGATCGATGTATACCGGGGGACTGTGCGGGCGGAGAAAAATCCGTTCAAGCTCGCTCTTTTTATCTCTTTCTTTCCGCAGCTTATCCAGGGACCCATAAGCCGTTTCGGCGATCTTTCACAAACCCTTTTCTCAGAGCATAAATTTGACTCGCGTACCGTCTTGTCCGGCTTGCAGCGCGTGCTCTGGGGGTATTTTAAAAAGACTGTCATCGCGGATCGACTGCTTATCGGAGTCAGTACCGTCATAGGCGACGCCGGTAAATACCGCGGCGCCTACGTAGTCGCGGGGATGATACTTTACACGGCCCAGCTCTACGCCGATTTTACGGGCGGCATTGATATCACCATCGGCATATCCGAGGCCATGGGGATAAAACTGAAGGAGAATTTCAATCTCCCGTTCTTTTCCCCGTCGCTTAAGGAATACTGGAGAAGATGGCATATTTCCATGGGGACGTGGTTTCGGGATTATGTCTTTTACCCGGTGTCCGTATCTAAACTCATGCAGAAATTCTCGGGGTTTTCGCGCAGACATTTCGGCATGGCGGTGGGGAAAAGGCTTCCCGTGTATCTCTCGTCGTTTACAGTATGGCTCGCGACAGGCATCTGGCACGGGGCGAATTGGAATTTCGTTATCTGGGGGCTTTTAAACTGGCTTATTCTGATGGTGTCGGAGGAGCTTACGCCCTTATACGGGAAATTTCACGCGAAATTTCGCTTCGCGGGCACGGGGATTTACAGGGCTTTTATGGCCGTAAGGACCGTGCTTCTCATATCGTTTCTTCACATATTCGACTGTTACGCTTCGCCGGGGACAGCCTTTTCACTCATAGGATCGGTGTTCACGGCGGGGAATTGGAAGATATTCGCGGACGGCTCTCTCATGAAGATAGGCTTGTCGGCGGCGGATTATGTCATAGTCGCGGCAGGCGTACTTATAATGCTCGCGGTGAGCCTTACGCAAAGAAAAGGGAGCGTAAGAGAGCGTCTGGCGAAGAAGCCTTACGCCGTGAGATTTGCCGCGCTGTTCGCGCTTTTCCTCGCGATAATTATTTTCGGGGCATACGGGATAAATTACGACGCGAGCCAGTTTATTTATAACAGGTTTTAAGTAAGGCCCTTTACGAATTTTCCCTAAAAGAGGTAACGCCCGGGGCTGATGAAGATCCGGATGAGGCATAAAGACATGCGTGAAAAAAAGAACGTTCCGAAAAGTCAAAAAAAGTCAAATCACATAAAGAGATTCATCAAAATCGCGGTGAGCGTGTTTATCATCGCGGGAGTCATTTTCCTGCTTCAAAAGCTCTTCGTCCCCAAATACGCCGACGATACGGTAGAGGGCTCGCTTGTCGCGGAATACTACGGCGACGAAAAGGATCACGACGTCATTTTCGTGGGCGACTGCGAGGTGTATGAGAATTTCTCTCCCGTCACTCTCTGGAAAGAGTACGGCATAAACAGTTACATTCGCGGCAGTGCGCAGCAATACATCTGGCAGTCCTATTACATGCTCGAGGATACGCTTCGCTACGAGACGCCGAAGGCGGTTATTTTTAACGTCCAGTCCCTTCAGTATGACGAGCCGCAAAGTGAGGCCTATAACCGCATGACTTTGGAAGGGATGAAATGGTCGCCCGTGAAGGTAAAGGCGATCAACGCCTCCATGATGCCGGAGGAGCATTTCATCGAGTACGTATTTCCGATACTTCGCTATCATACCAGATGGAACGACTTAAAAGAATCGGATTTTAAATATATGTTTACGAGGAAAAAGGTCTCGCATAACGGATATTATATGAGAACCGACGTAAAGTCCGCCCAAAATGTCCCCGAGGGAAGGCCGCTTGCGGATTACACTTTCGGAGACAGGGCCATGTCATATCTTGATAAGATGAGAGAGCTTTGCGATAAACACGGCATAAGACTGATTCTTATAAAGGCGCCGAGCCTGTATCCGTATTGGTATGACGAATATGAGAAGCAGGTTACGGATTACGCGAAAAAATACGGCCTTTCCTACATCAATTTTCTTAAGATTCAGGATGAGACAGGCATAGATTACGACACGGATACTTACGACGCGGGACTTCACATGAATCTGTCGGGAGCCGAGAAACTGGCCCGTTATATGGGTGAATACCTAAGGACTGAAGTCGGACTTTCGGACCGCCGCGGCGAGAAGGAGCTTTCGGCGGCGTGGGAAGAAAAGATCGCCGATTATGAGGCGGACATAAGAAAGCAAAGTAATAAAAATCGGTGACGGACGCGCCACCGGAATTTTCGGGAAGGGAGCGGCGATGACGGGTATCTACGCGCTTGACATTTCCGCGGCGGGGGATCCTCTTGAGGACGGAGACGATCTCGGCAAGAACTTCTCTTACGGAAATTTGTCTGCCGTGGATGTCTGCGGCGGGGATTTGCCCCATGCGGATTCATTTGCCACGCGCGGTTTTAGCGGGGATTTGGTTGCCTCGGATGCGCCCCATGCGGATTTGTCCGGCGCGGATCGGTTCTCGGGTGAGAAGATCGATCCTTACGCGTATTTTAGCGTGCTTACGGATGAGCAGAAGCGCAGTGTCCTCTCCGCTAAGACTCCCCTCGCGAGGAGGATGAAATTCGCGTCCGCGCTTCTTTTAAATTATGTGTTTCGGCTTTACGGAAAAGACGTAAGAAGTATCAGGCGCGGGCGGCACGGGAAGCCCGAGGCGGACGGGATATATTTTAACATCGCCCATACCGCCGTCCCGATTTCAAACGGCGCCTTAAGGTCCGACGCGGCCTCCTGCCGGGAATTATCGGACGGGATGGTGATATGCGCCGTATCGGATACCCCCGTGGGGTGCGACATAGAGTCATGTGCGCGTCCGATAAAAAGCGGGACGGTAAACATGATGGCCGATCGGTTTTTATCCGCGGAGGAGAAGGCCTTCATATATGACGATAAAGGATTTGCGCCGGCCGTGCGGACAGTAAATACGGCCGACGTGACGTCAGCGTTCGAAGTATATAACGGCACGGGCGTTTCGGCGGGTCTAAAAGGTTCCCGCGCCGTAAAGTCAAGGTTTCTCCTTCTGTGGACAGTAAGGGAAAGTTATATGAAGATGACGGGAGAGGGCCTTGGCCTTGCGCTTAATTCTTTCGAGACGCGGTTCGGCGAAGGCGGCGCGCGCGTATTAAGAGACGGCGTACCGCAGGCGTGCCGGATAATTACGTATTATCTAAGAAAATGCGGCTATTTCATTTCCGTCTGTGCGGCGTGTGAAGAGCGAGAAGAGACTGCTGCTGCGGGCAAATCAAACGGTTCCGGCGCGGCGTGTGAAGAGGGAGAAGAGACCGCTCCGTGCAAATCAAGCGAGTCCGGCGCGGCGTGTGAAGAGGGAGAAGAGA
>CAYLRF010000045.1:9990-12370 GCA_964385995.1 uncultured Faecalimonas sp.
ACCGCTCCGTGCAAATCAAGCGAGTCCGGCGCGGCGTGTGAAGAGGGAGAAGAGACTGCTCCGTGCAAATCAAGCGGTTCCGGTGCGGTTCGTGAAGAGGGAGAAGAGATCACTGCAGGCAAATCAAGTGGCCCCGGCGTGGCGCACAAAGAGGGAAAAGAGAACGCCGCGCCGCATGATTTTGAGAGCCGGGTCATATTGACAAACGCGGATGACTTTCGTATATTACTTTGAAAAGTCGCGGCATAAATGAAAGGAAATCCCAGGGATATGATCGGCGAAAAGGCAAGGGAAGAGATTTTAAATACGGCGGAGAAGTTAGAAGCCTCGAAGACGGCTTTAAGCGCCGAGACGCGGCTTCCGGACAGACAGGAGATATACGGGATTGTTGACGATCTTTATCGGATCACATTTTCGGAATATCTGCCGGAGACAGGACCTTTAAAAGATATGCTTTTCACGCTTTACGGGCGGCTCGCGGGCCAGATCGGCGTCGCTGTTTCCGGGAAACGTGATGTGGAAGATCTCGTTTTGACATTTATCGGGAAGATTCCGGAGGTTCGTGAAATGCTCATGGAGGATGTCGAGGCTCATTTATCAGGAGATCCCGCCGCGAAATCGAGAGAGGAAGTCATCCTCGCCTATCCCGGACTTTACGCCATTTTCGTATACAGATACGCGCATATACTGTATCGGATGAATGTACCGATGATTCCCCGCATAATGAGCGAATACGCCCACGGAAAGACGGGGATAGACATAAATCCCGGCGCGAAGATAGGCAGGTATCTTTTTATCGATCACGGTACGGGTGTGGTTATCGGTGAGACGGCCGTCATAGGCGACGGGGTGCGTATTTACCAGGGCGTTACCATCGGGGCTCTTTCCACCAGGAAGGGTCAGCTGCTCGCGGGAGTCAAGCGCCATCCCACCATCGAGGACAACGTGATAATCTACGCGAACGCCACCATCTTAGGCGGTGACACCGTCATCGGAAGCAACGTGACCGTGGCGGGAAATACCTTCGTCACCGAGTCGATACCCTCCGACTCTAAGGTGATGACCAAGATGCCGGAACTGAAAGTGAAAGGTTACGGCGAGTGAAATACAAAAGAACGGTACTTGCCTGTTATCTGGGATTTATGACTCAGTCGGTCTGCGCCGTATTTGTCCCGCTGCTTTATATGACATTTTACCGCGAATACGGGATTTCATTCGGCAGGCTGTCCTTAATATCCGCCGTTTTCTTTCTGACGCAGATTCTGGTCGATTTTTTCTGCGGCAAGGTCGCGGGCCGGATCGGATACAGGCCGTGTATCATCGCGGCCGAGATCGCTTCGGGGCTGGGACTTATACTGCTTGCCGTGCTTCCCGGGCTTTTGCCGTCGCCCTTCGCGGGGATTTTAATCTGCGTCGTCATATATGCCGTGGGCGGAGGGATTACCGAGGTGCTCGGAAGTCCCATCATAGAGGCGTGCCCGTTTGAGAACAAGCAGGGCATGATGAGCCTTTTGCATTCGTCGTACAGCTGGGGCTGCGTAGTCGTAATACTCTTCTCGACACTGTTTTTCTCCGTGTTCGGATTGGATAAGTGGCGTATCCTTATCTGCCTTTGGGCGCTCATCCCGCTTTTCAACATCATAAATTTCGCCGTCTGCCCGATCGAAAAGCTCGTCGAAGAAGAAAAAAGCATGTCGATGGGACAGCTCTTTAAGACCGGGACGTTTAGGATTTGTCTGCTGCTCATGGTATGCGCGGGCGCATCCGAGGTCGCGATGGCGCAATGGGCGTCGGCGTTCGCGGAATCCGCGCTGCACGTGTCAAAGGCCGTGGGTGACCTCGCGGGGCCGTGCGGTTTCGCGCTGTTTATGGCTCTAAGCCGCACTTTCTACGGCAAATACGGAGAGAAAATCGATCTGACGGTATTTATGATCGTATCCGGCCTCCTGTGTCTCGTAAGCTATCTTACGGCGGGGCTTTCACACTCGCCGGTCTTCGGACTCATAGGCTGCGCACTCTGCGGCTTTTCCGTCGGTATCATGTGGCCCGGCACTATAAGTATTTCCTCTAAGATAATGCCGACGGGAGGCACGGCCCTGTTCGCTCTTCTCGCGCTCGCGGGAGATGTGGGCGCGGCGGTGGGACCCGCCATCGTCGGCAATGTCTCGCAAGCGGCGAAAGATAACCTGCGGGCGGGAGTGCTTGCCGGGGTGGGATTTCCGGTCGTGCTTGTCATCTGCGTGCTTTCACTGAGAAAGAAATACAGGCGGTCGTTATTATTCATGGACCGGTCTGACGGGAAAATCTCCGGGCGGGGTGACCGCCGGGAAACTTCGTAATATAGTATCATTTTTGCTTAAGATAGTAAATGAATTTCAGA
>CAYLRF010000046.1:0-8855 GCA_964385995.1 uncultured Faecalimonas sp.
GACATGTACGAAGATGAAGTGGTGCTTTGCGCGGCGAACGCGTACGAGAAAAATTTTTATCTGAATCCCGATTTTGACGCGCTGCCGCAGAGCGTGAAGGACGAGCTGAAGATCATGTGCGTCCTGTATACGGAGGAGATAAGCGGTATTTTGACGCTTCTTTACGATAAAGAGGGGAATCTTCTCTTTAAAGTCACGGCGAAGGAAGACGATTTCGCCTTTGACGATATCGGAAGCGCTCTTAAGATTAAGGATCTTCGCGAGAAGAAAAAGGATCTTTTGACCGCGCTTGAGCTTTATTACAGAGTTTTCTTTCTCGGGGAGGAAGTTTAAACGCGCGGACGCTCTGACGCGTGACTGCCGGAGCGAATTTTAAAATCTGTCATCACATATTCGGAGGTTTTTTAATGCTGCTTGCCGTGGACGTGGGTAACACGCATATTTCACTCGGAGTTTTCGACGGAAAGGATTTAAAGGCCACATTTCGCATGACGGCCAAACAGCCCCGCACGTCGGACGAATACGGGATCGGGCTGTGCGATCTTTTGGTGCACAGAAATTTCAGCATATCCGATATCGACGACGTGATCATCTCCTCGGTCGTGCCGGATATCATGCACTCTCTGGGAAGCGCCATTATCAAGTATTTCAACGTGAGGCCCATAGTCCCCTCAAATCTCGAGATGGGGCTTAAGATCAATACCGAACATCCCAAGGAGATAGGAACCGACAGGATAGTGGATGCCGTGGCGGCTTATGAGAAATATAAAGGGCCGGTGATTGTCATTGATTTCGGCACCGCCACCACCTACGATGTGGTGAGTGAGGACGGCGTGTTCGAGGGCGGACTCATTTCCACCGGCATACGCACGAGCGCGAGGGCGCTGTGGTCGGGAGCGGCCATGCTGCCCGAGATAGAGATCAAAAAGCCGCGCGACATCATAGGTAAGGAGACGGTGTCTTCCATGCAGGGGGGACTGGTGTTCGGATATATCGGCCAGGTGGAGTATATCGTGCGCAGGCTGAAGGAAGCGGGATACGAGAAAGCCACGACGGTGGCGACGGGGGGCCTCGGCAATATCATCGTGCCGGAGACCGAGGCGATAGACGTTTACGATCCGCACCTTACTATGGACGGACTGCGAATCATATACGAAAAGAGGGCGGGGAGGCGTAAGGATTAGGAAGGTGCGGGCAGAAGATCGCGTAACGGCTATAGGAGGCGTGACGCTTACGAGTCCCTATATCTTAGCTCCCATGGCGGGCGTGACTGATATGCCGTTTCGTCTGCTGTGCAAAAGGCAGGGTGCGGCTTTGGTCTGTACGGAGATGGTGAGCGCGAACGCGCTGCATTACGGAAGTCTTCGCACCGAGGGGCTTTTAAGGACCGGCCCTGAGGAAAGACCCGTGTCCGTCCAGATATTCGGTTCCGACCCCGAGATCATGGGGGAGGCGGCGGCGTACTTAAGCGAGCTTCCGATCGACATAATCGATATAAATATGGGCTGTCCCGTGCCCAAGGTGGTAAAAAACGGCGAGGGGTGCGCTCTCATGCTCGATGTAAGGCTCGCCGCCTCCGTCACAAGAAGCGTCGTAAAAAACTCGGCGAAGCCCGTCACCGTGAAGATGAGAAAGGGCTTTGACGACGTCCACGCAAATGCCGTGGAAATCGCGAAAGCCGCCGAGGACGCGGGGGCGTCGGCCGTGACGGTACACGCGAGGACGAGACAGCAGTACTACTCGGGCAGGGCGGATCTTGATATCATACGCCGCGTAAAGGAAGCGGTAAGCATACCTGTCATAGGTAACGGGGATGTGACTTCCCCTGAGGCCGCCGTCCGCATGACGCGCGAGACCGGCTGTGACGGCGTCATGATAGGACGGGCCGCGAGGGGCGATCCGTGGATATTTTCACGGATCCTGACGTATGAAAAGACGGGGAAGGTGCCTCCCGCGCCGTCGGCGAAGGAGAGAAAGCAAATGGCCCTTTGCCACGCGGCCATGCAGATAAATTATAACGGCGAGAGGCAGGGCGTAAGGCAGATGAGAAGCCGCGTGTCATGGTATGTATCGGGGCTTAAAAACGCCGCCGCCGTGCGCCGCAGGATAAATATGGCGGAAACATTCGTTGAGCTGGAGGAAGCGCTAAAGGAGGTCGGGAAGGATGAATGAAACGGTAAAACGCAGGGAGGACTCGGTATTCGGACTGCATTTTGATTTTCACGCGAATACAAATTCACGAGACGTCGGCATACACACGGATCCGGAGAAAATGGAGCGTATGCTTCGGTATGTGAAGCCGGATTATGTACAGGTGGACACGAAGGGGCACCCGGGATACAGCAGTTACCCCACGAAAGCGGGTGTGACGGCGGACCTCGCGGAGGGTGTCGACAGGCTCCGCGTCTGGAGGGACGTCACGAGGCGCTGCGGCGTGGCCCTTTACGCGCATCACTCCTCACTCTGGGACGCGGCGGCGGCAGCGCAGCATCCCGAATGGGCGGTCACGAATGAGAACGGTCGGAAAAGCGACGCGTGGATGTCCATGTTCGGGCCGTACCTTACCGAAAGGCTCATCCCGCAGCTTTTAGAGCTGGCCGTGGATTATGAGCTGGACGGCGTGTGGATGGACGGGGATGTCTGGGGAGTCGTGCCGGATTACGGACCGGGGGCGCAGGCGGCGTACCGCGCAAAATACGGAAGATCGATTCCGAAAAGCGACGATGAGGACTTTCCGAGATATATCGAATTTCTCGCGGATACGTTTAAGAAATACCTGAAGACTTATACCGAGGCCGTGAAAGAGAAGGCGCCGGCTTTTCAGGTATGCTCCAATCATCTCATGAATCAGTTCGACGAAGCGGGAGAGGAAAGTCCGGTAAATCATATATCTTTCGACCTCGCGCATTTTGAGCTTTTAAGGCTTGAGACGAGGATCGCCGCGAAGGCGGGAAAACCGTGGGACGCCATGTCGTGGTTCGGCAGATTTTTAAAGCCCTTTGACGCCATGAATATGGACAAACTTCCTCAGACAGATAAGGAAATCCCGCAGCTTATGCAGGAAGCCGCGGTCAGCCTTTCCCTGGGAGGCGGTTTTGAGTTTTGTCACGGGATATCCGACCGCACCTCAAGCCGGGCGGCGGGAAGATATAAGGCGCTGTCCGAATTTTGCAACGCCCGCAAGAAGTATTGCTTTAAAGCCGAGCCGATACATCAGGTCGGTATATTTTTCTCGGCCGGGGCGCGGCTTGACTCCGAGGTAAGCGCGGCAAGAGCGGGGAAGATGCAGCCGTTTGACCCGCTGCTTCAGGAAAATCTGAAACAGATGAACGCGGCTTTAAACGCGGCTCTTTCGGCCGGATTTTCCGCCGAGGTCATCTATCCGAACGAGGATCTTTCGGTTTGCGGCATGATAGTCGTCCCGAATTACGCCGTCATGACAGAGGATGAGAAGAAAAAGATCACGGATTACGCCAAGTCGGGCGGCCGGGTCATGCTTATCGGCCCCGACGCGGCGGCGCATTTCGCGAAAGAAATGAATATCGAAGTTAAGAAAATGCCTGCCGCTTCCGTCTACCCCGAGAAGGACGGGGAGCTTATCGGATGGTGCGCCGATTACTGTGAGGTGAAAGGCGAGGGCAAAGTTTTGGCGGATATGTATACGGATGAATTCGGCGAGAAAGAGCCGATCCCGGCCGTCTTCGAGGCGGGTGTCGGGGAAGGAAAGATCCGGGCAGTCGCCTTCTCGCTTTTAAGCGACGAGGTGAAGACCAGTAAAGGCGTGAGGCTTTCGATGCCCGCGGGACTTCGGACATTTACCGCAGGTGTGATGAAGGATCTTTGGCCGGATCCCGCCGTGAGGGTAAGCGGCTCCTCGTTCGTCGATGTGGTTCTTATGAAAAAAGACGGGATGACATGTGTGAATCTCATAAACATGCTGTGCGGGTCGCCGATTTACGCGTTTCGCGAAATGCCTGTCAGTATGGATGAGATACCGCCGCTTTCGGATCTGCGCGTGGAGCTTAAATATCCTACTGCGCCGCGCGCGGTCACGCTGGAGCCGGAGCACAGGCCGCTTTCATTTACCTATGAGGACGGCCGAGTGAAATTCGCGCTTGACAGGCTCTACATACATTCGGTGATAACCGTGAAGTGAAGGAAGATTCGCCCGCCTTACCCGCCCGTTTTCACTTTTCACCCGTCTGTTTTCGATACCGCCGGATGATGCGGGCGAATAAAGGCCGCAAAAAACAGCCGGCGTGAAAGCGGAGAAGGAGAATTACTTTTTCTTGCGGGTCCTGGACGGGGCGGCCAGGCTCAGTTTCTCGAAAGGATTGTGGTTTCCGAATACCAGCCGCACCATTTCCAAAAGCTGTCTTCTGCCCGCGACTCCCAGTTTTTCGAAAATGCGGTTTCTCCGGTAACGGAGCGATCCCTCCGAGATGAAGCGGCGGTCGCATATTTCCGAGTTATTATATCCCTCGCAGTAATCCGACAGTATCTCCGCGTCTGTTCTGTCCAGACTGATGAGGCACCTTTCCATCGCCTCAAGGGGCGCGATCATCTCATTGTCGTAATAATGATCCTCGAATATCGGAAGGTCGGGGGCCGCTTTACTGAGAACCGGGCGGCACCCGGTGCTTTCGCGGACATGTATGCGGCAGGGTACAGTGACGCGGCAGACGAGATTGCCGGAGATATCTTTTCTGAGGCATTGCCATACGGTAAACGTCTGTTTTCCCACCATGTTCATATCCATGTCGGTCGACGTGATGCCGGGAATGTGAAAACGCCCTATCATCATGTTGCCGAAGCCCGCCACATAGAGCTGATCGGGCACCTTAATGCCGTTGGTTTCCAGAGCGTTTACGAGACTTACGGCGATGACGTCGTTGGGTGTCAGGACAGCGTCGTAATTTAAGGCATTCGGCACGAACGCGTCGATACACGTCTTCGGATCCTTCAGCCATGAATATTCGTCCGCGATATCGTGGTTTATCTCAAATACCCGCATGGTCTCACAGGCCGCCTGCAGTCTCATCCTGTCGTTAAGCGAGCGGTAACCGAAGCCTACGAGGGCTATCCGTCTGCGGCCGCACCCGTAGAGGTAATTTATCATCTGCCGCGCCTCTTCCTTGCGAGAGGGGGAGGAGCAGGAAATGCCCGAATCGAACTGTTCGCCGTCATTTCCCGCGAGCACTATGCGAAGATGAGCTTCCCTTAGCCGGTTTATGGCCTCGCGCAGGAATTTCTCGTCTGTGCCCGATAAGACGACGGGATCTTTGCACGACTCGGCAAGTTTCGGGATGTCATCGGGAGAATGTACCTGAAGCGCCATCCCCGCGTTCGCGCACGCTCCCGTAAGCCCCGACATAAGGGACTCCCATTTGACATAAGCTTTTCCGCGATTGTCGAAAATCGCGTGAACTACGGTTCTGCTCATACTTACCTCTTTTCATGTGAAAGGTAACATTTAATTTTATCACTACCGGCGCGAATTACAATGCTAAAATTTCGGTTTTATTTTTCATTTTCTCACATTGTGAAACGTTGAGTATGGTGGTAATGTTACATCGTCAGAGTAGATGTGAGACGGAGCAGACGTCAACATGCGGTAAAAAGTAAGGAGGAGGTTAAAAAATGCCGAGTTTCATGCGGGTGGCTCCCGACATAGAGCTTCTTAAGGTGCCGCTAGGGCCCATCTGGACGGGCGTTTATCTGGTGCTTGGAGAGCGTAACTACCTGATAGACAGCGCCTCGTCCGATTCCGACGCGAGAGACATCATCCTCCCCGCGCTGAAGGAGAGGGGATTTTCAAGCGAGGACATCACGTGGCTTTTATGTACTCACTGCCACGGGGATCATGTGGGAGGGCATTACGTACTTTGCGAAAACGGATTTTACCCCGTCTGCTTTAGCTCTTCGGCGGCCAAACTTCGCGACCCGCTCCTTTACAGCAAAAAGATACGCGCGGCGTTTCCCGATCACAGTCCCGAGGCGCCCGCCGGTTTAAAGGGCTGCGAGCCCGTGAGACTGGTAAAGGATAACGAGCTTATCGGAGGGTATCTGCGGCTCATTCACACACCGGGGCACGACACCGATACGGTCTGTTTTCTGGACGAGCGCACCGGGTCGCTTATAAGCGGCGATTCGCTCCAATGGAACGGCACCGTAACTCAGGGCACGGCTCTCGTGATGGATCTTAAAGGATACAGGCAGAGCATTAAAAAACTGCTCACGCTTGATATTCGGCGCATCTTATGCGCTCACCCGTATCTTCCCGTGGGAGAAAAGATCGAGGGCGCGGAAAGTTCAAAGGCGGCCCTAAGCGAGTGCGCGGCTATCATGGATGAATACGAGGCTTTCATCCTCGGAGAGTGGGACGGCGGGTGCCGCGACGCGGCGCTTCTCGCTGAAAAGCTTGTGGATCATGTGGGAGGAAAACGGCCGGAACACCTGTTTTTGCCGCTTCATACGGTGCGGGAGATACTCACAAAGGCTGGTCACCCCACGTTTGTTTCTTAAAGTTTTCGAAAGGGAATAGACACCCGCATTTCCTCTCAGGTTCGGGGTCATCCCACGCTTGTTTTTAAAGTTTTTTAAAAGGCAGACCGCACCGGCGGTCAAAGGCAGTGTAGCTGTTACACGGAAAGGATTATTTTTATGAAACCATCAGTTCTTATCACGGGTTCGTCGCACGGAATCGGCGCGGCGGCGGCGGTCGCTTTCGCCGAGAAAGGCTATGACGTCGGCATTAACTATTACAAGACGCCGGACGGAGCCGAAGAAGTAGCGAAAGAATGCAGGCAGGCGGGAGCGGACGCCGAGATTTTTCAGGCGGACGTCTCAAAACGCGATCAGTGCGAGAGGCTGGTAAAGTCGTTTATCGAAAGATTCGGGAAAATAGACGTGCTCGTGAACAACGCGGGCGGGGCCCTAAAAATGCCCAAAGGCGGGTTCGCCGACATGCCGCTTGACTACTGGGACGATCAGATCGATCTGAATCTGAACGCCGCCGCTTACTGTTCGCATTTCGCGGCGCAGGATATGATCGCCAAGGAAATAAAAGGCTCGATCATCAATATCAGCTCCGTTCACAGTGAGATTACATGGGTCCGCCGCAAGGCCCTGCCGTATGCCGCGGGTAAAGCGGGACTTAACATGCTCACAAAGTCCATAGGCGTCGAGCTCATAAAATACGGGATAAATGTGAACGGTATCGCGCCGGGACTCATTTATACCAAGATCATGGATCGGTATTCCGAGCGCGACATAAACGGCTTTAACCGTCGGATCCCCGCGGGGCACGGCGGCAAACCCTCCGATGTGGTGCCCCTCATACTTTTTCTCGCGGACAAGGAAAAGAGCGGCTTCATAGTCGGACAGACGATCTTCGTGGACGGCGGCCAGAGCATAGACGGCATGATTGACTGTATGTTGGAGGACGAGTTTTAGAAGGCTAAAGTCCGATGTTTTGAAAACGCGAGGTAAAAGACTTAAGGTTACGAGGCTTAAGGCTTGAAAGCTTGAGATAAGGTCAGGAAGCGGCTGCGTCAGGACGAGGTTCGGACGGGTCGGTTCCGACGGTAGGACGGTGTAGGGTTGGATGGGCGCGCAAAAGATGGCGCGAAGGAGCGGGCGTCGGCGCGTCGGAAAAAAAGGAGGCAGGTTATGGCGAAGAAGACGTATAAGGACATGCGGTCGAATTGGGAGTTCGGGGAGGCCGAGGAGTGCAGACGCGGTCTCATGCTCGGCATGGGTTATTCCGAGGAAGAGCTTAAAAGGCCGCTCATCGCGGTCGTGAATTCCTGGAATGAGTACAATCCCGGGCATGTGCATCTAAATCAGCTCGCGGAGCGTGTGAAGCAGGGAGTGCGCGAGGCGGGAGGTCTGCCGCTTGAGGTGATGACTACGGCCATCTGCGACGGAATGGTGTTAAAGGATCCGAAGTATATCGAGGTTCCCAGCAGAAACTCGATAGCCGATCAGGTGGAGATAACGGTCGAGGGAAATTTCTTCGACGGCATGGTCATGCTTTCCACCTGCGACTCGATAGTTCCGGGGCATCTTATGGCGGCGGCGAGACTTGACATCCCTACCGTCATAGTCACCGGGGGATATATGCCGCACGGACAGGTACGCGGCAAGGAAGTACTTCACATCCGCGCTCAGGATAAGGTCGGCACCATGGCGGAGGGAAAGATAGATCCCGATCTTTATAACGACCTCATCGCGGGCTCGTGGGGACCCTGCGGGGCCTGCACGTCCATGACCACGGCGAACTCGATGTGCATGATGGCCGAGGCGATGGGCATGACGCTGCCGGGAAATTCCACCATGTCGGCGGTGAGCAGTTCGATCCGTCTCGTGGCTTATAAGGCGGGACTTCAGATCATGAAGCTCGTCGAGGAAGGGATTACGGCCCGTCAGATCATGACGGTGGACGCCATTAAGAACGCCATAGCGGTAGACATGGCGGTCGCGGCGTCGTCAAACCTCATCCTGCACCTGCCCGCCATAGCTCATGAGGCGGGATATGAGCTTCCGTGGTGGAAATATTTCGACGAGGCCTCAAACAACATCCCGCTTCTTTCCCACCTCGCTCCGGGCGGGGATTACTCGGTGAAAGATTTCGATCTGGCGGGCGGTATGCCGGCTTTGATGAATAAGCTTTTGTCGAAGCTAAACGGTGACGCTCTCACGGTCACGGGTAAGACGATCCGTGAAAATGTCGAAGGCGCGCCCTGCTACAATGACGACGTCATCCGCTCGCTTGATAATCCGGTCAGCAGTGAGCCCGGCATAGGCGTGTTATACGGAAATCTCGCTCCGGAAGGCTCCATCATAAAGATAGC